>NZ_JBMOVV010000006.1:0-199560 GCF_049472135.1 Arcobacter pernae
AATTAAAAAGGTAGAAAATGAGCTACATATCAAGCGCATCATTAAAAGAGGCAGATAAAGAGATATTTGATATCGTTGAGCAAGAGTTAGAAAGACAAACAACACATTTAGAAATGATTGCATCAGAGAACTTTACTTCTCCAGCAGTTATGGAAACAATGGGTTCTGTTTTTACAAACAAATATGCAGAAGGTTACCCTTATAAAAGATATTATGGTGGATGTGAATTTGCTGATGCTGCTGAGCAATTAGCAATTGACAGAGCTTGTGAAATCTTTGGATGTAACTATGCTAACGTTCAACCTCACTCAGGTTCTCAAGCAAATGGTGCAGTTTATGCTGCATTATTAAAAGCTGGTGATAAAATCTTAGGTATGGATTTATCTCATGGTGGTCACTTAACTCACGGTTCTAAACCATCATTCTCAGGTAAAAACTACCAAGCATTCTACTACGGTGTTGAATTAGATGGTAGAATTAACTATGATAAAGTAATGGAAATTGCTAAAATTACTCAACCAAAAATCATTGTATGTGGAGCTTCAGCTTACGCAAGAGAGATTGATTTTTCTAAATTCAGAGAAATTGCAGATGCAGTAGGAGCAATTTTATTTGCAGATATCGCACACATTGCAGGATTAGTTGCTGCAGGTGAGCACCAATCTCCATTCCCATATGCAGACGTAGTTACTACTACAACTCACAAGACTTTAAGAGGTCCAAGAGGTGGTATGATTATGACTAATGATGAAGAGATTGCAAAGAAAATTAATTCAGCAATTTTCCCAGGATTACAAGGTGGACCATTAGTACATGTAATGGCTGCAAAAGCAGTAGCATTTAAAGAGATTTTAGCTCCTGAGTGGAAAGACTATGCTAAGCAAGTAAAAGCAAATGCAGCAAAATTAGGTGAAGTATTAGTTTCAAGAGGATATGACATAGTATCAGGTGGAACAGATAACCACTTAGTATTAGTATCTTTCTTAAACAAAGATTTCTCAGGTAAAGATGCAGATGCAGCATTACAAAATGCAGGTATCACAGTAAATAAAAACACAGTACCAGGTGAAACAAGATCACCATTTGTAACATCAGGTGTTAGAATTGGATCACCAGCATTAACAGCAAGAGGAATGAAAGAGAAAGAGTTTGAATTCATTGCAAACAAAATTGCTGATGTATTAGATGATATTGAAAACACTGAATTACAAGCAAGTGTTAAAGCTGAACTTAAAGACTTAGCTTCTAACTTTGTTATTTACAATCAGTCTACTTACTAAATTTTGATAAATAAGGATCAATAATGGAAATTAAAGGCGATGATTTTTTAAAAAAAATCCAAGTACATCAAGAAAGAGAAGAATTAGAACAAAAACTAAATGAATTAGAAGAAGTTGAGAGCCAAATTGGTTCTTCAACTTCTCCTAATCTAAATAATGTTTCTGCTAAATCTCAAAGAGTTCATGAAGACCCAACTGAACAAGAATTAGATAATATTATGCTTCAATCTTCAAAATCAAATGAAGAGAATAAGAAAAAATATTTAATTTTAGGTTTAGTACTAGTTGTTGTATTTTTATTAACTATCATAGTAATTCGCCTTTTAACTGATAGTCCAAAAGAAGATCCTTTTACATCAAATCAAAATGGAACAGAGTTCTCTCAATCTGGAGAAGATGCAAATATTGAAGAAAACTTCCAAAAAATCATGAATGACAGAGTTAAAAAAAGTAGTGATGATGAAGAGATAATCTCTGAAGAAAAACTAAATGAAATTAAACAAAGTGTTATTCAAGAAGAAGAAAAACCAAAAGAAGAGTCTTCTATTCAAGAGAGTGACTTAGATGCTACAATTGCTAAAATTAAAGAGCAAAAGAAAAAAGAAGTAGAAGAGAAAAAAGAAGAAATAAAAAAAGAGATAATCAAAGAAGAACCTAAAGTAGTAAAAAAAGAAGAGCCTAAAAAGAGTATTAAAGATTTAATGCAAAGCACTTCTGATGCAGCACCAAAAGGTTACTTTGTACAAATTGGTGCCTTTACTAAAACTCCAAGTGCTAATTATATAAGTAAAATTAGAGATGCTAATTTAAAATATAAAATATATAAAGTTGAAGTAAAAGGTAAAATGTACAATAAAGTACTAATAGGTCCATACTCTTCAAGAGCTATTGCTAAACAGAGTATTGATGAAATTAAGAAAAAACTGAACCTAAGCAGTGCTTATGTTCTTAAATTTTAAACTGGATGATTAATGAATTTTTATAGTAAAGAACTGTTTTTAGACCAATTTACACCTGTTTCAATTTATGAAAAGGTTAAAGCCCTATATAAAAATGATGTAACATTTTTATTTGAAAGTACTATCAATTCTAGTGATGGTAACTACTCTTTTATAGTTATTAAAGATAGAGAGAGGGTTTGGTACAAAGATGGTGTATGTTACTTTAAAAATGAAGAGGGTCTTGTAAAAGAAGTAGATTCCAACCCTTTAAAATTTCTACAAAACTATTATAAAAACTTTGATAAAGATTTTTATAAACAAAAAGCTCAAGAACTAGGAATTGGTTTTGTGGATGGTTTTATTGGAAATATTGGTTATGATATTGGAAAAGAGTTTGAACCAACACTTAAAAAATCAATGGATAAACTAGAAGACCAACTGAATATTCCTGATTTAGACTTAATTAGACCTACAATTATTTTAGGTTTTTCACATAAGACATCTAAACTTATTATGCTTACATCTGTAGATTCAGCAAAAGAAGAATTAGATAAAATTGAACAAGAACTTTATACACCTTACAAATATGAAGCACCTAAAAAAGCTGAAATTTTAGATGAAGGAAAATTCAACTTCACAAAAGATGAATTTTTTGAAATGGTTGCAAAATCTAAAGAAATGATTAAATCTGGAGATGTTTTCCAAATTTTAATGTCAAACAGATTTGTACAAAAAGCAAAAGTTGATAACTTAAGTTTTTATAGATCACTTCGAAGTAAAAATCCTAGTCCTTATTTAGTTTTCCTTGAATTTGAGGACTTCTGTATAGCAGGAAGTTCACCTGAGGTTATGGTAAAACTTGTTGATGGTCACTTACTATTAAGACCAATAGCAGGGACTAGAAAAAGAGGAAGAACTTTAGAAAAAGATCTTCAAATGGAAAATGAACTTAAAAATGATGAAAAAGAGAATGCTGAGCATTTAATGCTAGTTGATCTTGGAAGAAATGATGTAGGAAGAGTTGCAAAACCAGGAACAGTTAAAGTTACAGATTTAATGAGAATTGAAAAGTATTCACATGTAATGCATATTGTATCTGATGTTGAAGCTGTTATTGATGATTCAAAATATGATATGTTTGATTTATTTATGGCAACATTCACAGCTGGAACTATGACAGGAGCTCCTAAGATTAGAGCAATGGAACTTATCGCTGAATTTGAAGGTATAAAAAGAAACTTCTACTCTGGAAGTATTGGATACTTTGGATTTGATGGAAATATGGATAGCTGTATTACTATTAGAACTACTATGCTTACAGATGATACAGTTATCTTCCAAGCAGGTGCAGGAGTTGTTGCTGACTCTAAACCTGAAGATGAATATCTAGAAGTTCATAATAAACTTGCTGCAAATATTGCAACACTAAAAGGCTTATCTTAAAAAACTAAACTTTATTCTCTTCTTTATTTAATATTGGATATGATTTCATCATTGAAATAATCCAATATTAAAGGACCTACTTTGTTACTTGGCGTAAATATAGACCACATTGCTGTATTAAGAGAAGCTAGAAAAATCAACGACCCCAACCCATTAGATGCTGTAAGTATTTGTAAATTAGCTGGTGCTGACCAGATTACTATTCACCTAAGAGAAGATAGAAGACATATTCATGATAATGATGCAAAAGTTATTATTGAACAATCTGCACTTCCTGTAAACTTAGAGTGTGCAATTGATGAAGATATTATTAATATAGTATGTGATTTAAAACCAGCACGTGCAACTTTAGTTCCAGAAAAAAGAGAAGAAGTTACAACAGAGGGTGGATTAGACTTATCTAAATATTTTGATAAAATTCAAAATGCTGTAAAAAAACTTCATGAAAATGAAATTGAAGTATCTTTATTTATTGACCCTGATTTAAAAATGATTGAACTATCTAAAGGTCTTGAAGTAGAATGGATTGAATTACATACTGGTACATTTGCTAATATCTATGCAATGCTAAACTCAAATCTTAAGAATACTCATCATAGTATTAAAGAACTTGAACTACCAAAAAGTGAACTTAAAACTAAACTTGATAATTCTATTGAAGAGATTGACGAAGCTACGTCTTATGCAAAAACTTTAAATTTAAAAGTTGCTGCTGGACATGGTCTTAATTATCAAAATGTAAACTTAATTACAAATATTGATGGAATAGAAGAGTTAAATATTGGTCAAAGCATAGTTGCTAGATCTGTATTTACAGGCCTTAAAGATGCAATTATTGAAATGAAAAACTTAACTAAGTAAGGTAAGAAATGAAACCTAAAATAGCTATTAGTATTGGTGATTTAAATGGTATTGGTATTGAAATTGCCTTAAGATGTCATGATAAGATTACAAAATATTGTGAGCCCATTTATTGTATTAGTAACAAAATGCTTAAAAAAGCAGCAAGTGAATTAAACCTTGAAATTCCAAATAATTTCAATACTACAAAAGTAAAAGGTGAACATGATATAAAGCCAGGTATTGTTACTAAAAAAGCTGGTAAATACTCTTATGATTCTTTTATGGAAGCTATCACATTAGCAGACAAGAAAGAAGTAGATGCTATTTGTACACTTCCTATAAATAAAGAGTCATGGAACAAAGCAGATATAAAATATAAGGGACATACTGAGGTATTAAGAGACTACTTTGGGAAAAATGCGATAATGATGCTTGGATGTAAAAAACTTTTTGTTGGTTTATTTACAGAACATATACCATTAAGAAAAGTAGCTAAAAAAGTTAATGAAGAAGATTTAACACAATTTTTAATAGATTATTTTAAAAATGTTAAATCAGAAAATATTGGTGTACTAGGATTAAATCCCCATGCAAGTGATAATGGAGTTTTAGGAGAAGAAGAAGTTCAAATATTTAAAGCAATTAAAAATGCTAATAAAATTCTAAACAAAGAGATTTTTAAAGGTCCTTTAGTTCCAGATACTGCATTTTCACCAATGTCTAGAAAAAACTATAAATATTTCGTAGCTATGTATCATGACCAAGGTTTAGCTCCATTAAAAGCTTTATACTTTGACCAAAGTATAAATGTAAGTTTAAACCTGCCAATTATTAGAACATCAGTAGATCATGGGACAGCTTTTAATATTGCATATAAGAATCAAAAACTTAATACTAAAAGTTATGTAAATGCAATAAAAGAGGCTGTTTTTTTAGCAACTAATAAATGAAAACACTAGAAGCTTGTTATGAAATTAATTTCTCAAAAATTAATTTCATAGAGCGAAAAATAAGAGTTACACATCCAAAAACCATTATAAAAGGTGCTTCAAAAGTAGGAAAAAGTTTTTTAATTTATGACTACTTATCAAACTTTAAAACAGAAGAATATATCTATATAGATTTTAATGATCCAAGAAATGATAAAAAAGAGATTGAAATTTTTTTAGATGAATTTCTAAGAGAAAAAAAAATAAAAGTATTAGTACTTGAAAACTTTGATTTTAGTTTTAATATTCCTTATTGTGAAAGTATTATTATAAGTTCGAATATTGAAAAAACTCTAAAAGGTTTTAGATATATTACAGTACTTCCTCTTGATTTTGAAGAGTATTTACTTCATGATAAAAGATACCAAAACACAACACAAAGTTTTAATAACTTCCTTAAATACGGTAACTTACCTGAGATTCTAAACTTTGACGAGCATAGAAAAATACAAAGATTGCAAGAGATTATTAAACTTCAAGCAAAAGATGATACTCACTATGAAATTTTAAATATTTTATTTGAAAATATTGATGAAAAAAAATCTTTATTTCAAATGTTCAATACCTTAAAAACTAAAATAAAAATATCAAAAGACAAGTTTTATGAAACATGTAAAAATTTAGAAAAAGAGAGTTCTATATATTTTTTGGCAAAATATAATCAAGAAAAAGCCACAAAAAAAATATACTCATATAATCACTCATTTTTAAATGTAATAAGTCATACAAAAAAGTTTAAAAATGAGTTTACTAATATGGTTTTTTTAGAACTTATTCATAAAAATAAAGAGATTTTTTACTTAGACTATATAGATTTTTATATAAAAGAAGATAGTCAAGCAATTGTTGCAATTCCATTTTTCAATACTTTTTTAATGAATTCTGCACTAAAAAAAATCTATAGAAATATGAGTGAACATAATATTGAAGAACTTTTTATTATTACTATTTCAAATACAGAAATAATAAAACATAAAAAATTCAAAGTAAATGTTCTTCCCTTTTATGAATGGGCATTAAGTTAAAGTTTTGTTAATTAAATATTAATCTAAACTTAGATATAATCGCAAAATTGTAAAGGAACATAGATGAATAAAAGAGTACTTGTAAAATTTTCTGGAGAAGCATTAGCTGGTGCTGAAGGTTACGGTATAGATACTAAGATTTTAGACTATATCGCAGATGAGATTAAAGAACTAGTTGATAATGGTATTGAAGTTGGTATCGTTATTGGTGGTGGAAATATCATTAGAGGTGTTTCTGCTGCTGCTGATGGTGTTATTAAAAGAACTAGTGCTGATTATATGGGTATGTTAGGAACTGTTATAAACGGTGTTGCAATGCAAGAAGCACTAGAACATAAAGGTTTAAGTGCAAGATTACAAACTGCAATCAAAATGGAACAAATTGCTGAACCATTTATTGTAAGAAAAGCAATGAGACACTTAGAAAAAGGTAGAGTTGTAATTTTTAGTGCGGGAACTGGTAACCCATACTTTACAACTGATACAGCTGCAACTTTAAGAGCTACTGAGATTGGAGCATCTATGCTAATCAAAGCTACTAAAGTTGATGGAGTATATGATAAAGACCCTATGAAATATGATGATGCAGTTAAACTTGACACAATTTCATATGATAAAGCTTTAGAAGATCATATCAAAGTTATGGATGATACTGCAATTGCACTTGCAAAAGACAATAACCTTCCAATTGTTGTAGCAAACATGAATGAAAAACATAATTTACTTAACATCATCAATGGTGATTACAGTAAATGTTCAATTGTAAAATAGAAATTAAAAAGGATTTTCAATGATGAGATTAGAAGAGAGAATGACTAAAGCCTTAAAACAAGTAAATAATGATAGATACATTCTAGCTATTGCTGTTGGTCAAAGAGCTGATGAATTAAGTAAAGGTGCAAAGCCATTATTAGAACAAAATACACAAAACATGAAATATACTGATATTGCAATTGATGAAATTGCAAATGGTTTATTAAAAATTGATGGTTTTGTAGAGCAAGAATAGTTATAAAAGCGTTAAGCTTTTATAACATAGTTGGTGATCATGGATCCATTTATTACAAAAATTCAAAAAATTAATACTATTGAAGATGCACTTGCAGAACTTCAAAATCAAACAAACCTTTCCCCTAAACTACAAGATTTAATCAATTTTATCATAGAAGCTCACGAAGGTCAGTTTAGAAAGAGTGGTGAACCTTATAGTGTCCATCCTATTCTAGTTGCCTGTATTACTGCACATTTTTCTCAAGAAGAGGCTATTATAGCAACTGCCCTACTTCATGATGTTGTAGAAGATACAGAGTTTTCACTTAATTATATAAAAGAGCAATGGGGAAGCGATGTTGCTCATATGGTTGATGGTTTAACAAAAATTGTTGAAATCAGAGAGAGTGAATTTATCCCATCTAATAGTACAAACGATTCAAAACTTATATCTTCTGCATTAACATTTAGAAAGATGCTTATTGCTTCTATTGATGATGTAAGAGTTTTAGTTGTAAAACTTTGTGATAGATTACATAATATGCTAACTTTATCAGCACTTCCTGCAAATAAGCAAAAAAGAATTGCTGAAGAGACTTTAGTTGTTTATGTACCAATTGCAAATAGGCTAGGTATCTCTACTTTAAAAAATGCATTAGAAGATTTAGCCTTTTATTATATCTATCCAAATGAATATAAAAAGATTGATCAATTTTTAGAAGAACAACAGCATGCAATGCAATTAAACTTCAATAATTTTATTTCAACAACAACAAAACTTTTAGAAAAAAATGGTTTTGATCCAGATAAATTCAAAATTTACAGTAGAGTAAAACACCACTACTCTATTTATTTAAAAATGCAAAGAAAAGGTATTTCTATAGATGAAGTACTAGATTTATTTGCTATTAGAATTTTAGTTGAAGATGATATTGCTTGTTATAAAGCTTTAGGTTTTATTCATTTAGAATTTAAACCACTAATATCAAGATTTAAAGATTATGTAGCCACACCAAAAGAGAATGGGTATCAAACTATTCATACAACAGTATTCTCAAACTCAAAGATTTATGAAATTCAAATTAGATCTTTTGAAATGAATAAAGTTGCAGAGTTTGGTATTGCAGCACACTGGAAATATAAATCAGGTGCTAAAAATACTACAAATCTTAATTGGTTAAAATCTTTAGAGTTTTCAAACGAAAATATTGAAGAGTTTTATCAAGATACAAAAAATGATTTACATGGAGAAGATATAGTAGTTTATTCTCCAAAAGGTGAAACATTTAATTTACCTTTAGGTTCAACAGCATATGATTTTGCATTTGCTATTCATAGTGATATTGGTAAAAAAGCAACTGCTTGTTATATCAATAAAATAAAAAAACCTTTATTAACTGAACTTAAAAGTACAGATATAGTTTCAATTGAAACAGGGACACATGAAATTGCTAGATGTACTTGGTACGATATGGTTAAAACATCAAGAGCAAGAAAACAAATAAAGTTTTTATGTACTCACAGAAAAAAAGAGATAGATGAAATGTCTGGAAAGAATATTATTGATACTATTTTTTCGAGATATCATAATGAAGTATCAAAAAAATATCCTTTTGAAGCTCCATATAAAGTACCAGAAATACTTGAATACTTTAAATATGTAAAGCAAACTGTTGAAAAAAGTATAGTAAAAGATAAAGGAATTGTTACAAGATTTAAAATCTTAACTAGTAAAGTTAAAGAGTATAAATTTGACAATATATTAGTATATTCAAATTTTAGTATTAATTCTGTATCATTTGACCACTGTTGTCACCCTAAATTCGGTGATGACATAGTAGCATTTAGAAATGGCAATGAAGCTATTTTACATCACAAAATGTGTGATAAAGCATATGAAAGAATCAAACAAAAACATCAAATGCTATTTTGTAAATGGACAAGAGATACTCTGTATCAATATAAAATGCTTGTAAGCCTTCCAAATACAAAAGGTGAACTAGCAAGACTATTAACTTATATGAGTCAATATGAAGGTTATATATTATCAATAGATTATGGTAGACAAAAGCACTCATATAGACAATACTGTGATATAGAGTTTGAGATTAATAAATCAAATATAGATGAAGTTAGACGACTTATAGAGAAAAAAGTAAAAGTAATAGAGTTTTTTTCAAAAAAAGACGCATATAAAAATTAAGCAAAGGATAAAAGAAGTTTATGGAACAGAAAATACAAGAAGCATTAGCAGAAATCCAAAGAGGAACTGCTGAAATAATTGATACTGAAAGAATTGAAAAGCTTGTAAGAAGATATTTTGAAACAGGTGAAAACTTCTATGTAAAAGCTGGATTCGATCCAACTGCTCCTGATTTACACTTAGGACATACAGTTCTAATTCAAAAAATGGCTACTTTCCAAAAATTTGGAGGTATTGTACAGTTCTTAATTGGTGACTTTACAGCAACAATTGGTGATCCAACAGGAAAAAGTGAAACTAGAAAAGTTTTAAGTACTGAGCAAGTTTTACAAAATGCAGAGACATATAAAGAACAAGTATTTAAAATTTTAGACCCAGAAAAAACAAAAGTTATGTTTAACTCGCAATGGTTAAAAGAGCTAGGAACAGCAGGAATGATTAACTTAGCTTCAAACTTAACAGTTGCTAGAATGTTAGAAAGAGATGATTTTGCAAAAAGATATGCATCAAACACTCCAATTGCAGTAAGTGAATTTACATACCCTCTATTACAAGGATATGATTCAGTTGCAATGAATACAGATATTGAAATGGGTGGAACAGATCAAAAATTCAACTTATTAATGGGAAGAACTTTACAAAAAGCTTATAACTGTAAAAAACAACAAGCAGTTTTAATGATGCCAATCTTAGAAGGTTTAGATGGTGTTCAAAAGATGTCTAAATCATTAGGTAACTATATTGGTGTAACTGATGAAGCATTTGATATGTTTGGTAAAGTGTTATCAATTAGTGATGAATTAATGTGGAGATACTTTGAGTTATTATCTTCTAAATCTTTAAAAGAGATTGAAGAGTTAAGAAATGCTGTTGAAACAAAAGAAGTTCACCCGAAAGATGCAAAAGATATGTTAGCTGTTGAAATTGTTGATAGATATCATGGTGAAGGTGAAGGTGAAAAAGCGAAACAAGAGTTTAAAAAAGTTTTTGCTAAAAAAGATATACCAACAGAAATGGATGAATACTCTTTTGATGGTGATTCTTGGATTTGTCAAGTATTAGTTGACTCTAATCTTGTAAATTCTACATCTCAAGCTAGAAGAGATGTAAAAGCTGGTGCCGTAAAAATAAATCAACAAAAAGTAACAGATGATAAACTAAATTTAGAAAAAGGTGAGTATATTTTACAAAAAGGTAAAAAGAATTTCGCTAAGATATTAATAAAATAAATAAGGGCTAATTTTGAAAATAGGTAAATATGAAATAAAACATCCAATTATCCAAGGAGGAATGGGTGTAGGAATAAGTTGGGATCAATTAGCTGGAAACGTAAGTAAAGAAGGTGGTTTAGGTGTTATCTCTTCTGTAGGAACTGGTTACTATAGAAACAAAAGTGAAAATGTTCAAGTTGTAATGAGAAAAGACAAGCCAAAAGATGTAATGAATTTTTATTCAAGAGATGCATTCTTTGAAATTGTAGAAAATGCAAGAAAAATTTGTGGAGATGCTCCATTAGCTTGTAATATTTTATATGCGTGTAATGACTATGGAAGAATGGTAAAAGATGCATGTGAAGCTGGTATTAATATTATTATTACAGGAGCAGGACTTCCTACAAATATGCCTGAATTTACACAAGATTATCCAGATGTAGCACTAGTTCCAATCGTATCAAGTGCTAGAGCATTAAAACTAATCTGTAAAAAATGGAAAAAATATAATAGAATTCCAGATGCAATTATCGTTGAGGGTCCTTTAAGTGGAGGACACCAAGGATTTAAATATGAAGATTGTTTCAAAGAAGAGTTCCAATTAGAAAATATTGTGGGACCTGTAATTGAAGAGGCTAAAAATTGGGGAGAAGATATTCCAATTATTGCTGCTGGTGGAGTTTGGGATAAAAATGATATTGATAAATTTATTGCTTTAGGTTGTACAGGAGTACAAATGGCAACAAGATTTATTGGTACTTTCGAGTGTGATGCCCATGCAAACTTAAAAAATGTATTATTAAATGCAGAAGAAAAAGACATTAAATTAGGAAAATCTCCAGTTGGATTACCTGCTAGGTCTGTAAGAACTAACTTACAATTCTCAATGGAGAATAATACAGCTCCAAAAGTACAATGTATTTCTAACTGTGTAGCACCATGTAATAGAGGTGTTGAAGCTAAAGCAGTTGGTTATTGTATTGCAGATAGACTTGGAGCTGCATATAATGGTGATCTTGATACTGGTTTATTCTTTACTGGTGCTAATGGATATAGAATCAATAAAATCATTAGTGTTAAAGAATTAATGGAAAAACTTACTAAGGGAGAATAAAAATTTTTAAAAAATTTTTTATTCTTAATCTTATACTAATAGCATTTACTTTAAATGCTTTTAGTGATAGCTTAAAAGATGAATATCATTCATCTAAAATGAGCTACCTAAAAGCAGTTCTGAAAAAAGATGATGAACAAAAAATAGAGTCATTAAAAAAACTAATTATTTTAGGTGAAAAGCTAAATAAAGACACTACTCCTGATAAAAAGAAGTTAGAGATTTTACTTGAGAAGCAAAATCCAACTCTAATTATTGGCAAAGAAATTTCAGAATCAAATGATTCTAAACCTATACAAACATCTACTAAAAATAAAATTGAGTCTATTTACACACTTGAAAATAGCGTTGTAATTAATTATTCAAATAAAGTTACAAATGATGATGTGTTAAGATTTTTTGAACTTAAAAATAAAGATTTAACAAAAGATGTATACGATTTAAAAGGGAATTATCCTTTTGCAAAAGAAACAAAAATATCTATTAAAGGTGTAGATAAAATTGTTGTAGGACAGTTTAAACCATATACATTAAGAATTGTTATTGCTAATAAAAAAAATCTTAAGACCTCATATCTTGTTGATAATAAACAAATAATTTTGACTATTGATGACATTGTTATAAAAAAAGAAAAAAAACAAGAAACTAAAAAAGAAGAAAAACAAGAAACTAAAAAAGAAGAAAATATTGAAGTAACTAAAGCAAAAAATCAATATATCGATGAAAAAAACTCTATTAGAACTCTATTTACGCAAGATAATAAGATTATTGTTGAGTTTAATAAAAATGTTTCTAAAAATGACATAGATTATGTTAGTTATAAAAACAGAGGAAATATTGATGAAGTTTTTGACATCAAAGGTAAATTTGCTTATGCAAAACCTATTAAGTTAGATATGCCAGGAATTGACAAAATATCTATTGGGCAGATAAAATCAGATACTTTAAGACTAAGACTTAGTAATAAAAAAGATTTAAAACTAATCTATGTAGTAAACAAAAAACAATTAGTAATAAAAATTCTGAACTTACCAACAAATCTTCCAAAGAAACAAGCTGTTAAAAGCTCATATAATCCATTTAAAGACAAAGTTATAGTAATTGATGCTGGACATGGAAAACAAGATGTTGGAGCTGTTGGACCAAATAAAAGATATGAGAAGGTTGTAACTTTAAAGGTATCTAAACAACTATACTATATACTTAAGAAAAAAGGCTATAAAGTTTATCTAACAAGACATGGAGATAGCTTTATAAAAGTAAGAAATAGAACAAATCTTGCTAACGACAAAAATGCAGATATATTTATATCAATTCATGCTAACTCTGTTCCAAAAAGCAAAGCAAATAAAGTTTCTGGAATAGAAACATTCTTCTTAAGTCCTGCAAGGAGTGAAAGAGCAAAAAGAGTTGCAGCTAAGGAAAATAGTGTTGATGTAAGAAAAATGAGCGATTCAACAAAAGCAGCCTTTTTAGAGTCACTTAATAGACCAAGAATTACAGCATCTCATAAACTTGCAATTGATGTACAAGCAGGACTTCTGCAATCAGTTAAATCAAGTTATAAAGGTGTAAAAGACTCAGGAGTAAGAGAAGGACCATTTTGGGTTCTTGTAGGAGCACAAATGCCTTCTATATTAGTTGAGTTAGGATATATGTCACATCCTGTTGAGAGTAGAAGGCTTTATGACAGTAAGTATCAAAAACTATTAGCACAAGGAATTGCTAATGGTATAGACTCTTACTTTTTAAAAAATCCTTAATCTCATTTATAAGTTTTACTTGTTTTTTCTTTAATGAAGGTAAGTCATCTAAAGAAAAGAATTTTACCTTAGAGTTTTCCCAAGATAAATAGTTAGTTTTTAAAGTATAGTTTGTAAACTTCTCATGTAAACCTTCTATATTATTAGCATTTACTAACCAAATACCAACATCCTTTTCCAGATTTATTTGTTCAAAATAATCCTCAAAAATGCCAATTTCAATATCAATAGAACTCTCTTCAAAAAACTCTCTTTTTGCACATTCAAAAGCTGTTTCTTCTTTTAGTTTAACACCTTTTAGACAACCCCATTTATTTCTACTCATCACAGATTTACATAGTAGAATTTTAATATCATTTTTTTCTACTAAATATGGAACTACCCCATATGCTTTTGCATGTGATTTCATTTTTATCCAAACCTTTTTAAGAATTAATTTTTCTATTATAAATATAAAGTGCTAATACTACCCAAATTATCATTGGAAGTAGGATTGATACTTCAGGAATAACTATTCCTCCATTTGTAAACTTGAAAAGCATAAAGAAAATACCCCAAATTACTAATGTTCCAAAAATTGAAAATGAAATAAATTTACCCATATTAAAGAACCTACTATTTAATGATGCATATGCAAATGTAAGTAAAATAATTGGTATTACAAAAAATGGAACAAATATTTGATTATATAAAGCCCCTCTAATTTTGTCAGTATTTATTCCTTGATTTGTTAATAAAATTAATGCAGAAGTAGCATCAAAAATAGAAAAATTAGATTTTGACTCATAAACATTATCTAAAATCTTTGGTCTGAATCCATCTAAAGTATGTAAAAACTTCTCATATTTTATATCTAATTTTGAGCTTTCAAGATTTAAATTAGATGGTTTTGTAATAATTTTTGCATCTACTACATACCATCTATCATTTTGAAAATAAGCATTTTTAGCTATTATTGTTTGAGAAATATCACCATCTTTTACTTTATAAATATGGATATTCTCAGCCTTTTTTTCTAAAGGCAATAGTTTTTTAAAATATATATAATTATCGTTATATTTTAAAAAAATATCTGATTTTGTATTTGTAAAATACTCACCATTTGCAATCTTTCTTTTCTGGTCATAAGAGTAAGCTAGAGGTGTTGCTTGCATTAAAACAAGTAAAGTAAGTAAAAACAGCGATACTTTTACTATTGGTGCATATATTGTACTACTAGTACTTCCAACTGCATGAAAAGCAACAAGTTCATTATTTTTAATAAATAATACAAGTGTAATTATCCAACCAAATATGATAGATAAAGGTAAAGCAAGTGTCAAAGTAAAAAATCCATTATATAATAGATATAATAACTGTAAGTTTGCAGAATTAGGTAGATCTTTAAAATTCTGTAAAAAATCAATTCCTACGAAAAAAAGTTCAAGTGAAATTAAAACAATAATAAAATTTAGTAAGTATTTCTTTAAAATATATTTAGTTAATATGCTCATCTTATTTCAATGTAAATTTAGATTTTACTTGAGCGATGTCTTCCCCACTTTTAAGTGCTTCTATCGCTTTAATAGTATGAGGTATTATATCTTGTAGTTTATTTAATTCTTCTTTTGAAAAGTTATCTAATACGTAATTTACTACTTCACTTTTATTTGATGGCTTCCCAATACCAATTCTAATTCTTATATAATCTTTCCCAATATGAGAATCAAGTGATCTTAGACCATTATGTCCACCATGACCTCCACCTATTTTGAACTTTACAGCTCCAAAAGGTAAGTCTAAATCATCATGAATAACAATAATATCTTCTAAATCAATTTTATAATACTCTTTGATAGCATGTACAGCTAATCCTGAGTTATTCATATAAGTTGTAGGTTTTGAATATAGGCTATAACCTGATTTTAAAAGTGTTGAGTGAAAGTTTGCTTTATTTATATTTGCAGTAGCAAGATTTTTAGTTATCTCATCAATAACTAAAAATCCTACATTATGTCGTGTTAATTGGTATTTTTCACCAATATTTCCAAGACCAACTATTAAGTTCATAAATCTAAAATTACTTAGCTTTAATTACACCAACAACTGGAACTCTTGGGTCTAAGTAACAAGTAACATTTTCTGGGAATTCTAAATCTCTAATTAAGATGTTGTTACCAACGTCTAAATCAGTTACTTCTAAAGTAAAGTTTTGTGGTAAGTCTTCAATTGTACACTTAACAGGAACTCTTTTAGTGTGAATCATTAAAAGACCTTTATTTTTAAGACCTTTTGCGATACCAGTTGCTACTACAGGAACTTTGTAAGCTGCTCTTACACCTGGTTGTGCTACCATTAAATCAACGTGTAATAAATCAGAAGTGATTGGACATCTTTGGTACTCTTGAACTACTACTTTTAATTCTTTATCTCCAACTTTTACATCAAATGCTAAACTATCTTTGTTTTTCATAAATCTAATGAAGTCATTTGTTTTAAATGCTGCTGAAATGTTTTCTAAACCTTTTCCGTAGATGTTTGCAATTAAGAAACCTTCTCTTCTTAAAGTTTTAGTTGCTTGTTTTGTCATACTATCTCTTACGATACCCTCTAACATAACGATCCTTTTTTTAAATTTGAAGCGCGATTCTATCTGAAATTAACTTTAAGTTTGTTTAAGTTTTACTAAAATTTAAGTTTAACTTTTTGTAATCGATTTTTAGATAATATATCCCATTAAAATTAATAAAGAAATAAGGGTTAAACTCCATGACATTAATAGACGGGAAAGCATTATCTGCAAAAATCAAAGAAGAAGTAAGAGTTGAAGTTGAAGAACTTAAAAGTAAAGAAGGAATCACTCCAGGTTTAGCTGTTGTATTAGTAGGTGACGATGCAGCAAGTGCAACTTATGTAAATAGTAAACATAAAGCTTGTGAAGCAGCTGGTATCTACTCTGTTGTTCATACAAGACCATCTTCTACAACTCAAGAAGAGTTATTAGCTCTAATTGATGAAATGAATAAAGATGAAAAACTTGATGGTATTTTAGTTCAATTACCATTACCAAAACATATTGATACTACTACAGTATTAGAAGCAATCAATCCACTTAAAGATGTTGATGGTTTCCACCCATACAATGTAGGAAGAATGGTTTCAAATTTAGATGCATTTTTACCTGCAACTCCATTTGGTGTAATGAGAATGTTTGAAGAACACAACATTGAATTAAGTGGTAAAAACTGTGTAGTTATTGGTTCATCTGATATTGTTGGTAAACCTATGGCATCACTACTTACAAATGCAAAAGCAACTGTAACTGTTTGTAATTCAAGAACAAAAGATTTAAGTGCTCATACAAAAGCTGCTGACATTGTAATTATTGCAGTTGGTGTTCCACACTTACTTAAAGGTGATATGTTAAAAGATGGTGCTGTTGTTATTGATGTTGGTATTAACAGACTTGATACTGGTAAGTTAACAGGTGATGCTGATTTTGAAGATTGTAAAGACAAATGTTCATTTATTACTCCTGTTCCAGGTGGAGTTGGACCAATGACTATTGGTATGTTACTTAAAAATACTCTTAAAGCTGCAAAATTAAGAGATAAAAGAGAAGGTACAAATGCTTAGAAAAATATATGACTGGTCCGCTTCTTGGACTGGTACTATAGTAATAGTACTAACAATTATTTTCTTTGTTGCACAAGCATTTGTAATTCCAAGTGGTTCTATGAAGAACACTTTATTAATTGGAGATATGTTATTTGTAAAAAAATTCTCTTATGGTATAGCAACTCCAAGAATTCCATGGTTAGAAGTAAAAGTACTACCTGATTTTAATGATAATGGTCATTTAATTGAAGGAGATAGACCTAAAAGAGGTGATATCGTAGTATTTAGATACCCTAAAAATGAAAAAATTCATTATGTAAAAAGAGCCGTGGCAACTGGTGGAGATATCATTGCAATTCAAAATAAAAATCTTCTTTTACATCCAAAAGAAGGAAATGAATTTGTAGAAAAAAACTATCCAAAAGAAAATATCATTAGAGTTGGTGATAGATTATGGGTAGTAAATCCATATAAAAAAGATCATCCAGGAATTCACACAGATCCAAGTGTTGTAAATAATGGATTAAACCCAAGTGAACTGTTCAATATGATGCCTATTAAAGTTCCTGAAGATGAAACATTTATGATGGGAGATAATAGAGACCACTCAAATGATTCAAGATTTTGGGGAACAGTTCCTTATAAATATATAGTTGGTAAACCATGGTTTATTTACTTCTCATGGGATGACAACTATGAAATTAGATGGGATAGAATGTTTAAATCTATTGAAACAATAGAAGAAGAAATGGAAAATAAAGAGTTTAAAATAGAACATAAAAAAGGAATTTATTAATGAAGTATTTTATTGCAGCTGACCATGCTGGTATTGATATTAAAGCTTATGTAAAAGAGTTATTTGAAAAAAGAGGTCATGAAGTAATTGATTTAGGACCAAATACTAAAGATAGAGTTGATTATCCAGATTTTGCTGCAAAAGTTTGTGAAAATGTATTAGCTAATGAAGAGAGTAAAGGTATTTTAATTTGTGGTTCTGGTATTGGTATGAGTATGGCTGCAAATAAGTTTGATGGTATTAGAGCTGCACTTTGTCATAACGAATACTCTGCACAAATGGCAAGAGAACATAATGATGCAAATGTTATTTGTTTAGGAGAAAGAGTTTCAGGTTATGGAATGGTTGAAGCTATAGTTGATGCTTGGAATAACGCTTCTTTTGAAGGTGGAAGACACGAAGGAAGAGTAGAGAAAATTAATGCTTTAGGAAAAATGGGTTCTTGTAGAGCATAAAACTAATTAATAAAGGATTTTTCATGAGAGAGCCATGGCAAGTATATTTAATGATGTTTGTCGTTGTAGCTTTAATGTTACTAGGTAAGAAAATGATGCTTTTTGGTGATGATAAAAAAGACCCAAAGGATAAAGAATGATAAATCCAAAGATTATAGATGATATTTTTTCATCTGCTTCAATCCAGAGATGGAATGACTACCCAAGAATGGTTGAACTTGTAGAGCTTGATAAGCAAGCTCATAAGTTCATCATCGCTTACTTTATTGCAAAACTTGAAAAAGATGTAAACTTTACGCACTTAATAGAAGCTGGAATATTTGAGTTTCTAAGAAGAGTTGTTGTAACTGATATAAGACCTGATGTATTTAGAAAAGCTTTACAAAAAAAATCTGCTGAAATTAACAAATGGGTTATTTCAAAACTAAGCCCATCTTTAAAAGATATAGATAATGGAAACTTCCTTTTAAAATTTGAAGAGTACTTAAGCTGTAATGACATGTATAAAAAAGAGAGATTTATACTAAAAGCAGCTTCTTATTTAGCAACTAAGTGGGAATTTTCTATTGTTTATCAAACCTCAACTTTTTTATCTGATATTGAAGATGTTAAAAAAAGTGTTGAAGAAGAGATTGAGGACTATTATGAATTAATAGGTGTTAGAAAAATTGCTTTAAATAAAAAGCTTGCAAAAATAGTAGACTTAAGTGGTAGACTAAGATTTCAGAAAAGATGGGCTCAAACTCCAAGGGTTCCAGAAACATCTGTTTTAGGTCATATGTTAACAGTTGCTGTTTTTAGCTACTTTTTCTCAATAGATATAAATGCTTGCGATAAAAGGCTTCAAAACAATTTCTTCACTTCACTATTTCATGACTTACCAGAAGCTTTAACAAGAGATATTATCACACCTGTTAAATACTCAGTTGATAATTTATCTGATATTATTGCTGAATATGAAATACAAAAAATCGAAGATGATATTCTTCCTTTTATTCCGGAGTCTTTACATGATGAATTTTCTTATATACTAGGTTTATATGATGGACAAAAAGAAGAGTTTTTAAATAAAATCTATGAAGATAAAATAAAAGTTGTAGAAGATACCTCAAAATATAATAGTGATAAATACAACACAATTGATGGCATAGCTTTAAAACAGTGTGATAAGCTTTCTGCTTTTGTGGAAGCTAGTTTATCTATCTCTCATGGTATAAAATCAAAAGAGTTAATAAATGGTAAAAAACAAATACTAAATAGTCTTAAAACTGTTCAAGGAATTGATTTTAAGGACATAGCAAAAAGAATAGACCATGAGTTTGGAACTACTGGTCAAACTCAAGTTAGAATTGATTTTGATTAAAATATAGCTATTAAAAGCTATATTTTAAATTTGCATAGAAATATCTTCCTGGATCATTAAGTAATTCAGTTTGCCCTACTCCTATATATCTAATATCATTATAAGTATTTGTTGATGTATATGTTTTATCAAAAATATTATCAACACCTAAAGTAAATCCAATATTCTTATTTATTTTATTACTATACTTTGTATTTACAACAGCATATCCACCTAACTCTTGTTCTCCATTATCTGAATCAAAGCTATCCCAGCTATCAACAGCTATAATTTCTGTAGTAAATTTAGCATCACCTTTTTCATAGTTAATAGCAAAGTTACCTTTAAGTGGTGCAATTTCAGCTAAATCTTTATCAGTATAATCTCCATCTTTTTTTCCTCTTTGATATGCAATACCATAATCAAAAGATACTTCATCAGTTAAATAGTAAAAACCACTAATATCTAAACCATAAATTTTTGCATCAATATTTGTAAATGTTCCTGTATTATAAATATAGTCTTCAAGTTTAGAATAAAAGGCTTTTGTTCTAATATTAAAAGCCCCTATTGTTTTCTCAAATCCTAAATCTAACTCGTAGTTTTTTGTTTGTTCTAAATCATCATTTCCAGTATATGTTCCTATTGAAGTTTTAGAGTAAAGTTCTCTTGCATCAGGAACTCTTGAGGCTTTTCCTAATCCAGCAAAATACTTAGTATTTTCATCTGCATTATATGTAGCAAAAATATTTGCATTTATTGAAGTGTACTTATTATCTTGTTTTGCTAAATCAAGTGTTTCAACTTCTGTATAATCATATCTTGAACCTACTTCTAAATCTACTTTTCCATATGTTCTTTGAGCTTTGAAAAATAGTGCTTTATTTATAGTATCTGTACTTGCAATAGAGTCACCAATATAAGGGTTGTTTTTATTTAGATATTTCCCTCTCCAATTTCTAGTACTAGTATCTAGTCCAAATGTAATTAAACTATCATTTATATCCATAGAATTTTTTATCTTTGCACCCCAAATTGAACTTTTCATATGATTAGTCATTTGCATTGCACCATTATTTCTATAAATAGTACTCATTGGGTGATCAACATTTGAATAATAATAATCTAAACTCAGCTCTTTAGAATACTCTCCTAAATCTCTTTTTGTATATCCTAAAGTATAAATATTTGAATCATCATAATTTGCATCCATTGGAGTATTTGGATATAAAACATTATCACTTCTATTTGCATTGTAAGATAGTTTTATTTCACTACTATCATCAATATTAAAAATTAGTTTTGTTAAAAGTGTCTTTTTTTCATAAGCTTCTAAATCACTTTTTGAGTATTGATTATCAAAAGGAATTCCATTTGCTTTTTGTTGCTCTAAGAAGTCGTTCCCATTTCCATCTTCATATTGATCACTTTTTTCAGTTGAAGCAGAAATTAAAACTTTTACCTTATCATTTCCACCACTTACATTTGCACTTAGCTTTTGATAACCAAAGCTTCCAAAACCTGCATTTATTTCACCTTTGAAATCTTTTGCTGGCTCTTTTGTATTTACTTTTACTTTACCGCTTAAAGTACCAAAGTTTTCAACATCATAAGGCCCTTCAATTACTTCTACACTTTCTATGTTATTTGATAATACATGAGAAGTTGGCGGGTCCATTCTATTTGGACAAGCCCCATATATTTTTGCATCATCAATTAAGATATTAATATTATCTTTTTTTTGACCTCTTAAAATAATATCATTTGCAATACCACTTCTTCTTACTAATGATATTGATGGCACATTTTTATATAAAGACTCTGCTAAATCTGCACTTTTAATTTGCTCATTACTTACATCTTTTACTATCTTACTATTTATCTTTTCTTGTACTTCAATTTTTTCTAATTCTATTGTGTCATTTGCTCCTAAAAGTGAAGCAGCACATAAAAACGAAATAGTCGTTATTTTTTTCATAGTTTTCCTTGATAAATATTTTTGGAAATTATGCAATAGAGGTGTTAATTTAATATTAATTATTAGTTAAATAAATGTTAAGTTTTATGAAAGTTTGTTATAATCCAAATAAAAAAAGGATAGGATTTGAGCAAAATTACACTTGATGTTGATAAACAAAATCTAGATACGGTTTTAGTAATTTTAAAAAATCTAAAAAATGGACTTATTAAAAATATTGATATTGATCAAAAAAATATTGTAAATAAAATGCAAGAGAAAAAATTGGTAAAACAGCAAGCTATACTTGAAGATGAGTTTATTGCAAAACCTACTAATTCAAAATATCTATCAAAAGATGCTTTCAAAGAAAGACTAAAAAAAAATAAAGGATAAAAATGCAAATTTTAATATTTTCACTATTTATTATTGCATTAATAATTTATGTGATTTACAAAATAAAGAAAACTTTTACGAAAAAAGAGTTGATTTCATTTGCAAGTATTGCAGTTATAGTTATCATTGGAATCTTTTATTTCAATCATTTAGAAGAAAACAAACTACCAAATGCTTTTAAATCAAACTATTTAGATGAGAAAGGCATTAAAATTGAAAAGCTTTCAATTAACCAAACAAGTTTAGAAGTTTTAAGCAGTAGCAAACAAATTTATGATTTCATTTATATTATAAATAAAGATGGCAAAGAGTTAGTTTGTGAAGCAAAAGGTGTGGAAGCTCAACTAATAGAAGATGAGTATGTTTTCAAAGACTTTAAAGAAAAATGTAGATTAAAATAGCAGATAATATTTATCTGCTATTTTTATAATTATTGAGGCTTAAAAGATGACTTTGTTTTACAAACATGAGGGAAAAGACAGTTATCACAATCTGGTTTAACAGCCTTACAAATATATCTTCCAAATAAAACCATCGCCTGATGGAAAATATGTAAATCATCACCCTTTAATCTTTTTACTAAATCAGCTTCTGTTTGGTCAACATTTTTAGCATCACTAAGTCCCAATCTATGAGAAACTCTAAATACATGAGTATCAACAGCCATTAAATTTGCACCCTCAAACTCAATCATAAACACATTTGCAGTTTTATTACCAACACCTGCAAGTTTCATAAGCTCTCTTTGATTATGTGGAATTTCACCATTAAAATCCTCTAATACACTTTGAGCCATTTTGATAATATTTTTTGATTTATTGTTAAAAAAAGAACATGATTTTAATAACTCTTTTACATCTTCTAAATTTGCAACTGCAAGCTCTTTTACACTTGGATACTTTTCAAAAAGCGCAGGTGTTATAATATTTACTCTTTTATCAGTACATTGAGCTGATAAAATAATAGCTATTAATAATTCATAATCATTTCTATAATTTAACTCTGTAACTGCATCTGAATACTTTTGTACAAATGCTTCTTTTATAATCTCTATATCTTTTTTTGTTGCTTTTTTCATACTCTTATTTTAACTCTTTTATATTTTTTTTATCTTATCTATTTCATCTCTTAGTCTAATAGCTTCTTCAAAGTTTAAATCTTTTGCAGCTTTTTTCATTTGTTTATTTAACTCAATTAAAATTTTCTTTCTCTCAGCTGCTGGCATTTTTTCCATTTTATCTTTTTTCCATGCTAAATCATCATACTCTTCAAGTTTTAGATTTTCATCTAATCTTCTTTTTGTTGATGTAGGAGTGATACCATGCTTTTTATTATGTTCATCTTGAAGTTTTCTTCTTCTAGCTGTTTCATCTATGGCATACTGCATTGAGTCTGTAATTCTTTTTGCAAATAAAATTACTTTACCATTTTGATTTCTAGCAGCTCTACCTATTGTTTGAATAAGTGAGGTTCTACTTCTTAAAAACCCTTCTTTGTCTGCATCTAAAATAGCCACAAGGGAAGTTTCTGGAATATCAAGTCCCTCTCTAAGTAAGTTAATACCAATAAGAACATCAAACTCCCCTAGTCTTAACTCTCTAATAATTTGATTTCTTTCAATTGCGTCAATATCAGAGTGCATATACTTAACTTTGATTCCTAAATCAGAATAGTATGAAGCTAACTCTTCTGCCATTTTTTTAGTTAAAACTGTGATTAAAACTCTTTCATCTTTTTCAATTACTCTTTTAACCTCATCATAAAGTTTTTCAACTTGATGTTCACTATCCATAATCTCAATTTTTGGATCAAGAAGTCCAGTTGGTCTAATAATTTGTTCTGCTACTACTGCACTTTTTTCTATTTCTAATTCATTTGGAGTTGCTGATACAAAAAGATATGAAGCTTTTCTACTAATAAACTCATCAAATTTTAAAGGTCTATTATCAAGTGCACTTGGAAGTCTAAACCCATATTCAACTAATACTTCTTTTCTAGATCTATCTGCTGCGTGCATTCCTCTAAACTGTGGAAGTGATACATGTGACTCATCAACTATAAGTAAAAACTCATCATGCATTGATTCAAAATAGTTCATAAGTGAGTATGGAGTTTCACCTGGCTTTTGACCAGTAAGGTGTCTTGCATAGTTTTCAATTCCCTTACACATACCAGTACCTTCAATCATCTCTAAATCAAATTCAACTCTTTGTTTTAATCTTTGATACTCAACTAATTTATCATTCTCTTTTAGATTAATAAGTCTTTCTTCTAACTCTTCTTCTATTTGTTTAACTGCTGTTGCTAATTTATCATTTGATACTACGAAAGGATTTACAGAGTAAATAATTGCTTCATTCAACTCTTTTGTTTTTGTATTTGTTAAGTATTCATGTTTTGTAATTGATTCAACTTCATCTCCAAAGAACTCAACTCTAATAAACTCATCTTCAAAGTAAGCAGGGAAAATATCTATAACATCACCATTTACTCTAAAATCAGCTCTATCAAAAAACTTATCATTTCTTTTATAACCCATTTCCACAAGTTTTAATAAAAACTCACGTTGAGAATATTCAAAACCTACTTCAATTCTTTGAACCATAGATTTATACTCTTCTGGATTTCCTAAACCATAGTTTGCTGAAACAGATGCAATTACAATAACATCATCAAAAGATAAAAGTGAAGCAGTAGCACTTAATCTTAATCTTTCTAACTCAGCATTAATTGAACTATCTTTTTCTATAAATAAATCAGTTCTTGGAATATATGCTTCTGGTTGATAATAGTCATAGTAAGAGATGAAATATTCAACATGATTATTTGGGAAAAACTGCTTAAACTCAGAGTATAACTGAGCAGCTAAAGTTTTGTTGTGAGTCATAATTAGGGTTGGCTTTTGAGTCTTCTCAATAACCTTAGCCATAGTGTATGTTTTACCACTACCTGTTACCCCTAATAAGGTATTATATTGATTTCCTTCTAGGATACTATTACTTAAAGCTTCAATTGCTTTTGGTTGATCTCCTGCTGGAGAGTATTCTGATTCTACTTTAAATTTTGCCATGGGCGATTATATCGAATTGAAGCTTTTTTAACTATTTTAAAAAACTCTTTTTATTTAGTATAAAAAAGAAAAGTATTGATATTTCTCTACCTGAAAGAAGCATATCTTTGCAAAGTTCATCTTTTGTTTGACTTATATCAACTTCATATAAATATTTTTCTAAGATTTCATCAAATTTAGTAAGTAACTCTTCTTTTTTCATTCTATATATAAAAGGATGAAAATTCTCTTTTGAAACTTCTACATTTAAATTGTAATCCATTTTTAATAAATATAAAAGAATCGACACTTGCCAAGCATGCCACTCTATTTTATTTAATCCATGTTCAGATCGATTAGCATAATCAACTGCTTTAAAAATATCAAAGATTTTACTAGATGCTTTCATAAGCATTAAACTATTAAAATCTTGAACTTTTGAAGGTATTGGAAGGTGAGAAATATCTACTTTATCTTTTGGCTTCTCTTCAATTTTTGAAGTTTGTGAAGAACAGTTACTATTTTTTTTTACTATAAAATAAACTAGAAAAGATATAAGAATTAGAACAAGAAATATAAAACCAAAGAACATTATGTTCATAAAGGTTCTCCTTTAAATTTCCCTTCTGTAAAAACCATATATTTATCGTCACAACATAATGATGGTATATTTACATAAGTTTTATTATCGATGTAAAAAGTCTTACCTTGATGGTAATGACCTTCAATAATTATATCAGTTTTATAATTACTAATTCTTTTAATAACTAAGCTTTTAAAGTCATCCATTACATGACAAATGTTTTTTTGAAGTAAAGCATTATCAATTTTTTTTGAAATAAAATTGTTAAAATCAATTAAATTCAGAAACTTTAATAAAACCCCATTTCTAATTATCTTACAATATAAATCATATTGCCAATTTATAAAGTTATCCCCATGTGACAAGGCAACGCTTTGTTGCTTATAATTTATTATTAATGGCTGTTTTTCTCTTTTTACTACTAAGATATTTGGAAAAAGTTTTGATAAATTATAATCATGATTTCCCTCTAAATAAACAATAGAAATTTTTTTTGATAATTTATTTAAAATATCAATTAATTCTTGATTTTGTCTGATGAAATATTTGCTTTCAGCTGAAATAAAATCAAAATTATCACCCATTAAGAAAAGTTGCTTAGTTTTTATATCTTGATTTTCAAGTTTTTTAAGAAAGTTTAGGAATTGTCTATTTTTTTTATTGAAGTGAGAATCAGCTACAAAAATAGCTGACTCTTCTAATTGTATATTATGGTACATATGCGATTTTTGGAATACCTTCACCCTCTTCAAAGCCACACATTATATTTGCATTTACAACAGCTTGAGATGAAGCTCCTCTAAGTAAGTTATCAATTGAAGAATTAATAAATAAAGCTTTTTTATTTCTTTCTACAAAAATATCGCAGAAGTTTGTTCCTGCTGTTGATTTTAAATCAACAGGTGTTTCTCTAACTCTTACAAATTCACTATTTGAATAAGCATTGTTTAAAATCTCTTTTACATCAACTTCTTCTTTTAGTGTTGCATAAACAGAAACTAACATACCTCTTGTAACAGGTAATAAATGAGGAACAAAATTAATTTGGAAATCTTTTCCTTTTACTTTTTTAACTTTTTCTTCAATCTCTGGCATATGTCTATGTTTAAAAGGATTGTAAGCATGGTGATTTTCATTTAAGTTTACAAAATGTGCAACTTCACTTAGTTTTTTACCAGCTCCACTTACACCTGATTTTGCATCAATAAAAATTGGTGTTCCCTCTTCAATATAATCAACAAATGGTAATAAAGCTAAAAGAGATGCCGTTGGATAACAACCTGGGTTTGCTACAAGTTTTGCATCTTTTAACTCTTCATTATAATATTCTGGTAAACCATATACAGAATCTTTTATATGTTCTTTATCTTCATGAGGACAATAGTGTTTTTCATAAGTTTCTAATTCAAGTCTATAATCAGCTGATAAGTCAACAACTTTAACACCTAAATCTAACAACTCTTTTGCAAAAAACATTGATGTTTTATGAGGTAACGCTAAAAATGCTAAATCAGCTACTTGTGATACTTCTTTTGCATCAGCTTTACTAACTTCAATGTTTAACACATCTCTTAAACATGGATGTAAATCTTGAACATTCTCTTCACCTGTTGAGTTTGCAATATATGTAATATTAAACTTTGGGTGATTTATTAAAATTTTAATTAATTCTAAACCAGTATAACCACTAGCCCCAATAATTGCTACATTCATTATTAGTTAAACTCCTCATAAAATACTTCTAAAACTTCAAAAGTTTTTGTTCCACCAGGAAGTGTTGCAGTAATCTCATCACCCTCTTCTTTTCCAAGAAGTTGTTTTGCTAATGGTGAGTTAAAAGAGATTAAACCTTTTTCAGCACTTGATTCAACTCCACCTACGATTGAGTATTTAAACTCTTCATCACTTTCAAGATCAACTAGTTTTACAGTTGAACCAAAACTTACCTTATCATGAGGAAGTGTTGAAGGATCAATAATCACTGCCTTTGAAATAATCGACCCTAGCTCTGCAATCTGTGCATCAATTAATGCTAGTTTGTCTTTTGCTGCATGATATTCTGCATTTTCTTTTAGATCTCCAAGCTGTCTAGCTTCATCTAATTCAATTACAGTATGAGGTCTTTCTTTAGATTTTAAAAAATCTAATTCCCCCGTAATTTTTTCATATCCTGCATTTGTCATAGGTTCTTTTTCCATCAACATCTCCAATAAATTAATTTATGATATAATACCCAAAAATTTTAAAAGAGTAGATTATATGCAGTATGATAGAACTATAAAACTTTTTGGTCAAGATACATTTGACAAATTTAAAGATGTTAAACTTATTTTATTAGGTGTTGGTGGAGTTGGAAGCTTTGCTTTAGACGCACTTTATAACACAGGAATAAAAAATATTACAATTGTTGATTTTGATACATATGAAGAGTCTAATATGAATAGACAAATGGGAAGTCACGGTAATATTGGTAGAGTTAAAGTTGATGCATTAAAAGAAAAATATCCAGAAGTTACAGCAATACATGCAAAAATTACACCAGAATGGATTGACAATTTTGATTTTTCACAATATGATTATATATTAGATGCTATAGACGATGTAACACCAAAAGTTCATCTTATAAAAAAATATTACACAAGGGTTATTACTACAAGTGGTAGTGCAAAAAGACTAGACCCTAGTAAGATTGAGTATAAATCAATATGGGATACTTTTAATGATCCTTTTATTAAAAAGATAAGAACTCAATTAAAAAAAGAAGGGTTTAAAAGAAAATTTAAAGTAATATTTTCATCTGAAAACCCAAATTGTATTGAAAAAGGTAGTTTTGAGGCAGTAACTGGTTCTTTTGGACTAATGATGGCGTCGGTTACAATGCAAAAGTTATTGAAGAAAATGGAAAAATAACTTAAAGTTACTTAAAGAATAAAAGATATATAATAAATAAGTATAATAAAAAAAGGATTCTCAATGAGTGGTATTAGTAGTAGTGTTGAACAAATGACTCAAGGTCATTTAAGAAACGTTCAGCAATTAGCTGTTTTTTACACTGGTCATAATAATATTTATGCAATTAATATAGCGAAAGTTAAAGCTTTTATAATTAGAGATGAAGTTACTATTAATGATACGCCAAAAGAGAGTGATGTAATTGCAGGAATAGCAACTATTAGAGGGGAACCTGTAACACTAATCAACCTTGACGTTTGGTTAGGATTACCTGCATTAGACATTTCAGAATACAAGCTTATCATTTACTGTGAATTTAATCACAAAAAAATAGGTTTCTTAGTAAAAGATATGTTAGACATCGTAGAAAAAACTACTGACCAACTAAGACACTCGGAAGAAACAAACTCAAGAATTACTTATACAACATATGTAAAAGTTGATAACAATGATGAACTTTGTACAGTTTTCAATGCAGAGCAATTATTAAGAGATGTTGGTTGGACTGATGATGGTGAAGATGATGTTAGAAAATATGTTGAAGATAAACTTGATAGTGAAAAACTTATTTTAGCAGCAGAAGATTCTGGTGTTGCAAGAGAAGTATTAAATAAATTCTTCAAAAGAACAGGTGTAAGATTTGAAGTTTATACAGATGGTACACAACTGTTAAAAAGAGTAGAAGAATTAACTCCTGATAAAATTGGTATGATTATTACTGATATTGAAATGCCAGGAACAGATGGTTTCCAAGTAGCTTCATTTATCAAAAACAATAGTAAATATGAACATATTCCTGTTATTGTAAACTCATCTATGACTACAGATGCAGTAAGAGGAAAAATGAAACAAATAGGTGTTGATGGTTTTGTAGGTAAAACTGATATTCAATCCCTGTATGATATGACAAAAAAATTCTTATAAAAAAAAAGGATGAGTTTTCACTCATCCTTTTTTTTTACTAAACTTATTGCTAGCTTCTTATTTAGAAGCTAACCATTTCTTAAATTCTTCAATTTGATAAACTGTTTGCTTAGTAGATGTTCCACCAAGAGATGTTCTTGCATTCATAGAATTTCTTAAATCCAAATACATTACAATCTCTTCACTTATATCTTTTAATTCATCACTTGATTCTCTAATTTCATCAATTGTAAGTTCACTTATATCTTTATTTAAAGAGTTTGCTTTTGCAACTACATCTTTTGTAATATAGTAAGCTGTTCTAAATGGCATGTTTTGTTTTTGAACTAAGTAATCAGCTAAGTCAGTAGCACTTAAGTGCCCAATTTTACAAGCATTTTCCATTTTATCAACATTTACAATCATAGTTTTAATAACTTCTGTTAAAATCTTAAGTGAGATTTCAATCGTCTTAACAGAATCAAAAACACCCTCTTTATCTTCTTGTGTATCTTTGTTGTATGCTAATGGTAAACCTTTCATTACAGTTAATAAAGATATTAAGTTTCCATAAACTCTACCAGTTTTACCTCTTAATAACTCAGGTACATCAGGGTTTTTCTTTTGAGGCATAATAGATGAAGTTGTAGCATACTCATCAGACATTCTAACAAACTGGAATTCATATGAAGACCAAGTAATTAACTCTTCTGAAATTCTTGAAATATGCATCATAGAAGTTGAGATATTAAATAAAATCTCTAAAGCAAAATCTCTATCTGAAACTGTATCCATAGCATGAGCAGTTGGTGCTGTAAATCCAAGTTTGCTACTAGTTGAATTTCTATCTATATTATGTGGTGTTCCAGCTAAAGCTGCACTTCCTAAAGGAGAGTAGTTATTTCTCTCATAAGAGCTTTCAAATCTTTCTAAATCTCTTTTAAACATATTTGCATATGCTAACATATGATAACCAAAGTTTAAAGGCTGTGCATGTTGTAAGTGAGTCATTCCAGGAATTAATGTTTCTGTATGTTTTGAAGCAACATCAACAAAAACTTCTACAAGTTGTTTTAATTGATCTTTAATACTTAAAGATTTTTCTTGTACATAAAGTCTAAAATCAGTTGCTACTTGGTCATTTCTACTTCTTGCTGTATGAAGTTTTTTACCAGGTTCTCCAATAATTTCAGTAAGTCTTGATTCAACTGCCATATGAATATCTTCAGTAGCTAGAGTAAATTCAAACTTACCTGATTCTATCTCTTCTTTAACTTGAAGTAAACCATTCTCAATAGCTTCTTGTTCTTCTTTTGTAAGAACTCCTTGTTCACATAACATTTGAGAGTGAGCAATACTTCCTTTGATATCTTGAGCATATAACTCTTTATCAAACATAATAGATGCATTAAATTCATCTAGTATTTGAGCATTTGTATTTTTTAATATTTGATTATTTTGATTTGACATTTATATCCCTATATTATAATAAGCTTATTTTGGCGTATTATAACATAAGTGATATTATGAGTTTTTATTTTCTATAGCTTTAATAGCTTCTTTTACAATATTTAATATTTTTCGTTGAGCTTCATCTTCATCATTTTCAGGAACATCCCATCCAACAATAGACATATATTTAGAAACTAAAGATTCAACATCATCTACAATTGTATCATGTAACTGTTCTAACTCTTTATCTTGTGCTGTCATAACAACTCCTTTTTTATTTAAATATATTATAACATTATAAGATTAAGTACATAAAAAAAGGCCTATGCAAAAGCACAGACCTTTTTATTTATATCTATTAGAGAATTAGATTGGTAATACTCTTAAGTTCTCATCAATTTTTTGTTGTAAAACAGACTCGATTGCATATAGTGTTCCAGTACTTCCTGAAGCACATCCTGAACATGCACCTAAGTATCTAATGTATAAATCGTAGTGTGGTAAATTTTCTTTAATATCAATAATTTCCATGTTACCACCATCCATTGCTAACATTGGTCTAATTTCTTCATCTAATAATGAATCAATTGCTTTAATTCTTTGAACTAAAGTCATTTTATCAAATGATAATGAACCAGAAGCACTTGCATCAGCAGCAGTTTTTAATTTTTCTTCTTCCATTGAAGCTCTAGTGTCTTTTAAAATATCAACTAAGTAAATATCTTTTTCTTCATGACCACCAGGCTTAATACATGATTTACAGAAAGCACCAGCTTTTGTAAAGTCTGTAATCTCTTCAACAGTTTTTAAATCATTAATTTTAATAACTTCTTTTAATGTAGCTAAAGATACTCTAGCACACTCACAGATAATCTCTTCTTCTTCAAAAGATTCCATATCTACACCTTTGTACTCAGATGCAGCTTTTTTAATAACATCATAAGCCATTACAGAACAGTGCATTTTTTGAGGTGGAACAGCTGGAGTATCTGGATTATCTCTTAAAGCTTTTTCAACATCAATATTTGTAATCTTAACAGCTTCATCAACAGTTTTACCAACACATAATTCAGCCATTACATCAGAAGATGCGATTGCAGTACCACAACCAAAAGATTTAAATTTAGACTCTAAAATCTTATCACTTGATTCTTCAACAGCCCAGTATAATCTTACTGCATCACCACATGATTCAGCTCCAAAATCAGCAACAATTAGTTTTGCACCTAATTCTTTTGCTCTTTCTTCTGTAATCTCACCTTGGTTTTGTGGATTGTTCATTCTATTTACTACTTCGTTTGAGTACTCATCCCAAATTGAACCGCTAATTAAATCATTTTTAGCCATTTTTTATCCTTTTAAAATTCTTTTTTATATTTATTTATATCTATTATAAACCAGATTTATGTGACTCTGGAGCGTAAGCATAAGATGAAGAGATTGCTCTTAATCTAACAATTGCGTCTTTAATAACTGTGATTGCATAATCAATTTGCTCTTCTGTATTAAATCTACTTAATGAGAATCTAACACCTGTATGAGCTAATTCACTATCACTACCAAATGCATTCATAACTGGGTTTGCTTCTAAATCTTCTGAAGCACAAGCTGAACCTGTTGATGCACCAACACCTTTTTGATTCATATCCCATAACATAGATTCACCCTCAACACCTCTAATAGAAATTAAAGTAGTATTTGGAGTTCTATTTGCAGTACCACCAATAACAATTGTTTCTGGTAATTCTAAGATTGCAGCTTCTAATTTATCTCTTAATCTTCTAATGTGTCCATCTTCATGAGCTAATGCAATAGGAGATGTAGCAAGTTTCATAGCAACACCCATTCCAACCATTGAAGCAACATCAACAGTACCTGCTCTTAAACCACCCATTTGCTCACCACCGTGCATTAATGGAGTTAAAGCAAAACCTTTTTTAACATATAATCCACCAACACCTTTTGGTCCATGGAATTTATGTGCAGAGAAAGTTAAGTAATCAACATTTGCATCTTGAACATCAACTTTTACTTTTCCAATTGCTTGAGTTGCATCTGTATGGAAAGGAACACCAGCTGCTCTACAAATTTGACCAATCTCTTTAATTGGGAAAATTTTTCCTGTTTCATTATTAGCCCACATAATTGTTACTAATGCAGTATCTTCTCTAATAAAATCTTTAACTTGTGAAGCTTCTAAAACACCTTCTTCATTTACAGATAAATAAGTAACTGCTACACCTTGTGTTTCTAAGAATCTACATGCAGCTGTAACTGCTGGGTGTTCTACTTCTGAAGTAATAATATGTTTTTTATCACCATTTAAGATTTTATCAATCCAAATACCTTTAATTACAGTATTAATACTCTCTGTAGCATTTGCAGTAATTACAATATCATCTTCATCTGCTGCATTAATACCTTCGTATAAATAGTTTAATGCCTCAACCATTTTAGGGTGAGTTCCTGCTCCAAATCTATGTAAAGAGTTTGGGTTTCCGTATTTTTCACAAAAAAATGGTTTCATCTCTTCGAAAACTTTTGGGTCAACCATAGTTGTTGCATTATTGTCTAAATAAACTTCCATCATTGTTTAATTTCCTATTCTTTTTTGATAACAATTATCAGTTTTAATTATAATTATTATTTATATTTCATTTAATTTTTTGTATTCTAATCTAAATAGGATAAAATTTGTCTTAATTAAAACTATTAAATAAATTTTATTCCATTTTGTAACAAAAAAATGTAATAAATACTATATTTTCAATCTCTGATATAAAAATTTCGCGCTTATTATATTGTAATATTGATAAATTCTACAAATTCTAAATAAAGAAATGTTAAGTTAAGAGTAGAGATAATAAAAAAATTTTTATTTAAGGAATATAATGAGAAATAAATTATTAATACTTATAACACTTTTTGCTTCTGTTTTGTTTACTGCATGCGAAAATAAAACAGAATTAAAAGATGAAACAAAAAAAGAGGTTCTAAAAGTTGGTATGGAATTAGCCTACCCTCCTTTTGAAATGAGTGATAAAGAAGGAAACCCTCAGGGAGTATCTGTTGATTTTGCTAAAAAACTTGGTGAACACTTAGGTAGAGAAGTTATAATAGAAAATACAGCTTGGGCGGGATTAATCCCATCACTTAAAACAGGAAAGATTGATTTAATAATTTCATCTATGACAATAACAGAAGAGAGAAAAAAATCAATTGACTTCTCAATTCCATATGCACAATCATCACTAGCTATCTTAGCAAACAAAGAGTCAGGTGTTAAATCAATTGATGAATTAAATGTTAAAGGTAAAAAAATTGCAGTGAAAAAAGGTTCAACTGGTCATGTATATGCAACAAAAAATCTTAAGAATGCAGAGATATTAGTATTTGATAAAGAGAATGCTTGTGTTCTAGAAGTTGTTCAAGGTAAAGCTGATGGTTTTTTATATGACCAATTAACTATTTATAAGAACTATGTACAACACACAGATACAACAGTTGCGCTTTTAAAACCATTTCAAAAAGATTTTGAATACTGGGGTGTTGCTTTAAGAAAGAATGATCCTTTAAAAACAAAAGTTGATGAGTTTATAAAAGAAGCAAAAGAAAATGGAACATTTAATGAGTTTGCAAATAAACATCTAAAAGAAGCAAAAGCTACTTTTGATGAACTTAATATTCCATTCTTTTTTTAGGACTGCATTATCAAACTAAAAGATTTTTTTATTCATGAATTAAACTACAAAAAAGATAAACCACTTTCAAAATTGGTTTATCTTTTTAATTTACTATTTTTAGCATTTATTGTAATAACTCCTGTATATATAATGTTCTCAAATATCTCTTATGATTTTAACTGGGCACATGTGTATGAATATAAACAAAAGTTTATAGATGGCTTTATAATGACTATTATAATCTCATTTTTTGCTCTTATTTTAAGCTTTATAATTGGTTTATTTTTTGCTTATGCACAAAACTCTAAACTTATTATATTAAGATTTTTTGCAAGATTTTATATAGAGATTATAAGAGGTACACCTCTTTTAGTTCAAATATTAATCTTTTTCTATGTCTTTGCAAATAACTTAGGTTTTGAAAACAGATATATTGTAGGAACATTTATTCTTGCAATTTTTTCAGGAGCTTACGTAAGTGAAATTATAAGAGCTGCATTACAATCTATTGAGAAAGAACAATTTGAAACAAGCTTAAGTCTTGGTATGTCAAATTATCAAATGTATAGATACATAATCTTTCCACAAGCTTTTAAAAGGATGCTCCCAGCTTTAACAGGACAGTTTGCCTCAATCATTAAAGACTCATCTTTATTATCTATTATTGCTATTTCTGAGTTTACTATGAATGCTCAGGAAGTTGATGCAATAACTTATTCAACATTAGAAAGCTATATCCCTCTTGCTATTGGTTATTTATTATTAACCTACCCTATTTCATACTATACTAAGAGATTAGAGAGTAATATAAAATAGTTAAATTGTAGCGATTATCTTAAATAGGACTTTTTTTATCCTATTTAAGTTCATTTTAAATCGTTTATTGATATTCTTCAAATAAGACAATATTTGTCCTATTTAAAAAAATTAAAAAATTGGAGTCTGTTATGAGTCAAAATAAACAGATACATGATGTTATTAATAGTGATTATAAATTAGGATTTGAAACTTTAGTAGAAAGTGATACATTTCCTAAAGGTTTAAATGAAGATGTAATTAAAGCTATTTCAGCAAAGAAAAATGAACCCCAATGGCTTTTAGACTTTAGACTTAAAGCATATGAAAAATGGTTAAAAATGACCGAGCCAAATTGGGCAAATTTAAAATACCCTACTATAGATTATCAAGATATTTCATATTTCTCTGCACCTAAAAAGCCTTTAGATTCGCTTGATGAAGTTGATCCTGAAATTTTAAAAACTTATGAAAAATTAGGAATTCCCCTAGAAGAGCAAAAACAACTTGCAGGTGTTGCAGTTGATGCTGTATTTGATTCAGTATCAGTTAAAACAACTTATCAAGAAGAGTTAGAAAAATTAGGAATCATTTTCTGTTCAATCTCAGAAGCTGCAAATAAATACCCAGAACTTTTAGAAAAATACTTAGCTTCTGTTGTTCCAGTTGGTGATAACTATTTTGCCTGTTTAAACTCTGCTGTATTTACAGATGGAAGTTTTGTTTATATTCCACCAAACACTAGATGTCCTATGGAATTATCAACATACTTTAGAATCAATGCTTTAGATACAGGACAATTTGAAAGAACTTTAATCATCTGTGATGAAGGAAGTTATGTATCATACAACGAAGGATGTTCAGCTCCCACAAGAGATGAAAGACAACTTCACGCCGCAGTTGTTGAATTAGTTACTTTAGATAATGCACAAATAAAATATTCGACTATTCAAAACTGGTACCCAGGTGATGAGCAAGGTAAAGGTGGTATTTTAAACTTTGTAACAAAAAGAGGTTTATGTAAAGGTGAAAACTCAAAAATCTCTTGGACACAAGTTGAAACAGGTTCAAGTTTAACATGGAAATATCCTTCATGTGTTTTAAAAGGCGATAATAGTGTTGGTGAGTTTTACTCAGTTGCTATTTCATCAAAAGCCCAACAAGCTGATACGGGAACAAAGATGATACATCTTGGGAAAAACACTAAATCAACTATTATCTCAAAAGGTATTTCTGCAATGCATGGAGTTAATGCCTATAGAGGATTAGTTAGAGTTGGTAAAAATGCACACAATGCAAGAAATATTTCAGAGTGTGATTCACTTCTTATTGGAAATGCCTGTAATGCACATACATATCCATACCATGAAGTTAAAAATATGACAGCGAAAATTGAGCATGAAGCAACAACTTCAAAAATTTCAGATGAGCAACTATTCTACATAGAACAAAGAGGAATTAATCCTGAGAATGCAGTTTCTATGATAGTTAATGGTTTCTGTAAAGAAGTATTAAAAGAGTTACCAATGGAGTTTGCAGCTGAAGCAAAAGAGCTGTTAAATATATCACTTGAGGGAAGTGTTGGATAAAAATCCAATATCTATAAGTTTAAAGAAATAAAACATTTTTAAGGAAATATATAATGTTAAGTATAAAAGATTTAAAAGTAAATATTAATGATAAAGAGATTTTAAAAGGTCTTGATTTAGAAATCAAAGAAGGAGAGATCCACGCACTTATGGGTGTAAATGGAGCTGGAAAATCAACACTTGTTAAAACTTTAAGTGCACACTATGATTGTGAGGTAACAGGTGGAACTATTACTTATAAGAAAAAAGACCTATTAGATTTAGAAGTTAGCGAACGAGCTAATGAAGGTATTTTTATGAGTTTTCAAAATCCTGTTGAAGTTCCAGGTGTAAATAATAGCTACTTTCTAAAAACAGCAATCAATGAAAAAAGAGCTTATAATGGTGAAGAAGAAATGGATGCAATGGAGTTTCTAAAACATGTAAAAGAAGAGACTTCTAAATACAATCTTGATAAAAAACTTCTTCAAAGAGATTTAAATGATGGTTTTAGTGGTGGTGAGAAAAAAAGAAATGAATTAATTCAATTGTTATTACTAAATCCTGATTTAATTATGCTTGATGAAATAGATTCAGGTTTAGATGTAGATGCCATAAAAACAGTTGCAAATGTAATAAACGGTATGCTAGATGGTAAAAAGTCAGTTCTTATGATTACTCACTATGATAGACTTTTAGAGTTAATCAAACCTGATTATGTACACATTTTAAATGATGGAAAAATTGTAAAAACTGGAGATTATAATCTAGCCTTAGAACTTGATGAAAAAGGTTTTGAGGGAATAGGAATAAAAGATGAGAATAAGTGATTTAGAGAATATTAATCTTCCTTCAAAATATGATGAAGAGTTTAGAAAAGTAGATTTAGAAGCTCTTTTTTCATACGATTTTAAAAATGTTAAAACTTATGAGTTAGATATAGTTGGACTAAACTCAGTAGAAGATAAAAATGTTTATAGTAATCCATTATTTGAAATCACAAAGAGCTTTGAGAAAAAACAAATAGTTCTAACGATAAACTCAAATATCCCAGAACCTATTTGTTTAGTTCATAAGATAAAAGATGATGAGACTTTTTATACAAACTCTATTAAAGTAGAAGTAAAAAAAGGTGCAAAAGCCTCACTTATTGAAGTATTTACAAATACTTCAAAAAATAGTGCATATTGTGTAAATAGAGAGTTTCATATAGAAGAAGATACAGATTTTGAGTATGCAAAAGTTCAAGATATTAGTGAAGAAAATAGTTTTTTATATAATGCAATATTTAAACAAGAAGATAATTCAAAATGTAAGATTTCAAACTTTGAACTTGGAACTGGTTTAATAGTAAACAGTTATGAAAATAGTATTTATAATAAAAACATTGAGTATAACTTAAATGGTTTAGTAAAATCAAAAGATAGTTCAAATACAGCAAATCTAATAAAAACTATTCACAATAACGAGAGTTCAACTAGTGATATAAACTATAAACATTCACTAAAAGATAAAGCAAAAGCTGTATTTAAAGCAAAATCAATAGTAAATAAAGAGGCTTTATACTCTAAAGCTTTCCAAAATTCAAATACTATTTTATTATCAAATGACGCAACAATCTTTGCGCAACCTCATCTTGAGATTTTAATAGATGAACTTGAAGCAAGTCATGGAGCAACAACAGGTACACTTGATAAAGACCAACTTTTATATCTTCAATCAAGAGGTATAAAAAAAGATAAAGCATATGATATGCTTTTAAACGCTTTTGAGGGACAAATATATGATAATATCAGCGATGAACTAATAAAAGAGTTTATCGACTCATATGAAAGGGATAGATATGTTTAAAAAAGATTTTCCATATTTTCAAAACTCAGATATTATATATTTAGATAATGCAGCTACAACTCAAAAACCAAAAGAGGTTGTAAACTCTCAAATTGAGTATTATGAACACTACTGTTCTAATACTCATAGAAGTAATTTTGGTCATGCAAATAAAGCAACACAAAACTTTGAGAATGCAAGAAAAGTTCTAAAAGAATTTATCAATGCTTCTAAAAATGAAGAACTAATTTTCACAAAAGGTGTAAGTGAATCTATAAACTTTATAGCTGAGTCTTTTGCAAAAGATTTTAAAACAGTAATTATCTCTTCACTAGAACACCACTCAAATATAGTTCCTTGGCATATGCAAGAAAGAACTTTAGGAAATGGTTTAGAAGTTGTAAGATGTGATGAAAACCTTAGTTTTGATTTCGCTCACTTTGAAGAGTTATTAAAAAACAATCCAAATGCTTTTGTTTCAGTTACACATATTTCAAATGCTTTTGGAAAAATCCATGATATAAAAGCTATTTGTGAATTAGCACACAAATATAAAGCTGTTGTTATGATAGATGGCGCACAAAGTTTAGCTCATATGAAAGTTGATATACAAGATATAGATGCTGATTTTTTTGCTATTTCTGCACATAAAACTTTTGGACCAACAGGAGTTGGAGCTATTTATGTAAAAGAGAAATATCTAAAAGATTTAAAACCTTATCAAACAGGTGGAGCTACTATTCATGAAGTTGACTTTGAAAAATCGATACTATTAGATTCTCCTTATAAGTTTGAAGCAGGAACTCAAAATATAGCTGGAACTATAGGTTTTGCAGCAGCCCTTGAGTATTTAAATCATGTGGGATATGAAAATATAGAAGCAATTGAAAAAGATGTATATAACTACTTAGATGAAGAGCTTAGAAAAATACCAGATATTGAGTTTTATAATGATATAAAAGACTCAATTGGAAGTAGAAGTTTTAATATTAAAGGTTTAGTTCATGATGATATTGGTATTTTAGTTGATAAAATGAAAATAGCATTAAGAGTTGGACACCATTGTGCACAACCTATTATGAAGCAGTTAGGAATAAAAGGAACTATTAGAGTTTCACTTGCATTTTACAATGATTATAAAGATGTAGATGCACTAATTGTTGCACTAAAAAAAGCTATAAGTATGTTGAGATAAGAGGAAAAAAAGATGAGTATTATAGAGTCAAGAGTAGAAGATATAAAAGAAGATTTAGACTTTTTTGAAGATGAATTACAAAAATATGAATACATTATTGATTTAGGAAAAAAGTTAGAACCTTTAGATGATGAACACAAAGTTCCAGCAAATTTAGTACATGGATGTACTTCACAAGTTTGGCTTATTTGTGAACAAAAAGATGGAAAACTATTCTTTTATGGAACAAGTGATGCAATTATTGTAAAAGGTTTAGTTTATATGATTTTACAAATTTTCTCAAATTCTACAATTGAAGAGTTAAAAGAAGTTGATATGGATATTATTCATGAACTACAGTTAGCTGAAGTTATTACACCAAATAGACAAAGTGGTGTAATAGGAATGATAAAAAAGATAAAAGAGTTTGCGCAAAACGCATAAAGGAAAAATTTATGTCATTATTTGAAAATAAAGAAGTTATTGAAGAAAAGATTATTGATAATTTAAAAAAAGTATTCGATCCAGAAATTCCTGTGAATATTTACGATTTAGGATTAATATATAGTATTGATTTTGAAGAAAAAGGAAACTACTTACATTGTAATGTTTTAATGACACTTACAAGTCCTGCTTGTCCAGTAGCTGAAAGTTTAGTAGAACAAGTAAAATATGTAACTTTAGCAGTTGATGAAGTTGATGAAGCTTATGTAAACTTAACTTTTAATCCTCCTTGGTCAAAAGATTTAATGAGTGAAGAAGGAAGAGAAATCATGGAGGTTTCAGGAGCAGTAATCTAAAACTTCAAAATTTATTTTGAAGTTTTAACTTTAGGAAAATATATTTTCTAATAAAAATAATAGTAAGAAAAATATTATTAATAATTTATATAAATAATCTATTATTAGTTTATATTAGTTACATATAATTTACACTTTTCATTTAATCATCGTTTTTTTAGTCTATTTTACAAAAAAAATAACATTTCAAAACCTTTTCTTAATATTTAAATATATATAATAGAAGCATTATAAATAATAAAAGTGTGCACATGGGAAAAAGTAAACAATATTCACAACTAGATGTAATAGAAGAAGAGGTTTTAATCGAACCTTCTGAGTATAATAAAATCTTAACAATCCAACAAGAAGTCTTAAATATGTTAGCAGAGCAACATGATACTAAAAACATATTAGAGATGTTATGTAAGCTTGCTGAAACACTTCTCCCTAACTCTGTTGCTTCTATCATGCTTTTAGATAAAACACAAAATCATATGAATATTATTGCTGCACCATCAATTCCATTTGAAGCACAAAAAGAATTAGAGTGTCTAATTCCAGGACCAAAAGCTGGTTCTTGTGGAAATGCAGTTCATAGGAACGAAGCTGTATTTGTTAAAAATACAAATACTGATGAAAGATGGGAAGATGTAAGAGAATTTGCTATAAACTTTAATTTATGTTCTTGTTGGTCTATGCCAATTAGAGATGCAAATAAGAAAGCTATTGGTTCTTTTGCCTTAACTTCATTTGAACATAGATTGCCAACTGCTTTTCATAAAAAACTTTTAGAAATTGCTTCATCAATAGTAACAATTGTATTAAAAAACCAAGAGAACGAAAAGAAAACAAACTATCTTGCATATAACGATAGTCTTACAAACCTTTATAATAAATCTTATTTTGAAAAAATCACATTTGAGACAAAAGCAAGAACTTTACTTTTAATGAATGTAAATAATTTCAACTACATAAATACAGCTTATGGCTTTACAATAGGTGATAAACTGTTACGAAAACTTGCAACTGTTTTAAAAGAGAGATTTGAACAACATAATAGTTTTAGATTTAATTCAGACGAGTTTGCCCTACTTTATGAAGGAAAGATTAATATAGAAGATAAAATAAAAGAAATTCAGGACTATTTCTTTTCAAACTCTATCAATATTGGTGATTTAAAAATAAATCTTACATTTTGTATTGGTGCGATGTATGGAGAAAAAAATCTACTTAGAGACTCTTCTATTGCTTTAAAGAAAGCAAAAGATTTAGGTAAAAATAGATTTTATATTTTTAAAAAAGAAGACAATATTGATTATGAAAAGACTCAATCTTTTATCAGTGCTACAAACTTAGTAAGAGAAGCTATTGAAAAAAGTTTTATTACTCCTTTCTTTCAAGGAATTCATGATAACGAAAAGAATGTAATCACAAAATATGAAGTTCTTGCTAGAATAAAAAAAGACAATCAAATCATTTCACCTTTTGAGTTTTTAGAAGCAGCAAAACTTTCTGGTTTTTTACCTGCAATTACAAAAATAATAATAGAAAAAAGCTTTGATTATATGAGTAAAAATAGTTATATGTTCTCTATAAATATTACAGAAGAAGATTTAAGTAAAAACTATTTAGTATCTTATTTAAAAAATGCCTTACAAATACATAATATAAAAGCTTCTAGAGTAACCTTAGAAATTCTAGAAGGGATTAGTTCTACTGGCAAAAAGAACCATATCAAACAACTTAAGGCATTAAAAGAGCTTGGTGTAAAACTTGCAATTGATGATTTTGGTAGAGAATACTCAAACTTTGAAAGAATTATCGATTTGGATATTGATTCGATTAAAATAGATGCAAAATATATAAAAGATATAAATACAAATAAAAAGAGTTATGAAATCACAAAAGCACTAGCAAACTTTGCTAAAGGTGCAAATATTTCTTGTGTTGCAGAATTTGTACATAATAATGAAGTTCAAGAAGTAGTAAAATCTCTAGGAATAAACTATTCACAAGGATACTTATTTAGTGAACCTAGTGAAAAAATAAACTAAAGTAGAAAATCTACTTTAGTTTTAAAATACATAAACTGCTGCAAACCAACCAAATATTACAAGTGGAATATTATAGTGAATAAATGTAGGAACAACAGTATCCCAAATATGATCATGTTGACCATCAACGTTTAATCCTGATGTAGGTCCAAGTGTACTATCAGAAGCTGGGCTTCCTGCGTCACCTAGTGCTGCTGCTGTTCCAATAATTGTAATTGTTGCCATTACTGAAAAATCAAGTTGCATACATAAAGGTGCATAAATTGTTGCAATAATTGGAATAGTTGAGAAAGATGAACCTATTCCCATAGTAATAAATAAACCAACAATTAGCATTAAAAGTACAGCTAATGATTTATTATCACCAATTAAATCACTTATTGAAGCAACTAAAGTTTGAACTCCGCCTGTTTCATTTATAACATTTGCAAAACCATTTGCTGCAATCATAATAAAACCAATCATTCCCATCATTTTAAGACCTTTTGTAAAGAAATCCTGTGTCTGATTTGCCTTAATTACACCTGCAACTATAAAGATAATAAATCCTGCAAGTGATCCTAAAATAATTGAGTTTGTATAAAGTTGTAAACCTAAAGCTGTTACGATTGATACTAATGCAATTAAGATATAAAATCCATTAATATCTTTCTTTTGAGACTCTGTTTCTAAAACCTTACTAATATCATAAACTCTTTTTTTTCTATATGTAAAAAACATAGCAGTTAATAAACCTATAAACATTCCTAAAACAGGAATAGACATTGCAATTGGCAACTGTCCACTTACGGCTTCAACACCACTATCAACTAAGTTTTTTAATAAAATTTCATTTAAGAATATTCCACCAAAACCAATAGGAAGTAACATATAAGTTGCAACAAGACCAAATGTAATTACACAAGCAACTACTCTTCTATCTAGTTCTAATTGTGCCATTGAGTGAAGAAGTGGTGGTATTAAAATTGGAATAAATGCAATATGAACAGGTATTAAGTTTTGAGATGAAATAGCTGCTAATAAAATAAGTGTTAACATTAAATATTTAATATAAATAAACTGCATAGAAGAAGAACTATTTCCTACTTTTTTTATAATCATATTTGATAATAAATCAGTAATACCTGACTTTGAAATAGCAACAGCAAAAGTTCCAAGCATAGCATAACTAAGTGCAATTGTAGCACCATCTCCAAGACCTGCGTTGAAAGCTTTGATAGTTTCATTTATATCTAAGCCAGCACTAAGCCCCCCAACAATTGCTCCAATTATTAAAGCAATAACAATATTTACTCTAACTAGTGAGAGTAAAACCATAACCATAACGGCAATAATTACAGAATTCATCTGTTTTCCTTTTAGTTAAACATTTCATGATTGTTTCAAAAACAAAGTTGAGAGTTTACTTAAAATTGTGTAAAAGTTGCATAAAGTGGCATAGTTTTCATAGTAAAGATATAAAAGCTTTTATTTTGTTACTATTCTGATACCTTTTTAAGATAAAATCCGGCTCCTTTAAATAAATAACTATTTATTATTTATTTAATAACAAAAACTAATAGGTGGAATTTATGTTTAAAAATCTGACAATTAAAAAGAAATTGTATTTTCTTTTAGCTGGAACTATTTTAGGATTTACTGTTTTAACAGTTTTAATGTTTTTTTCTGTATCAAGTACAAATGACTATGGAAAGATTCATCAAGAGATTGAAAATCTAAAAAGTGATATGTTAATGCTAAGGAGAAATGAAAAAGATTTTATTTTAAGAAAAGACTTAAAATACAAAACAAAATTCGAAACAAACTACAATAAATTAGTTCAAAGAAATAAAAATTTAAAAATTGCAATGAATAATTATAATCTTGATACTTCTTCATTAGATAAATTCTCAAATATTGTAAATGAATATAAAAATAAATTTATTTTATTTACAAATACGCAAATAGAAATAGGCTTAGATGAAAAATCTGGTTTGTATGGTAGCTTAAGAGATAGTGTTCATAAAGTACAAAATGATGCAAAACAAAGTAATAGTTTTGAGTTATTAACTATTGTATATGAACTTAGAAAACATGAAAAAGATTTTATGCTAAGAAGAGATACTAAATATATAAATAAGTTTGAGAACACAATAAATAAATTGCTTTCAAATAATGATTTAATCACTAATGATTTAATACTAAATAGTCTAGTAAAATATAAAAAAGATTTCTTTAACTTAGTTAAAGACGAAATTAAAATTGGTCTTACAAGTAAAGATGGTATTCAAGGAGATATGAGAGAGACTATTCATAAAACAGAAACACTACTTAAAAAACTAGAAGATACATTAAAAACACAATTAGAAAATAAAAAAACAACTCTTTTAAGTTTAAGCTTAATTCTTACAAGCATTATTATTCTTATAACAATTATATTAATTTTTACAATTTCCAAAACAGTTAGTAACTCAATTGAAGATTTTAAAGATGGGCTTTTAAACTTCTTTAGCTATTTAAATAAAGAAACAGAAGAAATACATTTACTAAAAGATGAAACAAATGATGAAATAGGACAAATGTCAAAAGTTATTAATAAAAACATTCATAAAACTAAAAACATAATAGAAGAAAATAAACTATTAATTGATGATGTTAAAAATGTTGTTCATCAAGTTAAAGATGGTAAGCTAAATCAAAGAGTAGAAAAAGTAACAGAAGATAATGATTTAGAAGAATTAAAAATCAATTTCAATGATATGCTTGATATTATGGCTAATAGTGTATGTGGAAATATGACTAAAATTGAAAATGCTTTAGTAAAATTCCAACAATTAGACTTTAGTCATAGAGTGAATAATCCTACAGGTAAAACATCACAAGGATTAAACCTTTTAGCAAATACAATAAATGACATGCTAGTTGAAAACAAATCAAATGGGTTAACTCTAAATAAAAATGCTACAACTTTAATGCATAATGTAGATTCATTAAGTAGTGCTTCAACACAAGCTGCTGCTTCATTAGAGGAAACTGCAGCTGCACTTGAAGAAATTACATCAAATATTTCAAATAATACTCAGAATGTAACAAAAATGGCTCAATATGCGAATGAACTAACTAACTCTTCTAAAAATGGTCAAAACCTTGCTAATAAAACAACTGATGCAATGGATAAAATTAATAATGAAGTAGGAGCAATTAACGAAGCAATTACTATTATTGACCAAATCGCATTTCAAACGAATATTTTATCTCTTAATGCTGCCGTTGAAGCAGCAACAGCAGGTGAAGCTGGTAAAGGTTTTGCAGTAGTTGCACAAGAAGTTAGAAACCTTGCAACAAGAAGTGCAGAGGCTGCAAATGAAATAAAGAAAATAGTAGAAAATGCTACAACAGAAGCTAACTTAGGAAAAGAGATTTCAAATAAAATGATTGAAGGATATAATAACCTAAGTGAAAATATTAATAAATCAATGGAACTTATTCAAGATATTGAAAATGCTTCAAAAGAGCAGTATGAAGGTATTGAGCAAATCAATAATGCCGTTGCAGAACTTGACCAACAGACACAACAAAATGCAAGAGTTGCACAAGTTACAAGAGATATAGCAATTCAAACTCAAACTATTGCAAGAAGAGTTGTTGATAATGCAAATGCAAAAGAGTTTATCGGTAAAAATGAAGTTAAAGAAAAAGAATTTGTTAATAACACTACAATAAAAGAGTAAAATCTTTTATTGTAGTTTTTAATTTAGTTATAAAAAGAGTCTATTTTCTTTTTGTGATTATCTGCCCATTGTTCAAAACTCATGGCTTTTTCTTTTTCTACATTTGCTTTAGTCTGTTCATAAATCTCTTCAGCTCTGTCTTTAGGAATAACAGCAACACCTTCTTCATCTGCAACTATAATATCTCCAGGATTTACACTAATACCACCTGCTATAATAGGAACATTTACAGGAACTGCATTCTTTTTACCTCCTGGCATTGGCAATACGCCTCTACCAAACATTGGCATTTTATGTTCTCTTATTTCTTTTATATCTCTTACTGTTCCATCAATTACAAAACCAGCAATTCCTCTTTTTTGTGCAATAGCTGTAACATTTCCACCTATTACAGAGTAATCTACTGTATTTGATTGAGCAACAATAATAGAACCAGCTGGTGCTTCATAAATTGCTCTATGTAAACTTAAGTTTTCACCAGCAAGCATCTCAACAGTAAATGCAGGTCCAGATATTCTTGGAATCTGTGGCCATAACTCTTTAATACCTGCATCCATAAAACTTTCTCGTTTTAATGGTCCTGCATAATCACAAGGGGAAAAGTCTGCAAACTTCTTATAATCCATATATTCTCCTAATATTAATGAAATAATTATACAGTGTCTAACTAAATAATACTTGATTTTTTTACAAATTCCTATTTAGATTTATTCTTGTGTATAGATACAAAGGATATAATTAACTAGTATTTAAAAAGTAACACAACTTTTCTAAAGTATGAAAAAAACAAGGACACTTTACTATGTCATTTTTATATAAATTTAAAACAAAACAAATATTTTTCTCAGTTATAGTACTTGAAGCCTTAGCAATCTTTTTGATTTTAAACTATATTTTTACCTCACTTTCAGAACAAACAAAAAATCAAGCCTTAAAAAATATGCAAACTATGTCCTTAAAAATTTCAGAACAAGTGGATGCAGAATTAAAAAAAGTTCAATATACAACAAAAATAGTTGCTGATGCATATATGAGAAACTATGAAGAGATTAAAAGAAATCACAATTACTCTATTGAAGAGTGGAAAAATAAAGTAATTGAAAACACTCACACAAGAAGTTTTATATATGATGGAGTTAATAGTGCTAAAACTCCTCACTTAAGTCATGAACTTCAAACTTTTGTTGATAAAACTACAACCTTTGATAAAGAAGCAGTATTTAGACTTGAAGCAGCAGGAAAAATAAAAGAGTTATTCCATGGTATTTATAAAAACTATAACTACTCATATATTTATATAAGCACATACAACAATATTCTTCACATTTACCCTACTGTAAACTTAGCTTATGAAAAACATGCAGCAGCCCCAACAACACAACACTGGTATGAAGCAGCTGATTTTAAAAATAAAACTTTTGGATGGGAAGAACCTTATAGTGACTTAGGTGGAGTTGGTCAAATGGTTACAGTTTCTTACCCTTTTTATGATAAAAATGAAAAATTACAAGGTGTAGTTTCTCATGATATTACGATACAACAAATATTAGAAAGATTTATGAAAAACATTGAACTATATAAAGGTTCTACTTTACTTGTTATTTCACAAAATGCAAAAGCTATTTCTACAAATAATCAAAATTTCAATAATGAAATTGAGTTAAAAAATAAAGATTCATATCGTGGCTTATTATACTATCTAAATGAAAATGACTTAAAAGAATTAAAGCTTGAAAACAATGAAGTCGTAAATTCACAATATACATGGTTAAACAATATTTCAAGTGAAGTTATGAAAAAACTTAAAAATAAGCAATATGACTCTTTTGAATTTAACACAAATAATGATAAAGATGAGACACATCAAGTATCTGCTGTTAAAATTCCTACAACAAATTGGATTATAATAAATAGTGTTCCAAATGAAATAATCCTTGGGGAATTAAATAGTAGTAATAGACAAATGCAAATAGCAATTACTATTTTATTAACTATTTTATACTTAACTATTGGGGTAGTTTATTATGTAAGATTTTTTGTTCCAATTGAAGAGATAACAAAAATCACAAATAAAATTGCCCATGGAGATCTAAATCATAAAATACAAACAAGCTATAAAGGTGAGATTGGAAAACTATTTTCAAACTACTCTAAAATGCTTAAAAATCTGATTTTAGCAAAAGAGCTATCAAATGAATACAATACAAAACTAGAAGAAGAAATAAAAAACAGAACTGCACAAATTGAAGAAAAGAATAGACTACTTTTAAAGCTTTCAATTACCGATAAACTAACAAATCTTTACAATAGAAATAAACTTGATGAGATTTTAATCGACGAAGTTAATAGAGCAAATAGAAGTTCTAAATCTTTTGGTGTGATTCTAATAGATATAGACTATTTTAAAAGTGTAAATGACACTTATGGACATCAAATGGGTGATACAGTTTTAAAAGAGTTTGCACAAATTCTAGAAGAGAGTTCAAGAAAAACAGATACAGTTGGAAGATGGGGAGGAGAAGAGTTTTTAATCATCTGTAGTGAAGCAAATTTAGAAGGTATATTAACTTTAGCAAATAAAATAAAAGATAGAATTCAAACAAATAAATTTAGTATTAAAGAGCAAAAAACAGCTAGTTTTGGAGTTGCTATTTATAAAAAAGATGAAAATGTAAATGAATTGATTAAAAGAGCGGACGAAGCCTTATACAAAGCAAAAGAAGGTGGTAGAAATAAAGTAGAAGCTTTATAGCTTCTACTTGTATTTAAAGTTTTTTTAGTTTAAGTCTAAGAGAGTTTAAAACTACTGTAACAGAACTAAAACTCATAGCAATTCCTGCATAAACAGGTGAAAGCATAAGTCCGAAAAATGGATATAAAATACCTGCTGCAAGAGGTATACCTATTGCATTATAAATAAATGCCCAAAAAAGATTTTGCTTAATAACTTTCATAGTTTCAATAGATAAATTGATACTTTTTGAAATAGAGTTAAGCTCATTATTTACTAAGATTATATCTCCTGCATCTTTGCTTATATCAGCTCCTGAATTTAAAGTAACGCCAATATCTGCTTGTTTAATTGAAGGAGCATCATTTATTCCATCTCCAACAAACATAACTCTACCTTTTTCTTGAACTTTTTTTATAACATCATATTTTTGTGTAGGAATAACCTCACTATATACTTCATTTATTCCTATTTTTGAAGCTATTTTTGAAGCAGTGATTTTATTATCACCAGTTAATAAAATAGGCTTAATATTCTGATTTTTAAGATTTTGAATTAACTCTTTTGCATTTTGCTTTAATTCATCTTCTAAAGCAAAAGAGCCTATACTTTTATCTTCAAATGAAGCTAAAATAACACCATTTGCTAACTCTAATCTTTCATTATAAAACTTCATATGCGAAGCTTTTATCTGAATATTATTCTCTTCTAAAAGTTGTCTATTTCCAAGTAAAATAGGTTTATTATCTATTTTAGCTTTTATTCCTCTTCCAGCTATAATCTCTAAATCTTGTATATCAAAAGACTCTTTTTTTATATCTTTTAAATAGTTTACAATAGCTTTTGAAATAGGATGTTCACTTAAACTCTCAATAGCTAAAATCATAGAGAAATATCTTTCATCTATATCTGTTTTGCTTACAGCTATTTCACCTTTTGTTAGTGTTCCTGTTTTATCAAATATTGCATATTTTATATCTTTTATTATCTCTAAAACTTCAGGGTTCTTAATCAAAATCCCTTCTTTTGCACCTTTACTAACTGAACTTACAATTGCAATAGGAGTTGCAAGACCTAAAGCACAAGGACAAGAGATAATAAGAACACTAATACTAGCTAAGATTGCATTTTGCATATCTCCTAAAATAGCCCAAACTATAAATGTAGTAATTGCAATAACAATAACAGCAGGTACAAAAATATTTGCTATTTTATCTGCAAATCTACTAATAGGTATTTGCTTACTTTGAGCTGATTTTAGAAGATTTATAATCTTTGATAATGTAGTATCATTTACAAGTTTTGTAACTTTTAGAGTAATTACTCCATTTGTATTTAAAGTTCCTGCTAAAACTTCATCTCCTAACTCTTTATAAACAGGAAGGGATTCACCTGTTATCATGGAAGTATCTATATCTGCACTACCTTTTATAATTTCACCATCTGCAGGTATTTTTTCTCCTGTTTTAACTAAAATCTTATCATCTATTTTTAGTTCACTTGCAAGAACTTCTTTTATATTATCTTTCTCATCAATTAAGTTTGCAAGAGAAGGAGCTAAAGTCATAAGTTTTTTTAAAAAATCACTTGCTTTTTGTTTTGAACGCTCTTCTAAAAATCTTCCGAGTAAAACAAAAGAGATAATTACAGCTGCTCCATCAAAGTATAAAAACTTTAAATGTTCTGGAAAAAAAGAAGGTAAAAAAACAACAAAAGTAGAATAAAAATATGCTGCACTTGTTCCAAGGGCAACTAAAACATTCATATCGTAGTTTTTATTACTTAAAGCCTTGTATGCAAGCTTATAAAATCTAGCTCCACAAAAAAACTGTACTATAGTTGCAAGGAAAAACATCACATACTGTTTTGCAGAAGTATCAATCAGATTTGAAAACATGATTATAAACATAAAGGCTGTTATTGTCATAGAAATTGAAAAAAGATTTTTAAGTTTTTTAAACTCTTTTTCTTGGGCTTTTTCTAAGTGAGAAAAATCCTCTTCTACTTTATATCCAAGAATTTCAATCTTTTCAATTAGTTTTTCTTTTGTCATAAGTGAAGTATCTATATCAAACTCACCCTCACTTGAAGCAAAACTAACTTTTGTATGTTCTACACCTTTTTGTTTATTTAAAAATTTTTCAATTCCATTTGAACAGTTCACACAAGTCATACCTGAGATGTTTAAATTTATCTTTTCTTTTGACATAACTTACTGCTTTTCTTTTAAAATAAGTTTTAATAAACTCTTTATATATTCATCTTTTATAAAATAGAAAGACATCTTTTTGTCTTTTGTAAAGTCAACTATTCCATACTTTTTTAATGTTCTTAGCTGATGTGAAACATGTGATTGAGGTATTTCTAAAAGATTAGACATCTCCCCTACGCAGATTTCATAATCAATTAGAGCATATAACATTTTTACTCTAGTTGGATCAGCTAAAGCTTTAAAAACATTTGATATTTCTACCAAACTATTTTCACTAGGAAGTACTTTATTTATATCTGAGATATAACTAATATCCTCACAACAAGACCTTATAAGTCTTTTTTCTTCACAAGCACACATATCATTCTTCTATAATTTCAAATCCAAGATCACTCATCTCTTCTTTGAATTTTATTTCATCTGATTCATTTTGTATTTCAACTATTACTTCTTTTGGCTCTTTTGATAAATCAACAATTATTTCTCCAAACTCCTCTTCTAATGAAGCCTTTATTAAATTTGCACAACTTCCACAAGATATATTATTTGATTTAAATGTCTTTTTCATAATTTTTCCTCATATGATATTTTATTCATATGATAATATCATCATATATAAAGTTTGTCAAGGAAGTATATAAAAATTTACATATTAAAAATCTATTTCATATTATCAATAATCGTGAAAACTTCGTTTAAAACTTCACTTTCTATAACTAAAGATATAAAAAATATCAACTCAAATTTAAATAATAAAACTCTATGTAATTTCTCATTTAAAAATTTAAAGTCATTTCTTAACATATCATAAGCATGCATTGAAAAACTATGTTTGGCATTATATTTGTACCAAGAAATATAAGCTTCTCTTTTAGTGATATTCTTTTTTGAAGTTAATTCAAATAAAAAATAAACATGAAGAACAGATATAAAAAAGCAACTAAGTAAAAAAACATCTGCCCATAAAAAATAGATTAATATAATCACAAATGGATATATAATAAGAAAGCAACTAAGTTGTTTATGATTATGATAGATGTAGTTAATTAAAAAATATTTTGTACCTAAGTCATTGGACATTTTTTTATTAAAAATTAGAAAGTTAATAAAAATAATAAAAAAAGTAACGATGTGTAAATGAAGTAAAGAGGCCATTATAACTCCTTCATTTGGTAAATAACAATCCTATATTTTTAATCTATCCAAGTTTATTTTAATTAAAAATAAGAATTATTTTTTAAGTTTATTTTTTAATTTTAATTAAAGTTTAAATGATACGAGTTAGTAATAACAACTATTTTTCTTTCGCTATACTCCAAGATAATATTTCTCCTGCAAATAATGGTACAACAGCTTCTTCTTTATATTTATAACTTTGTGGAACTTCAAAATCTTTTTTGATTAGTTTTATCTCTTTTTTTATGGGTTTTAAATTATAAATTTTTTGTGTATTTAAACTAACAAAGGCATTTAAATTATCAAGTTTTCCATGTTTTTCAAAAAGCTGAGTTAATACTTGAAGTGCAATTGGTGAAGTAAATACACCTGCTGCTCCATGATGACACTCTTTTGTATTTTTTTGGTGAGGAGCTGAATCTGAACCAAACATAACTTTTGGATGAGCACTAAGAGCTAATTGAAGTAAAGCTTCTCTATCCTCAGGTCTTTTTACAATTGGTTTACAGAAGGCATGAGGATTTAACATTCCTCCCGCAACATCATCTAAAGTAAGCGTTAAGTGATGAACTGTAATTGTTGCATAAAGGTTATCATATTTATTTAATAAATCAATTGACTCTTTTGAAGAAATATGCTCCATCACGATTTTTAAATCTGGAAAATTAATAGCTAATGACTCATAAATAGGTAAAAACTCTTTTTCTCTATCCATTACAAAACCTTTTGTCTCACCATGAACACATAAAGGAATTCCAAGTTTTTGCATAGATTCCAATGTTGGTCTTAGAACCTCAACATCCATAGAAGAAACTCCTGTTTCAGAGTTTGTAGTAACACCAAAAGGATAAAGCTTTACTGCAATAATCTCATCTTTTATCTCTTTTAAAAACTCATATGAGTAATCAACTTGAAAGAAAATAGTCACATAAGGTTCAAATTCATCACCTTTACAAGCTTCTTTAATTCTTTTTTTGTATGCTAATAAAGCTTCTTTAGTAGTAATAGGAGGTAAAAGGTTTGGCATGATTAAAGCACCTGAAAAAGTACTTGATGTTTTTGGACCTACAAGCTTTAGCATATCATCATCTCTTAGGTGAAGATGCATATCTAAAGCACTATTTATTATAAACTCATTCATTAATTTAATCCTCTAATTTTATGCAAGTAAGTTGCACTCAAAATTTATTTCTTATAATATCAAAATGCAACTTAGTTGCATAATAAGATTTAAAAAAGCAACTAAAATCTAGTGAACTGTTTGCTATAAACTATTTTAGATGTAATAATTTACTAATCAATTAAATATAAATGAATTGCTACAAAAAAGTTTAAAAAAGATATTCCTCACCTAAAGAATAAATAAAGTTGCTATAAATTGTTCTTTTATCCTATAATAGTTTAAAGATATAAAGTAAAGGAGAAAGATATGAATATTAAAAAATTCTTTAAACTTTTTTTATTTAGCACCTTATACTTTTTTTCTCTTTCTGTAACCAATGCTCAAACTCAAAATAGTGAAATAACTTCACTAAAACTTGTAACAATGCAATTGCCACCATATGGATGGATTGATAAAAATGGAAAACCACATGGAATCATATATGAACTAACTGAAGAAATTGCAAAACGTTTAGGGGTTCCTTATACTCATAAAATTCGTCCATTTTCTAGAATGTTATATGAACTTAAAATAGGTAATGTAGATCTTTTATCATCTCAAGCACATCAAAAAGCACTTGAAGCTGGTGATAAATTAGCAATTCAACACTATATTAATGTAATTGCTGCTACTAAAAAAGATTCAAATATTAAAACTATTAATGACTTTAAAGATAAAGACTTGATCTATCATCAAAGTGCTTCTTATAAGCAATTAAAGAACTTACCTAGAAGTATTACCTATATAAAAGGATATAAACAAGCATTAATTAACTTATACAAAAGAGAAGGTTTACATGGCGCTGTTTTCTCAGAGCCAGCATACTATTTTTGGATGAAAGAGCTTGGCTTATCCTCAAATGATTTTGGTAAGGTAATTACTATTGAAAAAAATAAGAAGCAATGGATTTTTGTTAGAAAAGACTTACCTATAGAAACTCGAAAAAAACTTAAAAAAATTGTTGAAGAGATAAGAGAAGAAGGTCTTTACGAGTCATTATTAAAAAAGTATGGAAAAGATTAAATCAAATAAACCTTAATATTGTATTTATATCAATATCAAGGTTTATTTTCCCATAATAGTAGCAACAATTTTCCTACTACCACCAAAATCTCTATGTTCACCTAAATAAATCCCCTGCCATGTTCCAAGATTTAGCTTTCCATTTGTTATTGGAATTGTCAAACTTACACTAAATAATGAAGATTTTATATGTGCAGGCATATCATCTTCACCTTCGTAGGTATGCTCAAAATAAGACTTATTTGATACTACATCATTTACAAATTTTTCCATATCATCTCTTACACTACTATCACAATTTTCATTTATAGTAAGACTTGCACTTGTATGTTGAATAAATAGATTTAATGTACCTATTTTAATTTTAGCAAGTTCATTAAGATTTGATAGTATTTCATTTGTAATTAGATGAAAACCTCTTGGTTTTGATTTTAGTTTAAACTCTTTTTGTATTATATTCATAAAAAACATAATAGCGAATATTTGATTATAGAATGAAGATTATTTAAAAAGATGTAAAACTACCATTGACACTTGGTAGCTTTACTAGGAACTATATTTATTGGAATTAGAAGCTAGCGCTGATAAAACCAATTGCTGCAAAAGATACTACTACTAATACTATTAAATTTCTAAGAAATTCCATATTAAATCCTTTAATTGATATACTTTATGTTCAATATAAATTGTAGTAGATAACTGTCAAGTTTTAAATGTAAGTTTTATTTACACTTTCTTGACATTTAAACACAATAAAAAATGTGTTGTAAGGATTATCATATGTATAATCTAGTTTAAAATCATGCATTTGTAAAATTTTATTTACAATATTTAAACCAAGACCGTGACCTAATTGTTGATTAGGTTCTCTTGTAAAAGGTTGAATATAATATATTAAATCACTCGTAAGTTTTTCAGCTATATTTTTTATATAAAGTTTATTATCTTTAGTTTCAATTACAATAGGATATTCTAAAGCATATTTCATTGCATTATCTATTAAATTTTTCAATGCTATTGTTAAATAATACTTATCCCCTTCAATATCAAAATCATCTTCTATATCTAAAACTATTTTTGATTCATCATCAATTGATAATTTTGATAAAGATTCTAATATCAAACTACTTACTTTAAATTTTGAAGCATTTACTTTAGCAAAATTTAATTTCTCCCTTTGTAAAAGTTTACTAGTAAGCTCTTCTATATCTATAAATACATTGTTAATATGTTCTATTTCACTCTTATCTTTACTATTTTTCAAGTTTTCAAGTAAAAACTTACCTTTTGCTATTGGAGTTTTTAGTTCATGACTTATATTTCTTAAAAGCTCTTCTCTTGAATGAATAATATCACCTTGCTTTTCTAAATATGAGTTTAGACTATTTGTAATCTCGCTTAACTCGTTGTTTTCACCAATATCAACTTTAATAGTGTTTTCATCATCTTTAAATAGTTGTAAAACACCCTTATTTAATTTATCTAACTTATCTTTTATCTGTTTTGTAATTCTTGAAGAGACTATAAAAGATAAAAGAAAAGCAAATAAAAGAAGTATCACTAATTCAACTTTTATAGTATCAATAAACTGTTCTCTTTCTTTTTGTGTTTGATCAAGTCTACTTTGAAGATAATCAATCTCTTCTTCTAAAAGCTTATCAATTTGAAAACTTACTGACTCAAACTCTTTATTAAAAGTAGAAAAACTCTCATCACTTTTTGCTACTAATACAAGCTTATAAAGTTCAAGTGAAATTAGTTTTTCAATTGTTTCAAAATGTGAAAATATCATTTGAAGGTTCTGTTTTTCATTTGATGTTTCAGAATTATTTATCGTTTCTTTTTTTTGTAAGATAAGTGTTTTAAAAAGTTTATCTGATTTATCTAAACGCTTTTTTACAACATTTATTTTTTCAAAATCAGTTATTACATCAAGAACAACCCAAGAAAAAGAGTTATTAAACTCTTTTAGTTTTTCAACTCTTCGAATCTGGTCATATCTATGTTTTTGAGATTTATGTATTTCATTTAGGTTATATAAAGTATAAAAGAATACTCCAATTATAAATATAATTATAAAAAGAATAAAAGAAAAAGAGATAAAAAGTCTTTGTCTAATTGTTATCACAAAATTTATACCCTATTCCCCAAACGGATTTTATATATTTTGACTCTTTTGAATCATCATTTATTTTAAACCTGATATTACTTACATGCATATCAATAGTTCTATTTTTTGTGTCTTCTTTTAATGAAGTTTGATTTATTATATCTTCTCTTGATACTACTTTGTTTATGTTATCAATAAACATAAAAAAAATCTCTGATTCTATTTTTGTAAACTCAATTTGTTGATTTTCTAAAAAAACTCTTTTTTTACTTAAGTCTATAAATAAATCATTGATTTCTATTTCATCTTTATCATTATATCTTTTTAGTGTAGCATCGATTCTTAGAACTAACTCTCTTGGTTCATAAGGCTTTGATAAATAATCATCAGCACCCAATTCAAAACCATAGATTTTATTTCCAATATCATCTCTTGCAGTTGATATAATAATAGGTATATTTTTTATTTCTTTTAGTTTTTTAAAAAGATCAAAGCCATCCATTCTAGGAAGGCCTAAATCTAAGATAACAATTGAGTATTTAAAATGATTAGCTTCAAACTCTTGCAGTGCCTCTAAAGGTTGAGAATAGACACTACAAGTATAATTGTAATCTTTTAAAAAGTTGCTAATAAGTGTTTGTAGTTCAAGATTATCTTCAATCAATAGAACATTTTTATTTTTCACTCTTTACCTTTATTTTCACACTTTTAGTGTTCATTTTTTTAGATACTGATTTTAACCAAAAATATCCAAATAAACCTGAAAATAAAGAAGCACTTAAAATTCCAATTTTTGCTTGGAAGATTAATTCTGGGTTTCCAACAAATGCTAAATCTGCAACAAATATAGACATTGTAAATCCAATACCACCTAAAAATGCTACACCAAATACTTGACTCATACTACTATCTTTTGGAAGTTGTGCTATTTTTAGTTTTACGGCTAACCATGAAACTCCAAAAATTCCAATAACTTTTCCTAAAATAAGTCCTAAAATAATACCTAATGAAACAGGTTCTAAAATTGTTGTTCCTATTGAACCAAAGTCAATCTTTACACCTGCATTTGCTAAAGCAAAAATAGGAATAATCAATAATGCAACTGGTAAATGAAGATTATGTTCTAATCTAGCAGCAGGAGTTCCAACTTCATCAATTTTATCTTGAATATTAGTTAAAATCTTTTTTTGTTCTTCATGCATCATATGATTTTCTTGAACAGGATATTTATCATATTCATCTAATAAATGTTTTGTATCAGCTGTTAATGTCTCTGGTGCTCTTTTAGGAGTTGAAGGTATTGCTAAAGCAGCTAAAACACCTGCGATTGTCGCATGAACTCCTGATTCAAGCATAAAGAACCACATAAATAATCCAACTACAAAATAAGGTAAAATCATATGAATACCAAATCTATTAAAAGCAATCATAACTGCAAACATAGCTCCTGCTAAACCTAATGCAAACATATTAATAGTTTCTGTATAGAATAAAGCAATAACTAAAACAGCTCCTAAGTCATCTACAATTGCTAATGCAACCAAAAAAGTAACTAGTGCTGTTGGTACTCTTTTTCCTAATAAAACTAAGGCACTAATTGCAAAAGCAATATCTGTTGCCATTGGGATACCCCATCCTGCAGCTCCAGCTGTTCCATAATTTAAACTAGTATAAATTAAAGCAGGAAAAACCATACCACCAATTGCAGCTAAGATAGGAAGCATTGCAACTTTTATATTTGAAAGCTCACCTGCTGTTATCTCTCTTTTAATCTCTAAACCAATTAAGAAAAAGAAGATTGCCATAAGACCATCATTAATCCAATGATGTAAAGAATGAGACAATTCCCAAGAACCTACATTTAGATCAATATATGTATGAAAAAAGTGCGAATATGCATCATATAAAGAAGTATTAGCCAAAATCAATGCTAATACAGTCATTACTATTAAAATCAGACCTGTTGTAGTTTGTGCGTGCAAAAACTCTTCAAAAGGTGTAGATACTTTTTTAAAAGCCTTTTCCCAAGGTGCGTATAGTTTCATTTAAACTCCTAATAAAATTTGTTAACTATATTTTGTAAAATGTCAAATTATACAGATTAATTGTAAAGATGTTTACACACAATTTCTTGACATATTCTTGACAATAATATAAATAGATATTACATAATTTTGAAGTTTCTTGAAGAAAAAAAGATGAGATAAATAGTAATTTTTAGTTTTAGCTAAAATAACTGTTAGTTTCTGGGGGGGGTGTAAAAAGAACTCTAATAATCAGTTTGATGACATGGAACTGAATATTACTTTTTACTAAAAATACTAAACTATCTCATCTAAGAAAATATTGGAGAATAATTTTCTATTTAATCACATATATTAATGTTGAAAGTTCGCAACAATTTACTCAAATAAATGGTTACATATTGTGATTGTAAAGAAATTATAATATACATTTGTCAACTTTCATATGTAATTTTTCTTTACATATTATTTACATATGAAAACTTTTGTAAAGACTTAATAATATTATCTTAATTTTAAATATGTAAAAATGTATCTATAACTAACTAGGATTTTATTATGGAAAATAAAAAAGAAAAAGAAGATAAATCATTATCTGAAAAACTATTCAAAGTCTTATTGATAGCTGTTTTTTTAGTCTTTTCTTTTATAATAATAAGACAACCAAGTGGTAGTTTTTCTTTCTCTGAAAATAAATTAAGAGAACCAACATCAAAACAAACAAAAAGAGTTGATACTAGACCAACAAAAAGTGTTCCTGGAGAACTAAAATGGACTGATCCTTTTAAAGGTATTTCAAACGAAAATAGTTCTGAGAAAAAAGGCTTTATGGACTAAGGAGTTTATTATGGAACTTTTATTTATTGTTTTTTACATAGTTATGTTTATAATAGCAATAATACTCTCTTTTCAAACAGTAAAATATTTTAAAACTATGTGGAAATTTAAAAATAGAAAAAAAGATGGAAGTGAAGATAAAGACTTTAAGTATTTTGATTAAACTCTTTTTTTATCACTGAAATAAAAACTGCTAAAGAGACTAAAAGTGTTGCAATTAAAAGTTTCATTGTAAACACTTCTTCTAAAAAAGTTAAGCATAATTCTTTCTAAACTAAAACTTAATGGCTAAAAGATATAAATATAAAAACATAAAAGTAAATACTAAAGAGTGAAAGACTTAACAGTGCAGTTAATAATAAATGAAAATCAAAAAAGATAAACAGATTTATGATAAATATATTGACCTATACAGATCCTTTTGCTGTTCTGATATAAGTTTTATATCTTCATATCATAATTAATTTGTCTTTGATATTTTAGTATCTCTTAGAAAATATTAATATATTTTTAAAATTCTATTTACTCATATAATAAATTAATACTCTTTCAAGTACAAATGAATACCACTATATCCATAAAAAATATCAGTATATTTTCATCTAGCATATAGATATAAAAAAAGGGTGGGGAGGTATTAAAACAATATAGTTTTATAGAACATTATGACAACCAAGCAGGAGAAAATGGACATAATGGAGGATTAGGTAGTGGAGATGGTGGAAATGACGATAATTATTGGGATTGGTACAATCAAAAAATAAAAGAGCAACAAAAGGCTGAAGAAGAAAGAAAAGCAAGAGAAGAAGCAGAAAGAATCGCTCAAGAAAGAGATAGAAAAAATCAAGAGGATGTTAATAATGCTGTAGAAGTAGCATCTACAGTAAATGATTTATTTTCAGGTGCATTGGGTAATATGAAAGATGCACATGTACATAGTGTTGGTTCAGTTGCACCTGGTTTTTTCGGGGCATTTTTTGATGCTTATCAAGTTTTTTCAGCAAAAACAAATTATGAAAAAGGTAAAACAGTTGCGGGAGCTTTAACTTCAGCAGGTACAGGGTTTGCATATGGTTTAGCAGGAGGAATGATAGGAACTTCACTGAGACCAGGTTTTGGAACAATTGTTGGAGGGGCTACTGGTACTGTAGCAGGAGCACTTGCAGGTAAAAAAATGGGAGAAGATTTTTATGATAGTGCATTTAGCGATTACAAAGATGAAATTAATTCATGGTAGAGGCATAATATGAAAGAATATGAATTTAATAAAGATACATTAATAGCAGAAAGATCTTTGCAGAAGTATTTTTACATAATTATTGCAGGATTAATGTTTATACCTTTGATTTTTATATCAGATGATATGGTAGTAAGTAATGAATATTTATTTTCTCTATCTCATATGTTTAATGATTATCTGAGAAATATTGATAGAGCCGCAGAACTTGCAAACTCTACAGGTATTGCTAATAAAGTCAGGTTTATTTATAACTATAGTATTGTTGTAGGAGCAATATTATTTTTTGTTATGTTATATGTTTATGGTAAAGCATATTTATGCAGTTTAGGATATCTTAATAATTGTAAAAAAGTGTACCATATCAAATCTATAGAAAACAAAAAAGTTGACCGTCCATTTAGTTTACTAATATACTCTTGTTTTTTTATCTTTGCTATATTCGAGATAACTCATTTAGGATATTTTTTTGTATTAATAGAAGATGGATATACAACAAGTTATTTTTTTAAGAATTCATTTACAGTCACAATTATTTGTTCATTGGGGAGTTCCTTCGGAGGATATGCAGCATATATTATTTTAGAATTAATAGCTCATATACGAAAATATTTAAAATTAAAATTTAATTGAAAATGAATCTAAACCAAACTATAGAAAGGACTACAATCTTATAGTCCTTTCTATCACATCAATTTTAATAATATTACCAGTTTTACTATTTAGTGAAAATGATATTGCAAATAATAAAACAATAGTTAATGCCCTTAATTTCATTTGTTCCTATTATTTTAGGAGTCATAATTATTGAAGTCCTAATAGCGAGGTTTATACCAATATATACAATAGTAAAAGATTAAAGTATTAAAGAGAAGTAGTTGTGTGACCAATAAGTAATACTTTAATAACTTCTATTGAAAAAGATTCATTAAAAATGGCAATAAAAAAACAAATCCAAATAAAGGGTTAATTTATTATAAAGAGAGGAAGTCAATATGCTTCATATGAACATAAATATCTTTTAGAAAAAATGGAGTCATTCAAAGTATGAGTAAAAAAGGTCACTGTTGGGATAATGCAGTTGCAGAGAGTTTTTTCATAGTTTAAAACTGAATTTATTCATCATGAGAAGTTTTAACATGAAAAGAAGCAAATTTTGTTATCAAATTTGTTTCTCTTATTGGGATAGTTTTTATATAGCTATGTTTCTTATCAGTCTTTTAAATATTTTAAAACTATGTGGAAATTTAAAAATAGAAAAAAAGATGGAAGTGAAGATAAAGACTTTAAGTATTTTGATTAAACTCTTTTTTTATCACTGAAATAAAAACTGCTAAAGAGACTAAAAGTGTTGCAATTAAAAGTTTCATTGTAAATACTTCTTCTAAAAAAGCTACACTTAAAACTATAGCAATCACAGGAACAAGCAGTTGTAAAATACTTGCAGTAACTATTGTAATTTTTGGCAATACCTTATACCAAATCACATACCCAATAGCTGAAGTTATACTTCCTGATAAAAAACTAAGCATAATTCCTTCTAAACTAAAGTTTAATGACTCAAAAGATACAAAGATAAAAAACATACAAGTAAAAAATAAAGCTTTTAAAAAATTATCATAGGTAATAAACAAAGCATCACTAGTTGCCTTACCTATTACTGAATAAATACCCCAAGCAATACCAGATATAATCATCAAAAATAAATGAAAATATGAAATAGCGAAATCACCACTTGGATATAAAAGATAAACCAAACCAGTAAAAGCTAAAACTATTCCAATTAGTTTATTTAGATTTATTTTCTCTTTAAAAAATAGTGAGCTAATAAGCATTGTTAATTGTACAGCTGTAAATAAAAGAAGTGTTCCAAAACCTGCTTCTAAATTTAAGTATGAGTATGAAAATCCAATAGCGTATAAAAAAAGCATGAAAGAGCTAAGCCAATTATTTTTAAGATTTATTTTTTTTAATTTAAATTCTGACTTTTTATTTTCTCTAAAAGCTAATAAAAGAACTAAAGTTAAAAAAGCGAAAAAGACTCTAAAGAAAGTAAAAGAGTAAGCATCAATATAGTTATTTACTAGTGCTATTTTACATAAGATAGAGTTAAGACTTAAAAATAGTAAAGAAAGAGCTATTAAACCAATTAGGTTAAACTCATTTCTTTCTATTTTTATCATCTTATTACTCTACTTCAAAAATTCTATCAAGTGTCGCAATTGATAAATACTTATCGAAATATGCTCTATTGTATTTCTGTTTCGCAGAAGTTAATAAGAAGTTTGCATCTGTTAAATCCGTAGATGTTGAAACTCCTTCTTTAAATCTGTTATTAACAATTTCATAGTTCTCTTTTGCTTGTTTTAAAGCTAAAGAGGCTGTTTCAAAATTATCACTTGCTACATCAAGAGCTGATCTTGCATTTTCATACTGTAAATTTATATCAAGTTGTGTTTTTTGAATTTGAGTTTTTAACTTAGATATTTGTGTATTATAAATAGCAACTTGTGTTTTTGTAGCTCCACCATTATATAAATTCCAAGAAGCACTTAAAGTTGCTACATTTTGATTGTCATTTCCATCTATTTCGTTAAAACCTAAATCCTCATAAAATCTATTATGAGCAAACTTAGCATCAATTTTTGGAAGGTATGAACCTTTTTGTGCTGTTTTTTGTTTCTTTAAAGATTCTAAGTTCATTTTTAAAGCTTCAATTTCACTTCTATTTTCTAATAACTCTTTTTTATAAGTTGAAGAAGTTATTGTTTTTGCTTCTAAGTTTTCAATTGATTCATTTGATAAATCAACTCCACCTAAAATATTTGATAATTGAAGTTTTGCAATTTTAACATCAGATTTTGCTTTTACTACATTTTGCTTTGCACCTGACATATTTACTTGAACTTGTAAAAAGTCATTTCTTGCTAATAAACCTTGTTCATATCTGTTTTTTGCATCTTTAAATTGATTATCAAAAAGTTTATATTCACTCTCATATGTTTTTAAAACATTTAGTTTATCAAGATAGTTTATATATGCTTTTTTAGTCTCTAAAACAATGTCATGTTTTAGTGCATTTAAAGAGTAATTTGAAGATTTAGATAAATACTTCGAAGACTCTTTATTTGAAATATCTTTTAATCCATTAAATAGATTATAAGAAATTGCTGCACTAAAAGAAGCATCTTCTTTTGACTGATTTCCTATAAGTTCATCTCTTTTATTATATCCATAAGATAAATCAAGTTTTGGTAAATAGTTTGCGTTTGCTAAATCTACATTTTGTAAGCTTTGCGTATAATCATAAGCTTGTGCTTTAAGCTCATGATTATTTTTAAGTGCAAGTTCTACTGCTTGATTTAAATCCAAAGCATTTGCACCACTTACAAAAATAGATGCCACTAAAGATAGTTTTAATAGTCTGTTTTTAATATTTTTCATACACTTATCCTTTTATGCTTTACTTACATCTACTGGTTTATTTTTATTTGAAACTGCTTGTTCTAATTTTATAAAGAACATTAATAAAGCAGGTGTTACAAAAATTGTAAAGATTGTTGAAAATGCTAAACCACCAGTAATTACAGAACCTAAACCTCTATAAAACTCTGAACCAGGACCTGGAACTAAAACTAATGGTAACATACCAAAAATAGAAGTTAATGAACTCATATAAATAGGTCTAACTCTTGTTCTTGTAGCTTCGATTACTGCTTTTTTATGCTCCATTCCATGGTTTTTGATATAGTTTAAACTTTGGTGTACAATTAAAATTGCATTATTTACAACAATACCAACTAAGATAATAAATCCTAACATAGTTAAAATATCAAGTGGTTGTGGCGCAATAAATTTATTTGTTAATGCAAGCCCTATAAACCCACCAGCTGTTGCCAATGGAACTGTAAACATAATTACTATTGGATACACAAAGTTACCAAATAGTGCTGACATAAGTAAGTATACAATAACCAGTGCTAAAATAAAGTTACCAAGTAATAATCCAATTGTTTCAGTTAATTTATCAGCTGTTCCTGATAGATTAATATCAACACTATCAGAAATCATTCCTTTTGCTTTCATTCCAGCTAACATTCCACCAATATTTTTCATAGCCTCATCAATAGTCATACCAGCTGGTGGTGTAACTTGAAGTGTAATTGTTCTTTTTCCATCTAAGTGTCTAATCTCAGAAATACCTGTAGTTGACTCATATGTTGCAAGTGATGCTACTGGAACTAAAGAACCATTTGGTAAAGCTATTTGAGAATTCATAATATCTTGTGGTGTTTGAATATACTCATCACCAGCTTTTAATACTAAATCAATTTTCTTTTTACCATCTTGTTCAAAGTCACCAACTTTTCTACCACTCATAAGTACATCAACTGCAATACCTAAATCTCTTGAACTCATACCTAAAGCTTTTAGAGCATCTTGGTCTGGTTTGATTCTAACTTCTGGATATAAAAGTTCAACAGATGGAACTGGTCTTACTTGACTGCCTTGTAATGCACCCATTGTTGCACCAAATAACTGTCCACCAACATTTGCAATATCTTCAATACTTTCACCGCTAATATCAATATTTACAGTATTACCCTCACCAATACCATTTTCAAATACACCTGATTGTAATGATACACCAAATACAGATGGCATAGAGTTTACAATTGGTCTAAACATTGGAATTAGCTCTTTTGCTCTATCTTCAACCATTGATGTTCCACCAAATAAGTTAAAGTCACCAAAAGATACAAAGAAGGCTCTATTTAATCCAGGAACCCCATCTACTTCTTGATTTACATGTGGCTCAATTCTTTTCATTAAATATGCACCCATTTCATATCTCTCTTCATAAGATAATCCAGGAGGAGCAATTAAGATATTGAAAATCAAGTTTTTATTTCCTTGTGGTAAATAATCCAATTTAGGGAATAAAACATAAATAGCACCTAATGAAAATGCTGCCAATGAAACAATTGTAACTATTTTAGTAAATAAGTTTTTTAATGAAACATTTACTATTGACATAATTAAGTCAACTAATTTCTCACCAAATTTTGCAATAGCTCCTGCATCTTTTGGCTCTTTTTTAGAAATAGATGCAAATCTTTTCCAAAGCATTGGAATAACAGCAATTGATACAAATAAAGAGAATGATACTGCTGATGTTACAGCAATTGCAATATCTTTAAATAATTGTCCCGCTTCATCTTCTAAGAAAATAATAGGTAAGAATACAGCAATAGTTGTTGAAGCTGATGCAATTAATGCTCCCCAAACTTCACTAGCTCCTTTATAAGCAGCTTCACTAATACTATCTCCATTTTTTCTATGTCTATCAATATTTTCAAGTACAACAATAGCAGCATCAACTAGCATACCAACGGCAAATGAAATACCTGCTAATGAAATAGTATTTAAACTTCTTCCCATTGCTTGAAGTATAATAAATGTACCTATAATCGAAATAGGAATAGCAACAGCAACAACAGCTGTTGGAGATATACTTCTTAAGAATGTAATTAGAATAATAACTGCAAGAATTGCACCTATCATAATGTTTTGTTGAACTAAATCAACAGAACCTACGATATAAGGTCTTTGGTCATATAACCAGTGAATCTTTAATTGTTTTTCTTTTAAAACACCTGCATTTAACTCATTTACTACTTTTTCTACATCATTTGTAAGTTGAACAATATTTGCTTCACTATTTGGTTGAACCCCTAAGAAAATACCATCTTTTCCTAAGAACATTGCAACTGTACTTGCTGTTTCATATCCAAAGTTTACTTTTGCAACATCACCAACTCTTACTCTTTGTTCTCTATTTGAAATAAGTACAACATCTTCAATATCTTGTGTAGTTGAGAATTTATGTACTGTTCTAATTCTGTAAGATCTTCTATCAAGATTTTGAATACCTGCTGAAACATCCACATTTTCATTTTGTAAAGTGTTGATAACTTGGTTTATAGTAAGTCCATAAGAAGCAAGTTTATTTACATCAAACTCAATTTGCATCTCTTGTTCACGGCCACCACCGCCCATAGTTCCTGCAACACCATCAACTCTTTTAATAGCTGGTTTTATTTCATTCTCAAAGAAAGTTTTATATTCATCTACGTGTCTGTCATTTCCTTCAAGAGTTTGAAGCATCATCCAAATAACTGGACTTGCACTTGCAGTTTCAATTACTGGCTCTTCAGCAGCACTTGGGTATGAACTAACTTCATTTAACTTATTTGATACATCTTGTAATGCAGCTCTAATATCTGTTCCAAGCTTAAATGTAAGAGTAATTTCTCCATAATTATCCTTTGAAGATGACTCATACTCTATTAGGTTATTTAAACTTTTTAATGCCTCTTCTTGCTCTTCAATTATCTCTCTCTCAATCTCATAGGGAGTAGCACCTGGCCAAGTAGTTGTTACTTTAATCTCAGGCTTTGTTACAGTTGGAGTTAATTGATAAGGAAGTTTAGTTAATGATAAAAAACCGAAAATTACTACTATTAGTACTGATACGATAATAGTAACTGGGTTTTTTATGGAAAATTTAATTAAATCCATTATATTCCTTTTTTATATATCTGTGTTTATTTATTTATAATCTTAACTGGTGATTTTGGGAAAACTCTTTCATTTCCTTTTACAACTATTTGCATTCCTTCATTTAATCCTTGCCCTTCAATAGCAACTTTATTTGATAAGAATCCAACAACTTTTACTGGGAACATCATTGCAATATTTTGCTCATTAACAGCAAATACTACATTTTGTCCAAATCTTTTAATAACAGCGTCTCTTGGTAAAACTAAAGCTTGCGTAATTGCATCTTTTGAAAGACTAACTTTTGCTTCTTGACCATCAAATACAAAGCTATTTTCTACATTTGCTTTAAATTTAACAGGGAATGTTCTCGTTAATTTATCACCATTTGGAATAACAGCTGTAAGTTTTGCTTTAACACTTTGCTTACCAACTTTTACATCATACATATCACCAATTCTTAAACCATCAACAACCTCTAAAGGAATATTAAATGTAATCTCAGCTTTTGAAGTATCTACAATTTTAGCTATTGGACTTCCTGCATTTGCCCACTCACCTAAACTAATACTTTTCTCTACAATTACACCAGAAAAAGGTGCTTTAATTCTTTTCTTATCACTTTGAATTGTAAGCTCTTTTAATTTAGCTTCTAATGCTTTTACATTACTTCTTGAAGAGTTTGATTTTAAAAGTGCATCATCATACTCTTTTTGTGTAATCGACTTTGATTCTAATAACTTTTTATATCTTTCATAATCTTTTGAAGAGTTTTTCTCTTCATCTTTTGCAATACTTAAATTTGCTCTTGCTGCTTTGATTTGAGCATTTAGTAAATCATCATCAATTTGCACTAAAGTTTTACCTTTAGATACTTTATCTCCCACTTCGAAATTTACTTTTTTTACAACACCTGAGTTTTGTGCTGCTAATGTTGATTCGTTATCAAACTTTAGTGTTCCTACAAACTCTTGTAAAGGATTTACTTCACCTTTTACTAATGTAGTAGTTTCAACTAAAGAAGGACCTTGCGCATGTAAAATCCCTAATCCTAAAAAAGCAGTAACTAAAATCTTTTTTATCATTATCTTTCCTTATTTAATTAACTTATTTGTAATTTTATGCACAAATGGTGCAACAACAAAAATGATTGGAAAAGCAAATAAAAATGCTTTTATATATGCTTCCATCCATCTAATAAAAAAATCATCTACTAAACCTAAATTTATAAAAGTAATAATCATACTCATTAAGAAACTCATAATAGATGACATAAAAAATGCAAATACTATATTCCTATATTTTGCAGGTATCACTTTTTAACCTCTATTAATTTAAAAATTGTATTTAAAAAATTTTCAAACTTTTCTTCCACTTTATGGTCATTTTGACTCATTTTCATTAATACTAAACCTTTTTCAAAAATAAGTAAACTCTCTGCTAAATCAATAGCTTCAGGTTTTAAATCACCTATTTTTACACCATCTTCTAAAATCTGAACTAACTGTGTTTTAAAAAAATCATGAGTATCACAGTTAAACTCTTTCATTGCACTATTTTCATCTGCTAAAACAATAGATAAAAACTCTTTATAACCATTGAAATGTTTCATATTTTCTTCACTATCATCTAAAACAAATTTAAAAAAATGTGCAATTTTATCTCTTGTATTTTTAACAGTCTTTATACTCTCTTTGAAATCATTGTGATACTCTTCAATATGAATATTTATTATTTCAAAAATAATGTCATCTTTATTATCAAAATACTCATATACAGTCCCCTTACCAATACCTGCTGTTTTTGCTACTTGGGCAACAGTAAGATTCTTCATGCCAACTTCATGTATTAAATCAGAACAAGCAAGAGCTACTTCTCTTCTTTTTTCTTCTTTATTTACTTTTCTTGGGCTCATTTCACTCCTTCAAAATTTTTAAAAAGTTAAAAAATATTTCATTGACCGACGGTCAGTCAATAATTAATATGAGTATATTCTAAGATTTCTTAAAGTTTTTTTAATTAACTGACCGACGGTCAGTCAATTTAAAAATATTGAAATATAATAATTTTATTACAATCTTTAAATAATATTATAAGTATTTCTTTTATATTATAAAACAATTTTTTTACTAAGGGATAAATATGAAAAAAATAGTATTTTGTAGTTTTATTTTATTAGCTTTAATTACAAATCTAAATGCTTATGAACAAAATGGTGACTTACTAATAAAATGGACAGGATTTAAAACTCTTAAAAAAACTCCTGTTTCTGGAACTTTTAAAGATATAGAGTTCTCTATTATTAAAAATAAAAAGTTAGAAGAGTTTTTAAAAAGTGCAAAAGTATCTATAAATACGAGCTCGTTTAACTCTAAAGATGATTTTAGAGATAAGAATATTACTTCTACACTTTTTTCACTTGCAAGTGCAAAAAAGATTGAAGCTTCTATTTCAAAAGTAAATATAAAAGATAGAGTTTTAAATCTAAAACTTACAATGAATGAAACAACAAAAGATGTTCCAATGAGGTTTGAGATTTTAAATGATCTGATTTATGCAAAAGGTAGTATTGATATTTTGGATTACAATATGAAAAACTCTTTTTTAGCTTTTGCAAAAAAATGTGCTTCATTTCATGAAAACAAATCTTATTCAGATGTAGAAATAGAGTTTTCTCTTCCATATAAAAACTAAAGCTTTAAAGCTTTAGTTTATGAAGAACAACTAAGTTTCAGATTCGCAAACTCTTGTGGTGTTGGATTTGAATACCTTTCAAACTCTTTATGCTCATCAAAAGGATTTTGTGCAATCTTTAGTAAATCATTTACTAAACTATAATCTTCCTCATGAGCTTTTTCAATAGCTTCTTGAAGCATATAGTTTTTGATAATATATTTTGGATTTACTTTTTTCATAATATTTTGTCTTTTCTCAAAACTGCTATTTTGCTTTTCACATACTTTTTTATAAGACTCAAACCACTGTATTAAAGGCTCTCTAAAAACTGCTATATCAGTAATACTGCTTAAATCATCAAAACTGTCTAGTTGTGTAAGTCTATAAAAAAAGACATTGTAATCCATAGTTGAGCTTTCTAAACTTCCTAATAACTCTTTTACTAAAGAAGCATTGTTATCACTACTTTTAGAACCATCTAAACCTAATCTTTTGTTCATAAGATTTAAATAAACATTTTCATGTTGTGGTAAAAATGAGTGTAAATACTCTACTGCTTTTTCTTCATCTATGATAGAGCCCATCGCATTTACTAAAACCATCAAGTTCCATCTAGCAACATAAGGTTGATTATTATAAGAGTATCGCCCTTCACTATCTGTATGATTACAAATACAGTTTTTATCAAAATAATCCATAAAAGCATAAGGCCCATAATCAATAGTAAGCCCTGCCATAGAGAAATTGTCAGTATTCATAACTCCATGCATAAAACCATATGCTTGCCAGTAAGCAAGAAGTTCACTACTTCTATCAACTAACTCATAAAACATTTTTTGATATTTATTCTCTTCATTTTTTAAGTGAGGATATGACTGATTTATCACATAATCTGCAAGTTGAGTTACATTTGCTTTAGCATCATCAGTTCTTGCAAAAAACTCAAAAGTTCCTATTCTAATCCATGAAGGTGAAAGCCTCATAACTATAGAGCAAGACTCACTCTCCCACTCTCTATGGGCAAAAGACTCTGAGTCTATAATAGCTAAAGCCCTTGTAGTTGGTATTCCTAAAGCATGCATAGCCTCACTCATAATATACTCTCTAATAGAAGACCTAAGAACTGCTCTTCCATCACCTTGTCGTGAATATTTTGTAAGACCTGAACCTTTTGTTTGTAAATGCCAGTTATTTATACTTCCTAAGTTTATAGCTCTTCCATCACCTAATTGTGATACAAAATATCCAAACTGATGCCCAGCGTATACCATAGAGTAAGGAGTTGAACCTTTTAAAACCTTCCTTCCATTCATAAAGTCTAAAAACTCTTGCGTTTCACACTCTTCATAATCTAAACCTATTAAATCACAGGCTTGTTTGTTAAAAGAAACTAGCTTAGGATTTAAAACAGGTGTTGCATCTAGTTTTTGATATAAACTCTCCTCAAATTCAAAATAATCAATATTTACTTTTAATTCATCTAATTTCATATATTTTCTCTTTTATAATTGTTTGTATTTTTTATACATTATCAAAAAAATCCACAAAATAAGATAAATTTTGTCCTATTTTACTCTTAACATAAACTACACGAAAAAAATCTATACTTTTAAAAATTTCAAAAGGAATATTATGAAAAAAATAGTACTTGCAATGCTATTTTTTCTTTCAACATCACTGTTTGCTTTTGAAGAGCTAACAGATGAAAATTTTGATGAAAAAATAGCAGGAAAAAATGTAATAGTTGATTTCCACGCAATCTGGTGAAGCTCTTGTAAGGTTCTAGAGAAGAACATGACAAAATATGCTACAAGTACTAAACCAAAAGACATCTACATCTATAAAGTAGATGTAACAAAACAAAAAGAAACAACAAAAAGATTTAAAGCCTTTGGAGTTCCAACACTTGTGTACCTTGAAGATGGTATGGAAGTTGGAAGACACTCAGGTGTTTTAAGTGTAAAAGAATTAGAAGAAACAGTTAAAGAATACTTCGAATAAATAAAAGAGGCTTCACCTCTTTTATTTATATAATATAACTTTTAATTATAATAAAAATTACTTCATTTTTTCTCTTAGTAAAACTTCGATATAATCCCCTAAAAAGTATTATTAGGACTCTTATGAAGAAACATGTTGAAACATCATTAAGCCATATTGCAAAATTTGCACCATTTGCTGAACAAGCTGGTGCTTCTCACTTTCCTATTTACAACACAGGAACATTTGATTTAAAAAAGCAAGATGGTGATAAAATTTATGACTATACAAGAAGTGACAACCCAACAAGAGAGATGTTAGAAAATCTTTTCACTGAAGTTGAAGGTGGTGCTGGATGTGTATGTACACACACAGGTATTGCTTCTGTTGCACTTTTATTTGAAACAACTCTAAAAGCAAACTCACATATTTTAGTAGAAGCTGACTGTTATGGCGGAACATTTAGACTTCTAAAAGTATTTAAAGAAAAGTACAATGTTACAGTTCATTTTGCAAATTTCCTAGAGTTTGATGCAATGGAAGAGATTCTAAAAAATAACCCTATTGATTTAGTTTTATGTGAGAGTCCTACAAACCCAGGTCTTAAAATCATTGACTTAAAAAAAGTAGCTAACTTAGCACACAAATACAATGCTTTATTTGCAGTTGATAACTCACTTGCTACATTTATCTCTCAAAGACCTATTGAGCTTGGAGCTGATTTTTCTCTTTTCTCAACAACTAAATATATTTCAGGTCATGGAGCAGTAGTTGCAGGAGCTATTGTTGCAGCAACAAAAGAGTTAAGTGATGAAGTTCACTACTATGCAAATGCAGGTGGAAGATCTCAAAACCCAATGGATGTTTATCTAATCACACTTGGTATTCCAACTCTAAAAGTTAGAATGAAAGAGCATGAGAAAAACTCTATCATTATTGCGAAGTTCTTAGAAGAGCAAGAGTATATCACTAAAGTTACTCACCCAGCATTAGAATCACATCCACAGCATGAATTAGCAAAAGAGCAGATGGATTATATTCCAGGGCTATTCTGTGCAGACTTCAAGACACTTGAACTAGCTGAAAAGTTTATAGAAAACACTAAGATTTATGGTGAAAAGTGTTCATTTGGAAGCCCTGATTCAAGAGTAGAAATTCCAGCTAAGATTTCTCATGCATCTTTTTCTAAAGAAGAGTTAGAGGCTATTGGAATAGCTGAGGGAACAGTAAGATTTTCTATTGGTTTAGAAAATGTAGAAGATTTAATCGAAGATATTAAACAGGCAGTAAAGTAAGAAGGTAATAAATGAGCAAAAACTATTTTAATCACATCCCAACAGGAGAAACACTTCCTGTAAATAATGTACATGCAGTATCAGTATCGATGCCATACTTACAAGATGTGATTGATTATGAGATGCAAACACCTGAAATATGTGAGATTATCAAAAGTGGTTATCCAAGATTTGTACTTCACCCTTACCTAAAACAGCTTGGACTTTATATCAAAGATAAATATAAAGTAAGTGATGATTATGAAGTAGTAGTACTTAGTTCACAAAAAGCTGTAAAGTTAGTAAGTGATAAATACTATATAAACAATAAACTTGAAGTTGATGAAGCTTTTGGTGTTATCTTAGTTCAAAAAGACACTTGTCAATTACAAAGAGTTTTAAGCTATATTCAACATGTGGGTTGTAACCTATCTTCAAGACTTGCAGAAAAATATCTTTTTGAATTAGGATTGATTGATAAAATACATGAAGAAGAGCTTGAAGAAGAATCAAAAGCCCATGACATTATCATAGATACTCTAGCTAGTGCTTATAATCAACCAAAAGATAAAGTATGCTTAGCACCATCTGGAATGAATGCTATTTATTCAGTAGTTAGAGGTATCAACTCTATTCAAGCACACAATGGAAGAACTGTTTTAGTACAGTTTGGTTGGCTTTATTTAGATACTATGAATATCGTAAATCATCACTATCAAGAATCAAAAGTATTTCCAGATATTTTAAATCTTGATTTACTTGAAGAGTATTTAGAAACAGAAGGTTTTAAAGTAAGTGCTATTATCACAGAAGTTCCAACAAATCCTCTTTTAAAAACAGTAGATATTAAAAGATTAAGAAAGCTATGTGACAAGTATAATATTCCTTTAGTTATAGATACAACTTTTGCAACGCCTTATAATCTAAATTTAGAAGATTATGCAGATATTTTTGTAGAGTCTCTTACTAAGTTTGCTTGTGGAAATGCTGATGTTTTAATGGGTGCAATTATTTTAAATAAAAGAAATAATCTATCACATATGACAACAGAGTTTTTCAAACATTGTGACCCAGTTTACATAAAAGATAAACAAAGATTAGCACTACAAATAAAAGATTATAAAAGCAGAGTTAAAAAAATAAGTTCAAATACAAAAGCCTTAGCTGCTTACTTTGAAGAGTGTTCTTACATTGACAAAGTTTTTTACTGTTTAAATGAAGAAAACAAAGATAACTATTCTCAAACAATGAGAGATGATAATAGCCTTACAGGTATTATCTCTGTTACTTTTAATAGAGCATTTAAAGAAGTATATGACAAACTAAACTTTGCAAAAGGACCTAGCTTAGGTACTGAGTTTACACTTCTTATGCCTTATACTTATTTAGCTCACTGGGATCTAATCCAATCAAAAGAGGGGAATAAGTTCTTAGATGAAATAGGACTTCCTATAGATTTATTAAGAATATCTGTTGGAATTGAGCCAATAGATGAGATTATAAATGAGTTTAAAAAACTAGAAGAGTTCTAAAACTCTTTTTAGTTTTCAAACCATTTTATTTCTTTTCGCAAGTTTACAACCTCTCCTACTATAAAAACAGCAGGTGTTATAGCTTCTTTTGATTTTTCAACTATATTTTCTAAAGTTCCAACTATTGTTTTTTGTTTTTTTGTAGTTCCATTTGAAATGATTGCACAAGAAAGAGTTTTCTTTTTACCTATTTCTAGTAGTTTTGAAGTAATAAGTTCAATATTATGAAGTCCCATTAAAAAGACTAAAGTTTCATCATCTTTAAAACTATTCCAGTTAATATCATACATACTTTCATTTACTTTTTTATGTCCAGTTACTACTCGAAAAGATGAGCATACACTTCTATGTGTTACAGGGATTCCTGCATAAGCAGGAACACAAATAGCTGAAGTAATACCTGGAACTATTTCAAAGCTAACACCTCTTTGTTTTAAGTACAAAGCTTCTTCACCACCTCTACCAAAAACAAAGGGGTCACCCCCTTTTAGTCTTACGACACATTCATGTTTTAAACTACATTGATATATAAGTTCATTTATCTGCTCTTGGGGTAAAGTATGATTATCTTTTACTTTCCCCACATAAATTAACCCAACACCCTCTTTTGCTTCTTCTAGTATCTCTTTATTTACTAGATTATCATAAATAATCACATCAGCTTTTTGTATAAGCTTATAAGCTTTTAGAGTTAATAACTCTTTATCTCCTGGCCCTGCACCAGTTAAATATACCTTTGCCATAATTTTTACTTTAAATTTAAATATACTAAACTATCTTCAATCTTTAAATCATAAGTTTTAGTACACTCATAATCTTCACCTATTGCCTCACCACTTAGCATATCAACATCAGTATTATGTAAAGGACAAGTTACTATTTTTTCATGAACTAAACCATCAGATAACTTACCTTGTTTATGAGGACAGATATTATTTATAGCATAAATTGAACCATCTTTTGTTTTAAAAATAGCTATTTCTAAATCTTCATATTTTACTACTCTTGAACCCATTGAAGGGATATTTTCAAGTTCTGTTATTTTAATCCAGTTTTGCATTAGTTTATCTCCTTTGCTTCAAAGCTTACTGATTCTTCTGGTTTTATAACAATAGGACTAAACTCCTTAGTAAAGCCATCTTCAATTGCTTTTGCCCAAGGGTCAACTTGTGCACTTTTTTGTGACTCTTCAAATCTTAAAGCATAATATTCTCTTTTTTGGGAATCAAGCATTACTTTCTTTACATACTCAAGTCCTACTCTTTCAAGCCAATGAGCCGTTCTTTCTAAATAGTAAGCATCCTCTCTATAAAACTGCATAAATGCTTTTGTATACTCAATTAGTTCTTCATCAGTTTCAACCTTACAAAGTAAATCAGTAACCCTAACTTTAATACCACCATTTCCTGCAATATGTATTTCCCATCCAGAATCAACAGCAACAACTCCAAAGTCTTTAATAGTTGCTTCTGCACAGTTTCGAGGACATCCTGATACTGCAATTTTATATTTATGTGGTGTCCACGATCCCCATGTTAATTTCTCTAGTTTTACACCCATACCCATTGAGTCTTGTGTACCAAATCTACACCATTGATTTCCTACACAAGTTTTTACCGTTCTAAGACCTTTTGCATAAGCTTGTCCTGAAACAAAACCACAATCATTTAAATCTTTCCACATAGGAGCCAATTGTTCTTTTTTAACACCTAACATATCAAGCCTTTGACCTCCAGTAAATTTAACTGTTGGAACATCATATTTCACAGCTATATCTGCAATATCTTTTAGCTCTTGAGGACTTGTAAGACCACCCCAAATTCTAGGAACTACAGAGTAAGTTCCATCTTTTTGAATATTTGCGAAGTTTCTATCATTTACCAAAGCACTTCTTTTGTCATTTTTATATTTATCATCGTTATATTTTACAAGTAAATAGTAGTTTATAGCTGGTCTACATTTGATACAACCATCAGCAGTTTTCCAATTTAGTTTTTCGAAAACTTCATATACATCTGAAAACTCATTTTCATTTATACACTCTTTTATCTCTTTATGACCCACATCACAACAATCACAAATGCCCTCTTCAACTGCGTTATATTCATCACCTAAAGTATTTACTAAAATTTGCTCAACTAAACCTAGACATGACCCACATGAAGCACCAGCTTTTGTACAGCTTTTTACATCCCCAAGAGATTTTAAATCTTTATCTTTAATAGCATTTACAACATCACCTTTACAAACACCATTACATCCACAAACTTCTTCATCATCACTCATAGAGTTTACATCATCTCCACCATGACCACTATCCCCAGAAAGTGCTGACTTTCCAAATAAAATTTTAGTTCGTAAATCACTAATATCTGTATGTTCTTTTAAAAGCTTTAAGTACCATGAAGCATCAGCTGTATCCCCATAAAGAACAATTCCAATAATCTTGTTATCATAGATTACAAGTTTCTTATAAATACCAACTTTTTCATCAAGTAAAATTAACTCTTCTGTTGTTTCATCACCTAGATAATCTCCTGCACTAAATAAATCAACTCCTGATATTTTAAGTCTTGTTGATAATGTTGAGCCACTATATCCCTCAACCTCAACATCTGCAAGTTTTTTAGCTAATACTTTTCCTTGTTCATATAAGGGTGCTACTAAACCATAAGTATTTCCTTTATGCTCAACACACTCACCAACAGCATAAATTGATTTATCACTTGTACTCATAAAATCATCTACTATAATTCCTTTTTTAGTGTCAAGTTTTGCCTCAATTGCCAAATCTTTATTAGGAATAATCCCAGTTGCAAATACTACAATATTTGATTCAACACTACTTTCATCACTAAACTCTACTTCTTCAACATCACTAGTTCCATTTATTTGTTTTATTGTTGTATTTAGTTTAAATTCTATTCCATATTTTTCTAAATTCACTTGAAGAAGTTTACCTCCAGTACTATCAAGTTGTTGTGAAAGAATCGAGCCACTTCTATGTACTAAAATAGTCTTAACTCCATGCATAGCAATTCCATAAGCTGCTTCAAGACCAAGTAAACCACCTCCAACTACAACAGCTGTTTTTGATTTATCTATTGTCTTAATTATAGTGTCAACATCTGCTTTATTTCTAAATGCAATTACATTATTTAGATTACTTCCTACTGTTTGAGGAATAAAAGGTTTTGAACCAGTAGCTATTAGAAGCTTGTCATAATTTTCAACTTTTCCACTTTGAGAGATTACAGTTTTTTTCTCTTTATTAATTTCTACTATCTTTTCACCCGTATGTAAAGTTATGCCATTTTTTTCATACCATGACTCATGATTTATAATAGTGTCTTCAAAAGTTTTTTCTTGAGATAAGATATAAGATAACATGATTCTATTATAGTTTACATATGGTTCTTCACCAAAAATTGTAATATCATATTTATCTTTATTTATTTCAAGCAAATCTTCAATAACTCTAAGTCCACTCATTCCATTTCCAATTACAACTAATTTTTCTTTCATGTTATACCCTTTTCTCAATTTTTACTGCACTATGGTTATAGTCAGGTTCTAATGATTCTTTGTCATATATGTCATTTGTTAAATAGTTCATATCTCTATTACTTACAGGAATAAATATAGTTCCTTTTTTTATAGTCTCAACAACTTGTGCATAAGATATCAACTCACCTCTTTTAGATTTAACTATGATTTCATCACCATTTTTTATATCTAAACTATTTGCATCTTCGCTATTTATTTCACAAAAGTTCAATTCTTTAAACTTTAAAAGAGTTCTTGGAAGATTTGTTTTTGTTCCACTATGCCATTGGTCTCTTGTTCTTCCTGTAAGTAAAATAAATGGATATTCTAAAGATGCTTTTTCACTTAATAACTTATTTTCAACAAAAAATAGATTTGCTTTTTTATCACTTGTTAAAAACTCTTTATTTTCAACTATTTTTTCACCCCAAATAAAAGGTTCTTTGGATAAATCATCATAATTTGCTTCATGAATATCCATATAAGAGTTTAATTTTGTCATTTCTTGATACTCTTGAAATATCTCTTTTGGATGAGAATAATTAAAATCTTTTTTAAAGCCTAAGCCCTGTGCTATTAGCTGAAAAATCTCCCAATCAGGTTTACAGTCAATAGAAGTTCTTGTTAGTTTTTCTTGTTTTGTTATGGTTCTATCAAGATTAGTTTGTGTTCCTTCTTTTTCACCCCAAGGAGCTGCAGGAAGTTTTATATGAGCAAACTTAGAAGTTTCAGAGTTTTCATAAGCATTTATCTCAATTACTAAAGGAATATTTTTTATTAACTCTTCCATTTTATTTCTGTTGGGAAGATGATATATTGGATCAGTATGACAAACTATCAATACTTCAAGATTTGCTTCAAGCATTTGTGTTGCTGTAAGTCCAGGCTTATTACTAATACCTTTTACACCCCAAAACTCTTCAACTTTTTTTATAGATTCTTCATCAAAACCTAAATGAACTGCAAGCATTGTAGAAAGTCCTCCAACTTCCCTACCTCCCATTGCATTAGGTTGACCTGTTAAAGATAAAGGACCATTTCCTTCCTTGAAAATTTTTCCTGTTAAAAGATGTGTATTAATTAAAGCAAGATTTTTATCTACTCCTTGAACTGACTGGTTAAGTCCCATTGTCCAAGCTGTTATTATATTTGGACTATTTTTATATAAAAGCCAAAACTTTTCAAACTCTTCTTTTGATAAACCTGTTCTTTTCAACATTTTTGTTACAGGAATTCGTTTAAATTTATTTACTAATAAATCATAATTATTTACATGAGAGTTTATAAACTCTTCATCAACTAAACCTTCATCAATAATTCGTTTTGAAATCAAATTAAAAAGGTCAATATCACTTCCAGGTTTTACAGCTAAATGAATATCTGCAATCTTTGCTGTATCTGTATATCTAGGGTCTATTACAACTACTTGAAGCCCTTGTTTTTTAGCTTTTTTAATTTTATTATGAAATACCACATGTGCTTCAGCTGTATTTGCCCCTGCAAGTATTAATAAGTTTGCTTTATTAATATCTTTCATTCTAAGAGGTACGAAATCAGCCCCTAAAGATTTTTTATAAGCAACTACGGCACTAGACATACAAGTTCTACTATTTGTATCTACATTATTTGTTTTTAAAAAACCTTTTCCTAACTTATTTGCTATATAGTAATCTTCTGTTAATAACTGACCTGATAAATAAAATCCTACTTTATCCTTATCTACTTGCTTAATTTCTGTCGATATTTTTTGTATAATTTTTTCCCAAGTTGATAATTTAAAATCATCATTAACAGAATCTCTAATCATTGGTCTTAATAATCTAGTTGGTGTTTGAATACTAACTAATTCACTAACTCCTTTTGAGCAAACCTTACCCTCATTTACAGGATAAGCCACATCACCAAGAAGTTTGCTTTCATCGAATTCTAGTCCACATCCAACACCACAATAACCACAAACTGATTTAATCATAAAATATTCCTTTTATATAGTGGATGTAAAAACTAATGTTTTACTGTAATCCATTATAAAACAAATTTTATGTAATTTTAAGATTTTATTGTATGTTTTATATACAAAAAACTAGTATATTTTAGCAACTACTAGTGTTATAATGGTTACATCAAAAATCATTAATGTAAATTTAAGGAGAAAACATGATTAAGCAGGTATTAAAAATTGGATTAGGTGTTTCTATTGTTGCAAGTTCACTTCTAGCAGCTCCAGAAAAAACAAAATTAAAAATTGGTTTTATTGCATTAACTGACTGTGCTCCATTAGTAATTGCAAAAGAGAAAGGTTTCTTTAAAGAAGAAGGTTTAGATGTTCATGTTGCAAAAGAAGGTGGAGGTTGGCCTGGAATTCAACAAAAAGTTATTAATGGAGAGTATGATTTTTCTCATGCATTAGCAGGTATGCCAATTGCTGCAACACTTGGAATAAATGGAGATGCTCATTTACAAGCTTTATTATCTTTAGACTTTAATGGTAATGCAATTACATATGGTAATAACATTATTAAAGAGATGGAAAAATATGGACTTGATAAAACACAAAGACCTGTATCTGCTGACTCACTTAAAAAATACATAGATGCAAAAAGAAAAGTTGAAGGGGATAAATATCAGCCTTTAAACTTTGGTATGGTTCATCCTGTTTCTACTCACAACTATGAGTTAAGATATTGGATGGCAGCTTCTGGAATTAGACCTGACCAAGATTGTACTATTAAACCATTTCCACCACCAACTATGCCTTCTAACTTAATTGCTGGAAATATTGAAGGTTATTGTGTAGGTGAACCATGGAACTCAAGAATCGTACTTAAAGGTAAAGGTAGTGCGCTTGTAACAAACTATGATATTTGGGGAAATAATCCAGAAAAAGTACTTCAAGCAAGAGCTGATTTTGTTGAGAAATATCCAGAGACTACAAAAGCTGTTATGAGAGCTGTTATTAAAGCTCAAAAATGGCTTGATACATCATGGGAAAATAGAGAAGAAGCTATTAAATTCTTAGCAAAAAACAATTATGTAAAAGCACCAAAAAATGTTCTTCAAAAATCAATGAGTGGAACTTTTCTTTATAACAAAGGTGTAGATTCTTCAAATCCTATGTTTAATGTATTTGCAAATAACTATGCTTCGTATCCATTCTATTCACATGGTATGTGGTTTATTACACAAATGTATAGATGGGGACAACTTGATAAACCTGTTGATATGAAAGCAACTATTGAGAAAGTTTATAGACCTGACTTATTTGCCCAAGTTGCAAAAGAGGTTGATTATAAATTACCACCAAGTCCATGGAAAAAAGATGGTGTTGATAAATATAATAAATTCTTAGATGGAAAAGTTTGGGATCCAAATAAAGCAGTAGATTATATCTTTGATTTTAAAGTTCAAAACTCACTTGTTTCAAAAGAAGATTTATTAAAAGCAAACCAATGGAGTGTTCAAACAGCTCAACCAAAATATGAGTGTCATTATGGACCTGCTGGCTGTGCAGATCCAAGATATGTTACAAAGTAAGTCTAAAAGACTTACTTTGACAAAAAGAGAAATAAGTATTTTGTTTTTTTAAATGCCTAGTTTCATATTACTTCTCCTCCTAATAAATACTAGGCATCTAAAAGAACAAAGAAAGGTTAAAAATGAAAAAAGAAATCTATAAAAAAATACTATTTCCTCTAATAGTATTAGTAGTCTTAATCCAAGTATGGTCTGGAATAGCAACAATAGTTGATGAATTCCCAACACCTAGTGATACATATGTATATGCCTTTGGGGGAGAAACAGCTGATGGAGATGAATTAGAAGGTGTTTTATCTGACCCCTTTTATATTGAAAATCAAGATGACAAAGGTGTATTTTGGCAAATTGTAGCTTCACTACAAAGAGTATTTTCAGGATTTGGTCTTGCTGTTTTAGTGGGAGTTCCATTAGGACTAATTATTGGTATGAGTAAAAACTTCCAATATGCTTTTGATCCATTTATACAAATATTCAAACCAGTATCACCTTTAGCTTGGTTGCCATTATTACTTTTTGTATTCCAAGATATTGATGCAACAGCAATTTCAACAATCTTTGTAACATCAATTTGGCCTATTATTATAAATACCGCTCTTGGTGTAAAAAATGTTAATCAAGACTATTTAAATGTAGCTAAAGTTTTACAGTTCTCACCTATTGAAAAGGTATTTAAGATTATTTTACCTGTAGCTGTTCCATATATTTTTACTGGAATGAGACTATCTTTAGGTATTGCATGGTTAGTTATTGTTGCAGCAGAAATGCTAACAGGTGGAATTGGTATTGGTTTTTGGATTTGGGATGAGTATAACAATCTTTCATATCATAATATCATCATAGGTATTATCTTAGTTGGTATTATTGGTTTTATTTTAGATGTTCTTATGGGAAAAATTGCAGACTATTTTGACTATAGAAAAAAGATGTAAATGAGAAGGAAAAATCATGAGTAATAATAACTTTTTAGAATTAGAAAATATATATAAAGCCTTTCCTCTACCAGGGGGGAAAGAGTATAAAGCAGTAGTTGATGTAAATGTAAAAATTGCAAAAAATGAAATTATTTCAATTATTGGACATAGTGGGTGTGGAAAATCAACTTTATTAAATATGATAGCAGGACTTGATGCGCAAACACAAGGAAACATACTACTAAAAAATAAAGAGATTAAAGGCCCAGGACCTGAGAGAGCTGTAGTATTTCAAAACCATTCACTTCTTCCTTGGCTAACTGTTTATGAAAATATTGAAATGGCTGTAAAAAAAGTAATGCCTCATCTAAATAAACAAGAGTTAAAACAAAGAGTTGAACACTTTGTTTCAATGGTAAATCTAGACCATGCAAAAGATAAATACCCTGGTGAAATATCAGGAGGAATGAAACAAAGAGTTGGTATTGCAAGAGCATTATCAATCAAACCTGATGTACTTCTTATGGATGAGCCTTTTGGTGCTTTAGATTCACTTACAAGAGCAAATCTTCAAGAACATCTAATGAGAATCCAACAAAGTGTACAAAATACTGTAATTATTATTACCCATGATATTGATGAAGCAGTTTTATTAAGTGATAAAGTAATTATGATGACAAATGGACCTGAAGCTACTATTGGCGAAATATTAGAAGTAAATTTAGAGCGTCCTAGAGATAGAGTTGCTCTTCAAAGTGATCCTGAATATATCAGATGTAGAGAAGCAATTTTAGATTTCTTATACAAAAAGTTTGCAAAAGAGGATGAATAAACTAGAGTAAAAACTCTAGTTTATAGTTTTAAAACACTTTTTACTCTAAATAAGGAATCATTTTTTGATAAAGTTAGCCTTACAATTGAGTCTTCATTTGCTTTTAGGTTATGTACAATATTCCCCTCTAAACTTACAATATCGCCTTTTTTTAAAGCATAAACTTTTTCACCTACTCCAAAATCAATAGAGCCTTCAAAAATCTCCACTGTTATAGGATATGGTGTTTTATGATCTTTCATAATTTGATTTTTTGTAAATACTATTCTAATCTCTTTTGAAAATGATGTTTGTAACATTGGTGTGATTTGAACTTTTTCATTTGAATATTCAATATGATCATAAATATTTATTTTTTCCATGATAAACCTTTATTTTTATATATTAGGATTTTATCTTTTATAGAAAAAATAAACATTGATTTCAATCAACTAAGTTTAGCTATAAAATAAAAATCATCTCCAATAAATCCTTCTTCTAAAACTTCAAAGTTTTCATTTACTAAAGTTAAAATCTCATTTTTATCATGTTTAGAAGAGTCAACTATATGAAAAATTAAAGCATCATTATTTAAAATATTTTTTTGATTTTTCAAAGAGCTATTTATATCAAGTAAACTAAGATTATCTAAAATGTTTCTTGAAAATATTGCATCAAATCTTTTATGAGTATCTAAAGTAAAAGCATCTAAAACTATCACTCTAATATCAATAAATTCATCTTTTAAATATCTTACTTTTTCTTTATTCACTTCACTTGCAACTACTTCATAAAATTCATGAAGTAGTTTTAAATCATCACCCTTTTCACTTCCAAGTTCTAAAACCTTTTTAAATCTTGGAAGATATTTTCTCAAACTTGAGATAATATCCATTTTATTCCTTATAAAATATCTGCATTTAAAAGAAGTAATAATCCTAAAGCAAACATAACTATAGGTGCTAATACTTCTACAATATTGATTATTTTAGTAGATTTAGCTGATACTTTATTTAAAGAAACTCCTAAAAATGATGAAGCAAAGATTACAAGTCCCATTCCAAGAGAGATAGCAATACTTGCTAATATTACTGAAAAGTATGTTTTTAAAATAAATGCGTAAACAAAAAGAACAACTGTACCAGGACAAGGAATAAGTCCAGCAGTTAAAACAAAAATTAAATCTTGTTTTTTTCTTGTATTATCAAAATGTATTTTGTTTTGAGTATTTTGTACAAAGTTTACATTACCACTTGTTGAAAACATTGGTTTATTTTCAACTGTACTACAACAAGCACTACAAGCACAAGATTTTTTCTTTAACTTTCTATATAAAATAAAAATAGATAAAAGCATAATCAAAACTGCACTTGTTTGTGTGATGTATTTAATAGAATCATCTAAGAAACTATTTAAAACACTTTGAAGTATAAAAATTGAAATAACTACTAAAATTAAAGCTCCAACAATATGTATAAAAGCCGTAGCCAAAGAAATCATAAAGGCTTGAAAATATGAACTTTTTTGAGCACTAAAGTATGAAAAGGCTAAAGCTTTACCATGTCCAGGACCCATTGCATGAATTATCCCATAAACAAAAGAAGCAAAAAGCAAAAATATTAAAGCCCATTTATCTTCACCTTTTTCAATCTCTACTAAATAGTATTTTACTTTTTTTACAAAATCACCTAAAAGTGTCTCTTCTTTTGGTTTCTTCTCTTCTTCTAATGACTTTTCTATTAAATTCTTCTCTTTTTTTCTAACTTCACTTGCACTTTTTACAGGTTCAGTTATACTCTGCTCTGTAGGTGAGGCAAGAGATGGTGCATTTATTGTATAAGTTACACTATTATAATCAAGCTCTTTTTCTATTTTATAAGGAATACTAAAAAGTTGTCTTTTTTCATCAAGAAGCATTATGAAGTAACCTGCATCATCATATACTTCAAAGTATAGTTTGTGGTTATGCTTTATTTCATAGTTTAAATCGAACTCATAATCAAAACTCAAAACCCCATCATTAAAATTAAACTTGTATTTTTTTATATCAAGAGTTTTAGAAACTTCTTCAATTTTTGTACTATAAGTAAGATGTGTTAGATAGTTTTTAGGTTCAATATAAGCTAGTAGTGCATCTTGAATTACTTCTAATTCTTTTTCGTCAAATGTTGCATCAAGGTTTGTATCATATAAGTTTAAAAGTTCACCTGTAAACTCTTTTGCAAAAACCCATTTAACTTTTGCACTTTTTATATATTTTTTATCAGCTTTTATGGAAATTGAGACATGTGTTTTAGGAGAATAGACAGAGCATAAAGAACATCCAAAAAGGATGCTCTTAAAAATTAATATTAAAAATAAATATCGTATCATTTATAACTTTTTGCTATCTCGTTGGCTACTTTTAATAAGTTCTTATCCCATTCATAAGATAAAGGATCAATTACTGCTGTATTTCCTTTGATACTTTTTGAGATAACACTTGCACCTTTTTGAGAGAATTGTGGAGCTACAAATACAATTTTGATATTATGTTTTTTAGCTTCATCTACAAGTTCAACTAATTGTGAAGGTTTTGGTTCTTTTCCTTGAATTTCAATAGAGATTTGCTCTAAGTGATATCTTTTTGCAAAATATCCCCAAGATGGATGGAACACCATAAATGCTTTATGTTCATAAGGCTCAATAATTGATTCTAACTTTTTGTTTAAAGACTCTAACTCTTTAACAAAAGCTTTATAATTTTCTAAATAAAACTCTTTGTTTTTTGCATCAATTTTTACTAATGCTTCATAAATGTTTTTTGCTTGAACTTTTACTAACATTGGGTCTAACCAAACATGAGGGTCTAATCCTGTATGTTCATGTCCGTCATATTCATCTTCATGCTTTTCATTTTCATGTTCTTTCTCATGTTTATGACTATCATGGTCATGGTCTTTATGCTCATCTTCATCTTTATGACTATCGTGGTCATGATGTTCTTCATTATTATGTGCATCTTCATCATGATGAATATGAGCTTCCATCTCTAATTTTTTGATACCTACTGTAGTATCTACCATAAGCATTTTTTTATTTGCATCTTCAAACTTCTCTAACCACACTTTTTCAAAAGGAACACCAATAGCAAAATATGCTTGTGACTTTGCTAATTTTCTCATTTGTGATGTTTTTGGTTCATAAGTTGCCGGAGAAAAACCTGCTTTTACCATAACATTTACTTCAACTTTATCTTTAGCAATTTTTTCTACGAAATATTTTTGAGGTAAGATACTTACAGTAACTTCATTGGCAAATAAATTAATACCAATAAATAAGAATAAAAATATTAAAACTTTTTTCATATAACTTCCTTAAATCTTATACTTTTTGCAATCTAGTTGCATTTTTGAAATAATAATACACAAAAACTTTAATGCAACTTAGTCGTAACTAAAAAGCCCTAGTAAACTACTTTTAAATAAAAATTGATATAATTTATTCATGAACATAGAAAAATTAACACACGAAAAAAATATAAAACTAACTACAGCTAGAAAAGCTATATTAGAAATATTAGTTAAATCAGGCAAACCTTTATGCTATGAAGATATAAAAGATAATCTTTCAATGGATAAGGCTACTTTTTATAGAAATATTACAAAATTTGAAGAACAAAATATCATCAACTCATTTGAATCTAATGACAAGAAGAGATATTTTGAAGTATCAAAAACAAAACATTCTCATTTTATTTGTAATATCTGTTCTAAAATTGAGTGTATCCATGAAAAATTAGATTTCAATCTTGAAGGTTATCAGGTTGATAACATAATTATCAAGGGCGTTTGTCCTAATTGTCTAAATTAAAAGGAAAGATAAATGATTAAACAACTAATTACTATTGAGCGGTTTATAAATAAAGAAGCTTTAAGTGGTATTATTCTTTTTATTGCAACAGTTGCTGCTGTTATTGTTGCTAACTCTTCTTGGGGTCAAGCTTACTATGACTTATGGCACTTGCCTCTAGGAATAAATCTAGGTGAACTATCAGTTTCAATGACGCTAACTTATTGGATTGATGATGGTTTAATGGCATTATTCTTCTTAATGGTTGGACTAGAAATAAAAAGAGAAATGTTAATAGGTGAACTTTCAAGTGTAAGTAAAGCTTCATTCCCAATAGTTGCGGCAATTGGTGGTATGGCAATTCCCGCACTTATTTATGTGGCACTAAATCCAAATAATCCTTTAGGTTTTGGTGTTCCTATGGCTACAGATATTGCATTTGCACTAGGTATCTTAATGCTTTTAGGTACAAGAGTTAATCCAGCACTTAAACTATTTTTAGTTGCACTTGCTGTTGTGGATGACTTAGGTGCTGTTTTAGTTGTTGCTACTGTTTATACAAGTGATATTCAAAGTCAATACTTTTTACATGCAGGAATTATTTATGCTGTAATTTGGATATTAAATAAAAAAGGTGTTACAAGTTTAATTCCTTATTTAATACTTGGTATTGCACTTTGGGTTTATATTCATGCTATTGGTATTCACGCAACAATTGCAGGTGTTTTATTAGCATTTGCTATTCCTATTACTTCAAAAATCGATGAAAAAAGATTTGTTGAAGAGACAAGACACTCTTTAGATGAGTTTGAAAAGCATATGGATCCAATTCCTGTTTTAAATCATCATCAAATAGATGAGCTTGAAAATATAGCTTATAGATACGATAGAGTACAAAACCCACTTGTAAGACTAGAACATAATTTACATGGTCTTTCTGCATTTTTTATTATGCCTTTATTTGCATTTTCAAATGCAGGTGTTTTAATAGACTTTAGTACTGTAAATGCAAACTTAATGATTGTATTAGGTGTTGTTTTAGGTCTAGTGATTGGTAAACCAGTTGGTATTTTAGGATTAACATATTTAGCACATAAATTTAAAATAGTTAAAAAACCAGATACTATTTCATGGAGAGAGATTTTAGCTGTTGGATTTATTGCTGGTATTGGATTTACAATGTCAATCTTTATCACACACTTAGCATTCTTGGATGAAGGTACAATTGCTGCTGTAAAACTTGGAGTATTTGCTGCTTCATTTATTGCAGCTGTTATTGGGGTATTCCTTCTTCTTACAATAAAAAGAGAAAAAGCGTAAAAGCTTTTCTCTTTTGTAAAATAAATAGCAATTTTATTCTATTTTTTACTAAAATATTTAGATACTATTAATTTATGTCAAACCTTCTTGAAAACATTCTTTTTGAAAATGTTAAACAATCAACAAATGATTTTACAAAACATTATCACGATACTTATACTATTGGGCTTACATATCAAGGTGTTTTAAAATCATATAACTCTTATGAATCTTATGATTCTTATGAATACTCAATTAGAATAAATAATCCAGGAGAAGTACACTCTGGAAAATCAAAACTTTGGAGTCATGCAAATTTTTATCCAACGGTTGAACTTCTTTCAAACTTGTATGAACAGATTTTTTATGAAAAAAGAACACCATTTTTTCAAAGACATATAGTAGAAAATAAAATTCTATTTTTTAAACTTCATAACTTTTTTAATGCCTACTTTTCAAAAGAAGATGAAATGCAAATTGAATCACTTTTGATTGAAGCTTTAAGTGAATTAATTCTTTCAAATACTATTTATACAAAAGAGTATAATAAAATTTTTGAAGATAGAAAAATAGTAAAAGATACATATGAACTTATAAATGACTCTTTAGATACAAACTTTACACTTGAATCACTTGCCTCAAATGTAAATCTAAGCAAGTATCACTTTTTAAGACTTTTTAAAAAAGAGTTTGGTTTAACTCCTCATGCATTTATTATAAATCAAAGACTAAACAAAGCAAATAGACTTATTCAAAAAGGTGTTTCTATTAGTCAAGCAAGTATTGAAGTAGGATTTAATGACCAATCCCACTACTCAAGAAACTTCAAAAAATATTTTGGATATACTCCACTTACTTTAAAAAAGAATAGCAATTTTATTCTATAAATAATTAGATTTTTTCTATACAATCTTTTCAAATTTATAAAAAGATTATACGATGACAGACACAAACAAAAACATTTTTTACTTTATTATGATTATTGCAATGGCAGGTTGGGGAGCATCATGGGTAAATGCAAAAGTTTTAAGCTCTTATATAAATGAGTATGAACTTATATTTTTAAGAAACTTTTTTACTATTATTACTTTAGTTCCTGTATTAGTTTTTACAAGAAAATATTTTTATATAAATAAAAGAAGTTTTCTTTTGGCTATATTAGCCTCATTTATTATGATTGCTTATATGAAGTGCTATTTCTTAGGAACAAAATTTGGTACAGCCTCACTAGGAGGAGCATTAGTTACAACACTAATACCTATAAATACTTTTATAATAATGGCTTTTTTCTTTGGTAAAAAAATATTAAAAAAAGACTACTTTGCACTTGCCATTGGAGCTTTAGGAGTTATGACAATGCTTAATGTTTGGTCTTTTTCTTCACAACAGATATTTTCCATTGAAAATATGTATTTTCTTTTAGCTTCTATTTTATGGCCAGCACTTACAATTACAAGTTCTAAGATTACAAAAACTTCACCAATAGTATTTAGTTTATATATGTATATAATAACATCTGTTATGGTTAGTATATTCTTTACTGATTCTTTAGAGTTTAACTATACAACTTATGACTCAATTTTTTGGATAAATATACTTGTATTAGCTGTAGTTTCAACAACATTCTCTACAACAGTATATTTTATAGGAATTGAAAAACTTGGTACAAATGAGGTAAGTTCATTTATATTTTTAGTACCACTTTTTGCCATTTTATTTAGTATTATTTTTCTAAAAGAGCCTTTAAGTATCTCTTTATTAATAGGAACTATTTTAACTCTTATTGCCGTTAAGATTTTAAATAATATAAAGATTTTCAAAAAGAGAGAGAAAGTTGCAAAATCAAACTAAAAAGCTAAATACCTTAACTCTTTCAGGATTAATTATAGGACCTATTTTAGGTTCTGGATTAATCCTTCTTCCACCTCTTTTATATAATATGACACAAAACTTTTCACTTATTATTTGGGCTGCTATTTTAAGTTTAGGTTTTGTTTTTGCTTTAGTATTTGCAAAACTTGCTATTTTATATCCAGGAGATGGAGGAGTTAGTCTTGCAACAAAAGAAGCTATGGGCAAGAAATATCAACTACTTACTTCTTTTTATTTAATATGTGCTGTATTTTTTGGACCTGTTGCTGTGCTTTTAATAGCTGCTAAATTTATTCAAGTTTATTTTCCAAATATATCTTTAGTTGAGTTAAGTTTCTATATTTATTTAATTACATATGTTTTATTACTAATAAAGATAGATTTTCTTGGAAAATTAATGTTAATCGTAAGTTCTGCAATAACTGTAATTTTTCTTTTATCAAGTATTTATACCCTACTAAATGTAAATGAGTTTATCTTTTCACTTCCAAATATAGAACTATCACAAATAGGCTACTCTTTTGTTTTAGCATTTTGGGCAATAGTTGGATGGGAAGTTATAGGAAATTATTCAAATGAAGTAAAAGAAACAAAAACTTTAACTAAAGCTGTAATTTTTTCAGCAATAACAGTATCCCTAGTTTATATCTTAGTTACATTAGCTATTTGTTTTGGAGAGTTTCCTAAAAATGAAGAGTTTAAATTAGTATGGATAATAAAACCTTTATTTGGAAATTTATCTGATTTAATTCTTGCTATTATTTCAATGATTTTATGTATAGGAACTTTGATTTTATTTGTAGGAGGAGTTGCTAGACTTATATCATCTTTAAAACTCACAACATACACATCAAAGCATCTGAAAAACAATATTCCAATAGGAGCTTTAAATTTTCTATCAGCAATATATATAATTACTTTGATTTTAGTTTATTTAGAGTATTTAAGTTTGGATAATCTTGTAGCTTTTGCTGATGCTTTTTTTATTGCAAATGCTATTATTGGGCTTATAACTGCTATCATACTATTTGATAGAGGGTTTTTGAAACTTAGTGCACTTGTCTTAACTATAGTGTTTTTTATAATTATGCTTTTTTCAAATATTTTTATTTTAGCAGTAATTTTAGGACTATTTTTATTTACTTATTTAAAGAAATAGCTTAAGCTATTTCTAGTAGTTTTTTAAGATATCTTTTGTAAGAGTCTCTCCATATAAAATAAGCTCTTTTGCTTTATGAAAATCATAAAACTCACAAGCCTTTGAAGAAACATTTATCATAATATCAGGCTTGTGACTTGCTAGTTGGTGTCTTGCTATAACATCTTGCATACTCTCAATAGAAAGGTTTAAAATCTCAAAATATGAAAGTTCTTTCTTCTTTGTAAACTTTTTGTTTAAAAACTTACCAATACTCGTTTTTAGATAACTATCATCTTTTTCAAATATCTTTTTATATTTTGTTTTCATAATAGCATCATCATTTAAATTCACAGCAATAACTAAATCTGTAAACTCTGAAGCTACTGGCAAAATAGGAACTGGATTTAAAATCCCACCATCAAATAAAACTCTTCCATTTAACTTTTTAGGAGTAAAAATAGTTGGAATTGCTATTGATGCTCTAATTGCATCTTTTAAACTTCCTTTTCGTAGCCAAACCTCTTTTTTATTTAAAATATCAGTTGCAGTAGCAGTAAAAGGAATAGGTAAATCTTCTATTAATATATCTTTACCAATAAACTCTTCGATTTTATCAAAGACTTTATCTGCTTTAATCATCCCACCTTTTGAGAAAGAGAAATCCACTAAATCAAGAACATCTAAAATATCAAAATGTAAAACCCAATCCTCATAATCTTGAAGTTTTCCACTAGCATATAAACCACCAATTAAAGCTCCCATAGAAGAACCAGAAATAGATTTTATTTCAAATCCTTGTCTTTCTAGCTCTTTTATAACTCCAATATGAGCATAACCTCTAGCTCCTCCACTTCCTAAAACTAATGATACTGTTTTTTTCTTTTTCATAGTTTTCCTTAATCACATTTTGTTTTTAAAGCATTTATCTCTTTTGCAACTTCTGCTTCATCACTTGTGATATTTACAAGTTTTTTCATAACTAAAGAGGCTGTTAAATCCCCTGTAACATTTATTGTTGTTCTACACATATCAAGTATTCTATCAACTCCTAAAATAAGTGCAATCCCTTCAACTGGCACACCTAAACTTTGTAAAATTGTTGCAAGAATTACTATACCAACCCCAGGAGTACTAGGAGCTCCAATAGATGCAGCAACTGTTGTTAAAGCTAAAATAACCATTTGAGTTAAACTTAAATCTATTCCAAATAACTGTGTTAAAAATATAGCTGCTATTACTTGATATATTGCTGTTCCATCCATATTTATAGTCGCACCTAAAGGTATTACAAATTTTGAAATAGGTGTTGGAATATTTAGTTTATCTTCTGCTGTTTTCATAGATAAAGGCATAACAGCAGCTGAAGAAGAAGTAGAAAATGCCATAAGTTGAACCTCTCTAATTCTTCTTAAAAAATCAATAGGTTTTATTTTTGAGCTTAAATAAGCCACAGTCAAATAAAAACATAAAAGACAAAAAAGTCCTAATAAAACTGTAAATACATACATGGACATAGATGAAATTGCATCAAATCCTATTTTAATAGTGATACTACAAAGTAAACCAAAAACAGCATAAGGTGCAAGCTTCATAGCCCAACTAACAACAGTCATAGAAAAAGCTTGAAAAGATTTAGCTAAATCTTTCATAGGTTTTGAGTCTTCATCTTCCATATTCATCAAAGCAACACCAACAAAAATAGCAAGAATTACGAAAAATAGAATATTTCCATCAAGTTCAGCTTGACTTACATTTACAGGAATTAAATCTACTATCATATCTGGAATTGAAGTATTTGAAATAGGATTTACCTCTTTGATTACTACAGTACTTGTGCTAATTGTATTTAAAATATCTTTTGATATATACTGCCCTGGATTTATATACAAAGCAATAATTAGACCAAGAGTAACAGCAACTATAGTTGTAAATACAAAATATGGAGCTATTTTCAAACCTAAACTTTTTAGAGTTTCTGTATTATTTGCACTTGTAATTCCTAAAATTATTGAACTCATTACAAGAGGAATTACTACCATTTTTATAAGTGCTAAAAAGATATTCCCAGCTAGTGCAACCCAAGGAGCAATTGTAAAAGCTACTTCTTTTGATACTAAAGCAAAAGCATTTGGAGAGAGCATCAACCCAACTACAACTCCTAAAACCATTCCAACTAAAACTTTAAACCAAAGTGTTTTAAACATACTAAGACCTTTTTACTTTAAATAAAATTGCATATAAAACTGGTATAAAACCTAAAGTTAAAACTGTAGAGAACATCAATCCAAATATAATTGAAATAGCCATAGGTTCCCACATTTCACCACCACTATACCATAAAGGAATAAGCCCAAAAATTGTTGTAATAGTTGTAAGAATAATTGGTCTGAACCTACTTACACAAGCTTCAATAATAGAATCATACAAACTTAATCCGTTATCATTTTCAAGTTTTATTCTTTCCAGTAAAACAATTGCATTATTAATTACAATACCACTTAAGGAAATAATTCCTAAAAGAGTCATAAAGCCAAAATATGAGTTCATACTATAAAGCCCAATTGATACCCCAATTATTCCTAAAGGAATAGAAACAAGTATAATAAAAGGCTTTTTTATAGAGTTAAACTGGGCAACCATAAGTAAAACTATAACCATAAAAGCAAATGGTAAGTTCTCAACTATTGATTTGTTTGCTTTTCCTGAGGCTTCATACTCTCCACCAAACTCATAATAATAACCTAAAGGAAACTGTTTTTGTAAGGCATTCATAAAAGGCTGTATTTTTTCAAATACTGCTATTGCATTTGCGCCTTGATTTATATTTGCTCCAATTGTTACAGTTTTTAGCCTATCTCTTCTTATGATTTTTGATTCTTCAAAAACTACTTTTATAGTAGCAACCTGAGATAAAGGTATATTTTTTCCACTACTTTGTGAATAAACACTAATAGACTCAAATCTATCTAAATCATCTTTTGTATTCTCATTTGATCGTAAAACTATAGGTATTAACTTATCATCTTTTCTAAAAGTAGTAACCTCAAAACCACTTAAAGCACTTTGCAAGGATATTGCTATATCAAGATTTGAAACTCCCTCTTTTAAAGCTTTTGATTCATCAATATCTACTACAAACTTTTTATTTCTTATACCCCAATCATCAACAATAGTTTTAACCTCATCATACTTAGATAACTGCTGTTTTACTATTGAACTTAATTCAAAAAGTTTATCAATATCTTTCCCACTTATTCTTATCTCAATTGGTTGTTTTACAGGAGGTCCATTTGCTAAAACTTTTGCTGATACTTGCATATCAGGGAAACTATTTTTAGTAAACTCTTCTACATCTTTTTTTACACTATATAGATTTTTATACTCTTTTACATTTACTAAAATAGTACTATATTCAACACTTGCTAACTCTTGGTCATAAGCCAACCAAAATCTAGGGGCACTTTGACCTATAAAAGATACAAAGTTTTTGACATTTTCATTTTTTACCATATATTTTTGATTTATGTACTCTTCTATTTTTCCTACAGCTTGTTTTGTAGTATCTATATTTGTTCCAACAGGAAGTCTAAGCTCCAAAGTAAAACTAGGTTCACTTGAAGGTGGAAAGAACTTTTTAGGAACTATATCTAAAACTTTTAGCGAGCCTGCAAATATCAAAATCACTATTAATAAAGTCATGTATCTAAACTTTAAAACAGTTTTTAAAAAGCCTCTATAATAAAAATAAAAGCTACTTTCTTTATCTTCAAGCTTTTTCTTTTTCATAAAATATTTACTTAAGACAGGTGTTAAAGTAAGTGCTAAAACCCAAGAAGAAAGAAGCGTAATCGTAACTACTTTAAAAATAGAGTTTGTATACTCTCCTGTACTTGATTTTGCTAAAAAGATTGGTAAAAATGCTGCTGATGTTGTAAGTGCTGATGTTAAAAGTGGTATTTTAAGTTCATTTGCACTTTGCAATGAAGCTTCATATACACTCTTTCCTCTTTGCATTAAAACCATAATAGACTCACTCATAACAATAGCACTATCAACTAAAAGCCCAAGAGAGATAATAAGTGCTGCAAGGGATACTTGATCTAACCAAATATCAAAAATACTCATAATAATAAATGAAGTTAAAACCGACATAGGAATTAAAACAGCAACTATAAGACCTGTTCTAAAACCAAGAGAAAACAACATAACTAAAACAACTAAAGCCATGGCTTGAAGTAGATTATCTACAAAATTTCCTACAATTTCCTCTACTATTTTTGGCTCATCAAAAAGCTTTTCAAGTTTAACACCTAAAGGAAGTTTATTTTGAACTTCTACCATCAGACTATCAAGTTTTTCTCCTAGTTTTATAATATCTCCGTCTTTTTTCATTGAAATAGCTAAAACTATGGCATTTTTTCCATTTTCCCTTACTATAAAACTACTTGGATCTTTGTATTCATACTTTATATTTGCAATATCTTTCAAGTATATATACTCACCTGTTAATAAAGGTACTATTGTGTTTTCTATTTGTTTTATGTTTTCATAATTTCCAGTTGGCTCAACTAGTAATCTTGAAGTATCAACTTTTATACTTCCACCTGATAAAACTATGTTTTTTTGCTCTAAGATATTTTTTAGATATGAAGCACTTAGATTTAGTTTTGCTAACTTTGTATTATCATACTCTACATAAACCCTTTGGGGTTGAAGTCCTAGAAGCTCTACTTTGGCAACCTCATCAACTCTTAAAATAATATCTTTTGTATCATTTGCTATATCTTCAAGCTCACTATAATCTAGCCCATCACTTGTAATAGAGATTAGATTTCCATAAACATCTCCAAACTCATCATTTACTATAGGTTGGCTTGTTCCATTTGGTAATGCCCTACTTCCTTTTTCAACTTTTCTTCTAAGGCTATCCCAAATCTCTCTCATATTTTTATGCTTTTCTAAAACATTTACAAAGATTATTGATACTCCATTTTTTGAAGTTGATTTTATATTATCTAGTTGTGGCATTTCTTGAATAGTTTTTTCTAGCTTATCAGTTACAAGCTGTTCTACTCTTTTTGCACTAGCTCCTGGAAAATAAGTCACAACAGTTGCCGTTCTTATTATAAAGCCAGGGTCTTTTGCCCTTGGTAAATCAAAAAAAGATATTACTCCATAAATTAAAAGCATTATTGAAAATACAATTGTTACTGTACTTTTTTCTAATGCAAGTTTTGTAATAGACATCTTATTTTCCTAAATCTTTTATATTTGCTATTTGAACTCTCATTTGCTCATAAACTTCACTCATTCCAGCTTTTAAAACTAAATCATTGGCCTTTAATCCCTCAAGTATCTCAAAACCATCAGAAGTTAACTCTCCAACTTTTACTTTTGTTTTATTTATTACATAGTTTGTTTCATCTTTTTTAAGGGTATAAACAAAGTATCCTTCTTTATCATTTAAAACACTATTTGAAGGCACACAATAAATACTAGCTTTAGAATCATCTAAAAGATTAAAATAAACATCAGCTGACATTCCAGATTTGATTAGTTTTGAGCTGTTTTTTAGTTTTACTACTACCTTATAAGTTTTACTTTTAGATGAAGCGTATTTTGATACTTCTTTTACATTTGCTGTAAATACTCTATTTTTATCAAGTGAAGGGAAAACTACTTTTACTAAATCATTTTGCTTTACTCTATTTATGATAGTTTCTGGAACTTGTACAGATACTTCATCTATTAGCTTATCACTAATTAAAACAATAGGTGTTCCAGCTAAGATATTCTCATTTTCTTGTACATACTTTAAAGATACATAAGCATTCATAGGAGCATAAAGTTTTGTATATGATAATTTTAACTTTGCATACTCTAACTCTTTTGTTATGTTTTTAACCTTTGCACTTGTAGCTTCATAGGCTGCTTTAGCTTTATCTATATCACTTACACTTGCATTTTGATTTATATATAGTTTTTTTACTCTCTCATAACTGCTTTTTGCGTTTTGTAAACTAGCTTTTGCTTCACTTAGAGCATATCTTATTTGAGATACTCTAAGTTCATAAGGTTTTGAATCAAGCTTTGCTATTAGCTCATCTTTTTTTACTTCATCACCAATTTTTACTTTTAAGTAGTTGATATTTCCTTCAACTTTAAAGCTTAATTTTGTTTCATTATTTGAAATAGCAGTTGCATTGAACACCCTATTTTCATTTGAGTCCTTAGCTATTGGTAAAGTAGTAAATACTGTTTTTATATCTTGTGTTTGAACTTTTTTCTCTTTTTCTTGACAAGCACTAAAAGCTATCAAAATAAATATGGCTAAAACTAAATTTTTCAATTTTTATCCTTTATAATCTCTTGTATTTTTCTTTCAACTTCTTCTTTTTTTATCTCATCAAGTAAAATATCTATACGTCCACTAAAAAAATATATAGAACTTAAATCTACTAAATACTCAATATTTGAGATATTTAGATTTAACTTTGAAACGATATATGAGTTTTGAGCATCTAAAAGAGAGATGATATTCTCTTTTCCTTTTTTATATTTATCTTGTATTAACTCAAAATTCTTTTTTGAAGAGTTTAGTGAGTCTTTTGAATATGCTATTTTTGAATAAGACTGAGATAAAGACTCATAGTTTTTTCTTACATTTTCTATTATTAGATTTTTAATATCATTGTATTGAAGTTTTAAATCAATAAGTTCAACTTCATTTTTTTGGATTTTAGATTTTTTCAGCCCACCTTCATATAAAGGAAGGTTTAGATTTATTACTGCTTGATACTCTTCCTCATCCCAAGTCCTTGGTAAATCAGATGCTTCACCTCCTCTTTTTACAACTTTTTTTGCACTTCCCTCAAAGGCAATACTTGGTAAAAAATAAGAGTCTTTATTCATTTGTAACTGCTCATTTTTTGCACTTATTAGCTCTTTTATCTGTCTTAATCTTGAATGAGTATGAACTATCTGTTTAGTAAAAGCTTCTTGAACCCTTTTATCTTCTAAGTATTTAATAGCATCTTTATTTAAAAGCTTAAAAAGTTTTGAGTTTAAAGTGTATTCAAAAAAATCATACTCATTTTTTACTCTAAGTAAATTTGATAGTTCTACTTTTAATTTTTTAAGCTCTTTTGTTGAAGTTGCAAGTTGAATATTTGCATTTGCTAATTCACTTTGCCATCTATATACATCACTTCTATCTTGAACACCTATTTCAACTCTTTGTTTTGCAAAAAGTAAATTTCTTTGAATAAAATCATGTTTTATTTTTATGATTTGATTATACTCTTTTGCTTTTATGATATTTAGATAAATAAGTGTTGCTTTATATAAAATCTCATCATCTAAAGCTTTTGCTTCTTGTTTTGTAGATTTGTATAAAAGCTTATTTATTTCTATATTTTTTAGAACCTTATTTGAGTAGATAAGTTGAGATAGTTTAACTCCCGCTTCTAAACTTCTTTGTGGATTTAAACCTCTACTTGCTAGGGCTCTATCTTCATCTATTTCTATATAGTTTGAAAAAATATCAATTTTTGGTTTATACAAACTTTTAGTTTCATGTACTCCTATTTCTTGAAGTTTTATTCTATTTTGGTTTCTTTTTATTTGAAGATTATTATCAATAGCTAGTTGTAAAACCTCTTTTAAATCTAAAGTTTTTAAACTCTTTTTCTCTTTTGCATCTAAAACTAATGCTTTATTTTTAATATGAATAGATTTTCTTTTATTCTCTTTTAAATACTCAAAAATAGCTAATGCAGTTGTTCTAATAACTCTATTTTCATCATAGATTGAAGAGATTAAATTATAAGTTATTAGGTATGAGTTTTTTGTTTTAGTTTTTGAACTTATACTATTTAATAAAAAGACTGCATTTGTATTTTCTAATAAACTATCACAGTTATTTGAACATACTTTAATTTGAAAATTTAAAACATCTTCACTTGAAAATAGTTTTAAAGCCTCTTTTTTGATAGCTTCTTTATATGTTTTAGAAGATTCATCAACTACTAAAATAAGTTTGTACTCCTTTGATAAAAGAAGAGATGAAAAAACCATACATATTAAAATAAAAAATCTAAACATAACTAATTCTCCTTACTTAAATAGGTGATAGATTCCAAAAGATTTGTATCTTTTAAACCTTTTTTTGTCAGATAAGGCTTTATTAAATATAAAATATTTAAAATCCCTTTTTTTCTTCTATCTTCTTCATTCTTGATCTTATCTATAAGCCAATATATTTCCCATTGTGTTGCAATTATCCAAGTATTTGATACTAAAAACTCTAACTCATTTTCATCTAATAGTTTTATATATTCGAACTTCATTTGATGATAAAAAAGATTTTTTATTTGCTGTTTTTTCATAATATGATTCTCTTCAAAAGCTTTTCTAACTTTAGGATACTTTTGATAAATATTATTAAGTTCAAGTCTAAAGAATCTATATTTTAATTCATAAGTCATTTGTTTTTGTAAAAAATCATAATAATCAAAAGCTGAATCAATTTCATCTTGTACACTTAAAAATTGTTTTGAGATTAAAGACATAAACTCTTCATATATGGCAATAATTATTTCTTCTTTATTTTTAAAATAATAATAAAGATTGCCAACACTAATTCCAAGCTTTGAAGCTATATGTCTTGTGGTTGTATTCATACATCCTTTTTCATTAAAAAGGTTTATTGATTCTTGAATAATCTGAGTTTTCCTGCTTGTCATAAAACACCTTTAGAACATTTGTTCTAAATTATAGAACAAATGCTCTAAAAGAGTAATTAAAAAAGATATTATTATACTATGTTTGTTTTATAAATTTTAATAAATATAGTTTTGGGAGTTTTTAAAACTAGAGAAAAACTCTAGTTTTATCTTGGATAGAAAGTATTGTTTATATCAATAGTAATACCATTTATATATTCAGGACAATCAGTTGCTAACCAAACAATAGCTTTAGCAACTTCTTCAGGTTCTGCAAATCTATTTGTTACAACTGCTGCTTTAAAAGCTGCTTTTCTTGCATCATCATTGTCATTTTGCATATCAGTTTCAGCAGCACTTGGAGCTACACAATTTACTGTAATTCCATCACTTCCAAGTAGCTTTCCATATATTTTAGTAGCATTTATAAGTCCTGCTTTTGCAATACCATACCAAACATCAGGATGTCCTATTTGACCTGCTATTGAAGCTGTATTTACAATTCTTCCAAATTTTCTTTCTTTCATTCCAACACTAAAAAGATTCATAAGCTCAACTGGTGCATGTAAATCCACATTCATTAAGTGTTCTTTTGCTTCTTTTGGATAGTTATCGTAAGTATATTTTGGTTGCATATAACCAGCGTTGTTTATAAGTACATCTATTTCACCCACTTCTTTTGCTAAAGTTGGTAAGTTTTCAATATCTGATAAATCATACTCTATTTCGGTAACATTTGGTAGTCCACCAAGTGGGAAGTCAGCAAAGTTTCTAGCCACTACAACAATCTCATAGTCTAACTCTAAAAGTGCTCGTGAAACTGCTAAGCCTATACCTTTATTTCCACCTGTAATTAAAGCTCTTTTTTTACTCATAATTATCTCTCCATAATTTTTCTATGAGTTAAGTATATAAAGGCTTTGGTTTTATATCTCTTAAATTTTTGATAAGTATTTTAAAAAGTATACCAATCGTCCTCTTCTTCATCACTTGAAGTTTCGATTGTTTTTTCATCTAAGGCATTACATGTAAGTTTTAAAGGGTAGTTTTTCATTTTAGGTATCTCCTATATTTCTTATGGAGATTATTTTAGAGAAAAATAGTATTACAAAAGTATCTTTTTTAAAATTAACCTCGAATTATTTCCATAATTCTTTTTCGTTCATCATTTTTACACTGAACAATTTCTCTTTTACTTCTTGTATTTTTAAAACAAGTTAAAGTTTTAGAAAGAAGTCTTACTCTTTTATACATTTTATCAAGTCTTGCAACTTCAATTCTGATTTCATATCTATCAATTAAAGCTTGTCTTTCTTCTTTTAATTCCCTAAATTCATTTGAAAAATCAGATTTATTGTTTGCTAGTAAAAAAGTTGTAGTTAAAAATAGTAAAGTTAATTTTTTAATAGGATTTCCTTTTTTGAAATATTAACATTTTTACTATAAATTTTTGAGTAATCAAAAAGCTCATTTAAAAAAATAATTTTAATAGAACACGAAATAATTCGTGTTCTATTTTTCAAGTAAGTGTTCGTATTTTTTATCCGTAAGAAGTTTCATAAAAGCAACTAAGGCTTCTACTTTTCTATCGCTTTGTTTTTTAGCTTTTAACTCTTCAAGAGAGATTGTCTCTTCCACTTCTGGCTTATCCCAAGGTTTATTTGTTTCAGGATTTAAAGCTCTTGCAGGATTATTATATTTATCATAAAACTCAACTACCGTTTTTAAGTCTTTAAATACACCATTATGCATATAAGGTGCTGTTACTGCAACATTTCTTAGTGTTGGAACTTTATATTTTCCCTTTTGTTTTTCATCACTTACAGCTGGATTATTTAAAAGTCCATTATCAATTGATGTTACACCATTTTTTGCTCTAAGTTCATGATTTACAGGAACTCCAATATTATGGTATTCATAGTTTGTAAAAGTCTCACCTGCTTTATCTTCACCTTTTAATACATGACAAGTAGCACAAGAGTTATTGTTGTTTGAAAAGAAAATAGACCTACCTAAATCTTCTAATACAGTTAAATCATACTCTCCTTTTAAATATCTATCATATTTAGAATCAAAAGGTGAAAATTCATCTGTCATTTCAAACTTTTCTATTGCATCTGCCATAGCCTTATAAGCCTCTTCATTTGAATCAAAGATATTCTCTCCATAAACTTTTTTGAAAGTTTGAACATAATAAGGATTCTCTTGGATTCTATAAACAACAGCTTTTTTGCTTGACATTCCCATTTCAATAGGATTTGTTGGTGGTCCACCTGCTTGACCTGCTAAAGTTGCTTCTCTACCATCCCAAAATTGTCCACCAATATATTTTTGTTTTTTCTCATCAAAATGAAACTTTGGTGAAAACTTAGCATATGCTGCACTTGGAGCTTGTCTATCACCTAAAGACTTTCCATCATCCCCAAGCGAAGCCATTGCTTTTATTCCATTATCTCTATTATCAACAAAACCATTTTGAGGATTGTGACAAGTAGAACATGATTGAGTTCTATTTTTTGAAAGATTTACATCAAAAAATAGTGATCTTCCTAACTCTTCTTTTAATTTTAAGTTTGTTAACTCTTGAGCTTTTGCTACTTCTGCATTGTTTGCACATGCAGTAAATACTAAAGCCAAACCTGCTGTTAAGGCTAATGATTTTAAATATTTCATTTACCTTTTACCTCCTACTAAATTTTTAAAAGGTGCTATTAATAGTTTTGCTATTGAATCATACTCACTCATTTGATCACGTCTTAGTCCAAACTTTAATACTTTCACATCTCTTGAGAACTTTAAAGTTCCAAACATCCAATCCCAAATAGCTAAGTATCCCCCGTAGTTTTTATTAAAAAACTTCTTACTATGATGTATTTGGTGTTGTTTTGCTGAGATAAAAAATCTCTCTAAAAACTTTGGATATGCAAAAGCTACATGTGAATGTCTTAAATTTGAGCCTATTAGTGAAAAAGCAAAAACAAATATGTTTACCCCTAAAATAGCATATATATCTATCATCGCACCAAAAAAGTATATAAACACTCCTGTTACAAGACCAATACTAACTGAATACCTAAGTCCAAACAATAGATTTTCAATTGGATGTACCCTATAAAATGTAATTGGTGTTAATACCTTTGCGCTGTGATGAATCTTGTGAAACTCCCATAAAAATGGAATTGTATGTAAAAATCTATGAGTCCAATATCTAGTAAAATCACTTACTACAAATAGACAAATTGTGTACATTAATAAAACAGCCTCATAAGAAAAAAGTGTATTTTCATAAAAATCAAAAGTCAAATAAAGCTGTTTATTTATAAATAAAGCAATAGTTTTTGCACTAATAACTATAGGAAATAGCATAAAGACTTTTATAAAATAACCAATAAAAAAGTAATAATAATCAAGTTTAGCACTTGGGTGTAACCAAAGTTTTGATGATAGATTTACTCTTAATTGCTTTTTATTAAAGTAAAAATAGATACATGCTATTAAAATAGAAGATAAGATATAAACCCAAAATACTCTTTTATTTGGGTTTATAAAATACTCTAGTGCAAAAAAATCGCTCAATTCTTAATCTCCATCTGCATCTAAGATTTTTGCTGTAACTGCTAAGTCTTCTACAAGTGATAAGTAATAGGCATTGTGAAGTTCTTTTGTTGCATCATATAGAGGTTTTGCTTTTGAAAAATCATCATTTTTATAGTTTTTTAATTTATTTAATGATTTATTTAAAGCCTCTTGTGCTTCTGTTATAGCTCTTTTTGCTCCAGAGTTTTTTGCCATTGTTGCAAAGTTTTCATAACTTTTATCGCCAATAACCTCATCATGTGCATTTAAAATCGCTTTTATTGCAACTAAAGAGTTTTTACTTAAAAAATATTCTGCTCTTTGATTTTTTGGGTCATTTTTGTATTTTGCTGCATATCCTGATGGCTCACCAATTCTCCACTCTCTAAGTTTATAAGAACTAGCAATCAATGAATTAATAACCATTGAGTTTTCCCACTTCTCACTTTTTCCTGTTCCACTTAAATACTCTTCATAAACCTCTTTTATATCACTTAAATTAGAGATAATAGAATCAATAATATTTACAGCTAAAAGCTTCTCTCTTGGAGTGATTGTTTCATCATTAAATAATACATACTCTAAAGCATTAATTGTTCTAAATGAGTTTTTAAATAAAGCAACTCTTGGTTTATCATTTGAGTTTATTGCTCTTTGCATTTGCTCATTTAAATCCTCTTTTAAATTATGATAAATATCAATATATCTTGGTGTATCAATATAGTTCTCATTTATATCACCTGCAAAATATAAAGCTTCTACTTTTTTCCAGTTTGAAACTAAACTTGAAAAATTCTCTTTATTTAAATTCTCTTTTAAACTCTTTGCAGAATCAATTGTTTTATTTACATTAGGAACTGAAACATTTTGTAAAATTGAGTGTAAACTAGTTTCCCCAAACATACTTGAAACTAACAGTGCTGTTCCTACTAATAGCTTTTTCATTATAACCTTTCTAAAAATTCTATTAATTTTTCTCTTTGTTCTTTTGAAGCATTCATATATTTTTGTTTTGATATTTTAGCTTCACCACCATGCCAAAGTATTGCTTCTTGAAAGTTTCTTGCTCTTCCATCATGCAATAATCTTGGCTTTTCCCCATTTATCTTTTCATGTAGTGCTAAACCCCATAAAGGTGCTGTTCTAAACTCTCTTTCATTGGCTTTAAATTCAACTCTACCATCACTTAAGCCTTCACCCATGTCATGTAAAAGCATATCCGTAAAAGGTGAAATTTTAAATCCATCTACTGTTTGAAGTTCTGTTTTATGACATTTTGCACAATCCATTGCTGTGAAAAGTTTTAAGCCCGAATTATACTTCTCATCAGCTTTATTTTTATAGGTTTTTAGATTTCTTATATAAAAATCTATTGCACCTAATCTCATATCTGTAATATCTTTCTCATGTAAGGCTTTTGGTGCTTCATTACAAAGCTTTTGGGAAGAAGTACAGTTTTCATTTGGGTTTAAAAAAGTTGTTAATCCCATATCATTATTTGCAGCACCTGCAATTTGCTCCATAATAGTTGCAGAACTTGCTTTCCAAGTGTATCTACCTATCTCTTCTTTTTTTGTAAGAGGAGAATAAACTCTATTTGCACGACCTGAGATACCATCACCATCTTTATCAAACTCATCTTCATTTGATAAAATCTCTTCATCTGACACTTTTTCTAGTAAACCTAAACCATTTAAAGAAGGTGCCATTCTATAAGTAACTGCTGTATTTTTAGCAAGTTCTCCATAGTTTTTGTCAATTAGTTCATATTTTGGTTTTAAGATAGTATCAACTTCTCCATCAGGAAAAGTAACTTTTAACTCTTCAAATTTTACATCAACTCTAGCTTCAAAAGGTACACCATGTATTCCATTAACTGATATTTGAGAACCATATGTTGGCTCTGGAACAAAACCTTGTTTTTCTAAATACTCTTTATGCTCTTTTGAACTATTTGATGGAATAGACAATCTTGCAACTAAAGACCGTGATGGTTTCATTTTATTGTTATATAAATTTCCTCTTCCATTTTTAGGATGACAAGAAACACATGTATTTGAGTTAAATAAAGGCCCTAAACCATCCCTTGCAGTTGTTGCACTTGGAGCTTCAACCCATGGTATTACAAAAAAACTTCTTCCTAAAATAAACTGGTCATACTGTTCATCACTTAAGCCTGATACTGGCTTTTGTAGTAGTGAACTATTTTTTTCAGATGAAAAATATTTGCCTTCAGTATTAACGGCAAAAAGCCCTGTAGCAAAAATGGCTACAAGGCTTTTAGATAAAAGGGCTTTTTGTAATAGTGATAAATTAAATTTTTGTCTCTTCTGCATCTGTAACATCGTCTGTTGTTAAACTAATTCCATTTGCTTTTGCAACATTTACCATTTCATCACCTAATTTTCTCATCTCATTTTTAAGTTTTACAATAACTTTTGCTTGAGGATTTCCTGGTTGAATTTGGTAATCAAAATGCTCTTTTGTTTTAGCCATTTCATCAACTAAGTTGATTTTTGCTTCGATTGATGCCATTCTTTTTAAGATTCTCTCTTTAGTTTGTGCATCAACTGCATCTAATAAAGATGGTCCATACTGTTTTCCATCATAAGTTGAAGTAAGAACATTTCTGAAACCTAAATAGTTCATTGCGATATCTCTGTGCGTATTATCAGAGAAACAAGAGTGTTCATCTTCTTCAGAAGGAGTTAAAACTGCAACTGCAATTCTTTCATTTGCTAATTCTGATTTAATAAATACACCCATTCCAGCAATGATTTGTTTTAAAGCTTCTTCTTTAGAAATATTTTTAGAAGCATTATCTCCACTTAATTTACCTTGTAATGCTGCTTGGTATAATCCAGTATTTCCATTTAACTCTTTTTCCCAAGCTGATTTAACAGTCTTTAAATCAGATACGATTTTGTCTGCTGCTGCTTGTAAATAAGCGATTCTTCTTTCAGCATTTCTATCATCTGTAAAATCAGATAAACTTCTTTGACCTGCTGTTAAAGCTCCATTTGTAACTGAATCTTTCATAAAGTTTGAATAATCTTGATCTTGTCCCCATAATAAGAACTCAATTGCATGGTAACCTGTAGATACATTTGCATCTCCACCATTTTCATTTAATGCAGTAAGAGCTTCTACTGTGATTTTTTGTACATCAACAGCTTGTGCATCTTCACCACCTGGATTAAATACACCTGCTGTGTCAATAATATTTCCAGATGTTTTCTTTCCGTTTGCATCAATTGTATAATCAATCATATTTTCATCTAAAGGCCAAGCATTTAATTGTCCTTCTAATGAACCATATGCATCTGCAACCCATCCTTCTTCTGCATCAATTGGACCATTTGCTAATCTGAAGATTTCTGTTTGCCCATAAGATTCTCTTGAAATTAACCAAGCTTTTTTTGCTTGCTCAAAAGTATATTTATTTGGTTTTGCTGCAAAAGCATCAATTCTGAATTTTAGTTTGATTGCATCTTCTAAAGCATCATCATAATTTGCTAGTGCGATATTTGAGTATGCACCTAAAATAGTATTTGCTTTTGTAAATTCTGTTGGAGTAGTATTTTGAACTGCTGAAGTAGTACAACCTGTTAAAGCTAATGCAGCTGCTACAGATAAAGATGCTGCAAAAATTTTAGTTTTCTTAAACATTATGTTCCTTTTTAATTTTAATATCAATTATCATTAATGTAATTAAATCGAAAAAAAACTTTCATTAAACTTAAAAGTGATAATAATTATCAAAACAATTTAAATTCAATTAAGATAGCCTTCAAGAGAATAAATCTATACTTGATTTAATAATAAAGGAGTTATTATGGGAAAACTATTTTTAGTAATCATTAGTTTAAGCCTTAGTTTATACGCAGTAAAACCTATGGCTTTACAGTTTAGTGGTTTTGAGGTAACTCATACATACTCAAACAATACAAAAGAGAAATATACAATTGAAAGAAATGTGGATGAAAGCTGTATAAATATTGGAGTAAGTCCTTTCTTTTTTGATGAATCTTATATTGAAGAAGAGATTGATGAAAAATGTAAAAAGGTTTTTATTACAACAACAGGAGTTATTCAAGATTTCCAATTAGATAAAGATATTAAAACTTTAGGTGAAAATGAAGTAATGCATTTTATATATGATAAATCTTCAAAAAATCCTGAAAAATATATCCTAGTTGATGCAAGAAATAAAGCATGGTTTGACTTTGCTACAATTCCTAGTGCTGTAAATATTTATTATGATGACTTAAAATATGACTTTGACTTTGAAAAAGATTTTTATAGAGCATATGAACTTCTTGGTGTTAAGGTTGAAGATGATGATAAGTTTGATTTCACAAATGCAAAAACTGCCCTATTCTTTTGTAATGGAGCTTGGTGTCCTTTATCTTCTAAAAGTATAAGACATCTAATTAGTATTGGTTATCCAAAAGAGAAACTACTTTGGTATAGAGGTGGGGTTCATGCTTGGAGTATGGTAGCACTTCCTTTAACTAAAAAATTAAAAGAGTAAGTTATCACTTACTCTTTTTTTATTTAAAATAGAGACTTGAAGTTATTTAGAAGCTCTTTTGCTCCTTCATCACCTAGTTTTTCTTTTAGTTTATTTCCTAATTTTTCATTTACTTTTTCTTCGATTTTATCTTTTAATAAACCTTTTGTATTTAGCTTAACTTTTGGACTTCTCATATCTCCACTTACATTAAAATCAAGATTTAGTTTTCTAATTTGAGCTTTTATATCTGCATTTACATAAGATTTGTTTAAATCAAGAATTGATTTTGTAACATCAATTTGCGTATTTTTACTTTTCATATTTATAATAGTTTTTAAAACCATGTCATTTATATCGCTATTAATATCAACAATATCATAAATCTCTCTTGTTAAATCAAACTTTGCAAACTGATTTATAAGACCAGAAAAATCATTTGGTAAAAAGTGCCCTTTAATAAGTTTTCCTTTTAATTTTCCTTTTTTAGATAATAAATTATAATCTAAAGCTAAATCAGAAGTTGAATCAAACACTTCAGGATAATACATCATATGAGTTAACTGTTTAACTTCAACATCTTTTACATTTGCATTGAAATCATTATTGTTTAGTTTAAAGTCTAAATTCCCGCCAAGAAGTTTTGAAGCACCAGTTACTAACAGTTTCTCTTTTTTAGACTCTAGGTTTCCAAGTAAAGTTAGATTTCCTCTCATCTTAGTTTGAGTTACATCATAAAGTTTTGATAAATTTGGAACATTTAAAGTATAGTCACTATTTAAAGAAGCCTCTTTTATATCAAAAACAGCACTTTTAATATCAAGTTTTGCCAAAGATGAATCAACTTGTGCATTTGTTGTTACTTTTGTTTTTGAAAGTGTTGTTTTAGCATCTGAACTAAAAGTTACTGTCTGTTTTAGTTTTTGATTAAACTGTTTATTTATTACTTTGTTTACAAGTTTAGCATTAGTGATTTTTGTAGTGATTAAACCATCAAGATTATTAATATCTGCATTTTTTATATCTGCGTTAAGATCTAAATTTCCTAAAGCGTAAGTCGGTTGATTTAAAAAGTAAAGTAATTTATCTATTTTGGCATTCTTTATATCTGCTTTTACAAATTCTACTTTTGCATTTGCCACTTTTGCTTTATAAGAAGTATCACTATTGAATAAATCTGTTTTACCATCTACATTAATAATAGAGTTTTCAACTACTACTGTACCATTTGTACTTAATTTACCATTTAACTTCATAGGAATTATTTGTTCTAATTTAGCTAAGTTTGCAATATCAACTTTATAGTTTGAAGTTACTTTGTTTTTATCTAATAAGATTATTGTTTCATCTGAAGATAGATTTACAAGAGAACTTATAAGTGTTGCTTTTGCAGCTACTTTATTAGGAGTTAAAATAGCATTTGTTCTTGACTTAAAAGTTATGTTTTCATTTAAAGTTAAATTAAAACTCTTATTTACAATGCTATTGTTAATCTCTCCATCTGTAATACTTGAAACAACATCACCATCTAAAGTACTTAATTTAGCATCTTTGATATTTGCATCAAGATTTAAAAGTCCATTTGCATATTTTGGTTGATTTACTAAATGTAAAAGCTCAGATATTTGTGCATTTTTAATAAGTACATTTATATTTGATGGCTCAAAATTTTTAAGCTCTAAATTATATGAAGTATCACTACTAGCAACTGTTGATGTTCCTTTTATTACAGCAAATTTTTCATCACCTTTAAATGTACCTTGAGTTTTTAAAGGTCCATTTAATCTCTGCTTTATTAAAGGCTCTAAAGTTGACAACTCTTTTACATCAATATCATATTTTAAATCCATAACTTTTGCAAAAATTTGTAAGTTACCTGAAACATTAATATATGAACTTTTAGCAATAGTGGCTTTAAAATCAATTGTATTAAAAGTTAGTTCTAAATTTTCAACCTTGAAATTTGCATCTTTATTTTGAGAGTTAACACTATTTTCAATATAAGAAGCTATTAAATCATTTCCAGGTTTTGTAAATAAAACACCAAAGACTGAACCTATCATGACTAGAAGTATAAGTGTCATCGCTAAAAAAAATCTTTTCATGGCTTATCCTTTTTTATGCTTATAATACAATTATAACAAAATATACAAATTATTTACTTGTATATAAAATTACAAATCTTAATTTTTTCTTTAAATTTACTTTTAATATATTTCACTTAATAATTATTTAATATACAAAAAGATATACTACCGCCAATCAAAGTGATAAGTAGGGATACGCAAGCCGAACGGACTTTGTAAAACAAAAATTTATTAAGGAATCTAGAATGAAAAAAATCGTTCTTTTAATGCTAGCTATTGCTGGTGCTGCATTCGCTGCTGATGGTGCAGTTGCAAACGAAACTTTAAAAGCTTACTCTGTAGTTGCTGCAGGTATCGGACTTGGTCTTGCTGCACTTGGTGGTGCTATCGGTATGGGTAACACTGCTGCTGCAACAATCGCTGGTACTGCTAGAAACCCAGGTTTAGGTGGAAAATTAATGACTACTATGTTCATTGCATTAGCGATGATCGAAGCTCAAGTTATTTATGCATTAGTTATTGCGATGATCGCATTATATGCTAACCCATTCTTAGGGTAATCAGTACTTACTACAGAACTGATAACTTAAAAGGTCAAGAGTTTTACTCTTGGCCTTTTTTTATGCCTAAAATAAATTTCAATCTTTTTAAATTATTATTTTAACTTATACTTATATATTTTCTATCTACTTAGATTATAAAAAGTTATATTCTATACAAACGTAACTCCAAAATGACACTTTTTACCGATATAATATAAAAAAGTCTGAAGGGGAAAGCTATGAAAACTACTAGTTTAAAGACAAAAATCCTAGTTGTGGTATCTTTATGTATTGTTATATCTTTTTTTATATTAGGTTTTTACAATACTACAAACAACTATAATAACCAATATTCAATCATAAAAAATAAAGAATTGAGTCTTGCAGAAGATAGTTCTAAATTTATTGATGCCTATATTCAATCAAAGATTGATATTATTGAAGCATTAACAAAAGAGCTTGAGAAAATAGAAGTAAAAGCAGACGATATAAATCTTCTAAAAAAACTTGAGTTATCAAAAAATGCAGGGAAATTTGTAGATGTTTATGTTGGATTTAATAGTGATGGTTCACTAGTTTTATCAAATGGAGATATTTTAAATGTTCCAAAAGATAACTATGATGCAAGAGGTAGGCCTTGGTATAAAGATGCAGTAAAAAACAAGAAATCTGGTGTATCAAAACCTTATGTTGATGTATCTACTAAAAAACTTGTAATATCTGTTTATACTCCTTTATATCAAAATGATAAATTAATAGGTGTTGTGGGTTCTGATATTTTTATAGATACAATTGTTGAAAGTATTTTAAATGTTTCTATAGATGGTGAAGGTTTTGCATATTTACTTGATAATGAAGGTAATGTGCTAATTCATAAAAATAAAGAACTTCTAAATAAAAAAAGTTATGTTTATTCAAAAATAGATTTATCTACAAATCTTAACTTTATTGAAACAACTAATAAAGATAGTATTGAAAAACTTATATCTTATAGTAGTATTTCAAAAACTGGTTGGATATTTGTAGTAGAACTAGATAAAGATACAATCTTTGAAGAGATTGAAAATAATACAGTAAAAGAAATCATACTATATATAATACTTTTAGCTGTAACACTTACACTTTTATACTTTGTACTAATAAAAATCTTAGCTCCAATAAAAGATGTTGAAGAAGGTTTACAGTTCTTCTTTAGATATCTTAAAGGACAAGAATCAAATATTCAAAAGCTAAATATCAATACAAATGACGAATTTGGAAATATGGCACAGATTATTGACTATGAGATGGAAGAAGTAGCTAAGAGTTTAGATACAGATAGAAAAGTAATTGAAAATGTAAAAAATGTAGTTTCTCAAGTAAATGAAGGAAAACTTGATATCAAAGTAGAAGCTTCTACAAATAATAAATCTTTAAATGAGTTAAAAGATATATTAAATGATATGATTGAAACTATAAAACACAATGTAAATAGTGATATTAACCCTATTATGGAGCAACTAAAAGAGTATTCTGCTCTTAACTTTAAAAACAGTATTCAAAATGCAAATGGAAATGTTGCAATTGGATTAAATGATTTATGTAATATAATCAATCAAATGCTTCAAGAGAATAAATACAATGGTCTTGAACTTGAAAAAAGTTCAAATGAATTACTTACAAATGTGGATATTCTAAATAAAGCTTCAAATGAAACAGCCGTATCCCTAGAAGAAACAGCAGCAGCTCTTGAAGAAATCACAAGTACAGTTGCAAATAATACAAATAGAATTTCACAAATGTCAGCACACTCAAAAGAGTTATCTGATTCAATCAAAAAAGGTCAAGATTTAGCTAACTCAACAGTGGTTTCAATGGATGAGATAAATGAACAAACACAAGCAATTGCAGAAGCTATTACTGTGATTGATCAAATTGCATTCCAAACAAATATTCTTTCATTAAATGCAGCAGTAGAAGCAGCAACAGCAGGTGAAGCAGGAAAAGGTTTCGCAGTTGTAGCACAAGAAGTAAGAAATCTTGCAGCAAGAAGTGCGGAAGCTGCAAAAGAGATAAAAGATATAGTTGAAAAAGCCACAGCTAAAACAAACAACGGTAAAACTATAGCTGATGAAATGATAAATGGTTATCAAAAACTAAATGAAAACATCTACAAAACAACAGAAGCTATTGGAGATATATCGGAGTCTTCAAGAGAACAAAAAACAAGTATTGAACAAATAAATGATGTAATCAATAGACTTGACCAACAAACACAAAACAACGCATCTGTTGCAACGCAAACACACAATATTGCAAAAAACACATCAATCTTAGCTCAAAAAATCCTAGAAGCTGTACACAAAAAAGAGTTTAGAGAGAAATAAAAAGTATAAGAGATAACTCTTATACTTTTACCTTAAAATATAGCCATATTAAACTACACCAATAAAAACTTGTTTTATTTAAGAATCTTTTATGTTATAAAAAAGTATCATTTCGTCCTTAATGCGACCGTGGTGGAATTGGTAGACACGCTATCTTGAGGGGGTAGTGCCAGTAGGTGTGCGGGTTCAAGTCCCGCCGGTCGCACCATAAATCTTATAATGCCTAATTGGTGGTAACTCAAGCTTACCTTATTTTTCATTGTGCCAAAATTGTTCCAAATGTGTTCCAATCTACATAAAACATTTTCCAAAGTTTTCATTCTTTACCGGTATATACTCAGAATATCTTTCCAAAGTAATTCTAACGTTCTGATGTCCGGCAATTTTACTAACATAGTTAATATCTTCTCCATTTGAAATTAAAGTTGATATAAATGTTCCTCTTGTTTGATGAAGATTTCTGTAAGGTACATTTGCTTTTTTAATTGCTTTATTCCAAATCTGTTCTCGTACCTTATTTGCACTATGGAAATGTTTGTTACTTCTTTGTGTTAAAAAGACATAAGAATTTAAATGCCCTGTTAATTTATATTGTTCTTCCAAATAAGGAATCAATGCTTTTATAATTGGAATAGTTCTATTACTATTTGTAGTTTTTAAAACCTCTTTTACTTTTCCATTAATGATTTGTTCTCTAACTGAAATAGTTTTTGCTTCTAAATCTACATATTCCCATTTTAAACCGATACATTCCCCTGCTCTCATTCCAGTATAAAAGAATGTTGCAAGTAAGTTTCTTTCACTACCTTCTACAGCTTCTAATAAAGCTTTTATTTCATCTTTTTTAAAAGGTGTAAGTTTGATTCTTTTTAGCTTCGTTACTTCTGTATTTTTAATATTTTTAGCTTTTGTTACAGGATTAAAAGAAACTATATTTTCATCTATTGCATCTTCGAAAAGTCTATATATTGTTGTTCTAATCTTTTTGATAGTTGCTTTAGAAAGCTTTTCTCTCTCTTGTAACTCATTTTGCCAAAATGTAATTTCATTTGGAGTAATAGAATCTAACTTTTTCTTTCCAAATACTGGTTTTATATGTTTTTCATAGTTTCTTTCATATCCATATTGAGACTCTTTACATCTATTACCTCTATGCAGTTTGAAAGATACTTTAACATACTCATCAACAGTAGGCACTTTTTTAACATCTAATTTTTTAAAGAACTCCCCATTATGAATACTTAAAATCAATTGGGGTATAATATTTGTTTCTGCAAGTTTTCTATTTATTTTAGTATCTTTTAGATTTAAAGACTTTTTTATAACTTTTTTATTTAGACTAAATCTAATCCAAAGAATAGAACCTCTTACAAAAATCTTTGGTGGTGTCATATCTATCATTATTCATATCCTTATATAAATAACCATAAAATCAACACTTTAGAAATTATGATTATATTATATAAAAAGCCTTATTAATTATTCAATATGTTATTTAGAATACTATTGACTTTTTCACTATCACTCTCAACAAAATTTTGGATTCCTATTATCCAATTATCTATTTCATATTTATCAAATAACAGTTTTCCACTTCTTTTATAGAAATGAAGATTTTCAAAAAACTCTATATTTTTTAATTTATGAATTCTATCTTCTGAATATCCAATATATAAAGAAAGCTCTTTTACAGTAAGCCATCTTTTTTCGCTTTTAACCTTTTGTTCAATTAGTATTAATCTATTTAATATTTCATCTATCTTTTCAAGATTTTCAAAATTTATATCCATGACTAACTCCTTTTAATGCTTCATCTGCTGATATATCTAACACTAGATTTCTCTTTGTAGCTTCTTTTAAAGCAACATAATAAATATGCTTATCTCTTGAAGATAAATGTTTCTTCTCTTTTGTTTTGTCTAGATAAACAAGTAAGTCATAATCTTGTAATTTAGATACGGTTTCAGTTCTAAGAGGTTTGATTAAATTTCCATCTTCTAATAATCTAAGGTTTTCAATTGAGCCATCTTGATTTATAATCTCTACTTCTGTATATCTTTTCTTTAACTCTTTTGTAGATGTAGTTTTATTTAAACTATCTTTTGCTTTTTTATAAAGCTCATTTATATAATCATCATCTAGATTTAAATTACTAATTAAAGCTTTTCTGATAAGAGCTATAAATTCAAATTCAAATTTATTATCATCATAAATTGATACTTTTCTTTTTAATCTCTCTAATGGTAAAGATGTTTGTAAGAAATCTTTTAAATTGTATTCTTGTTTAATCTCTTCCCATAATGGATGTGTATTAGCTTGATACTTATTGTTTTTAAGTCTTTCTTTTGAAACAGAATCTATATCTAATAATCTAATATCATCCATAGATATTTGAAATAAGTTTCTTGCATTAGTTAATAAATCATCTAATGTTTCTATTTGGTACTGTCTTAAATGTGTTCTGTGCATTTGAAACTCTATGTTAAATATAGACTTTTCAATATCAAAGTTATTATTTAAAAAGTACTCATTCATTAAATCATACTTCTTTGATTTCTTTAGCTCTAAAGACTTGTTATATAGCCTTAATTTAAATGGCTCTTTTCCTATATAAATAGTTTGTGTTGAGTTTGCATCTCCTATTTCATTTATAGTGGAATATTTTCTTTTACGAGTTGAAAACATATCTTTTTTTATAAAAGATAAATCATATTGAATAAAACAGTTTAAATCTGCTCTTGTAATAGGTATATAATCAGTTATATACTCTTTAACTAAATCTTTGAGTAATTCAATAAGAGAATTAATACCAATAGCATAAATACCATTTCCTTGAAGCTGTACTCTAATATCATTTAAACCTCTGTTCTCATACATACTTTTAAAACCAATTCTAAAGAATTCATTTAAATCTTTAAACCAGTAAAAACCTTCTTTTTTACCAAGAAAGTTTAATCTTGTATCTTTAATAGATACATACAAATCTTTATTTTCATAATCTATTTCTTTCTTTTGGAACTTACCTTTAATATCTTCTAATTGGTCTAATATTTCAAGATATAAATCATCATAGTTTTCATTAGTTTCAAAGAAGAAATAAAGAGTATCAATTCCAAAAAGTTTTTTAACTTTATTCACTTTTATTCCTTTGAGTGTTTTAGAAAGGGGTATTACTAAATACCCCTTTTTTCTTGTTGTCACGAAAAAAAGATTTTAAACCGCGAGTGCTCTTAAAAACTGTTTTTTCTTAGACACCATAGAAACTATGTTGTTTTGAGATAATTCCCACATGAACTTCAACATCTTTGTTTACTTTATCACTATAGAAAGCTATCTTATTATCAGGAATAGAGATAGTATGTAGCTCTTTAACCTTTGTACCATTTGACCTAATGTTTTCTACTAAGATTTGTAATTTAGCTTTTACAGGAGTAGCTAAAGTTTCTCCTTCTTTTTTATATTCCGATTTTGGAATAATGTTTAGTAAATTGCCTTTGATTGTTAGCATTTTTTATCCTTTAAATTAATATTGGATAACGCGTTATCTTGTTTTGATGTAATTACGAGAGGAAGTATAAAGTAAAGAGTGGTTTTTTATAGATTTATCTAAGAGCTAAAAAAACTCCTAGATAATTTGGTTGTTTTAAATATCTATCAATAATGAATAAAAATGTTTTATATTCTTTTTTTGTTAAACCTAAATACTCTCTCATTTTAAGAATATTTTTTAAGATTTGAAGTTCAGATATTTCTTCTTTTTTAGGCTTGTCTTTTTCAAATATGTTTTCTATTCCTAAGATTGAATTAAAAGAAGCTATCATAAGCTCTTCAATAGGATTATTAGTCTTTTTATAAACATAAGTATATATAGGAACTTCTGATAAATGTGTTTTAATACAATATTCATTTTTTACTTTTTCTTGTTTATAAATGATTGTTTTTTTCTTTTTAGATTTTTCAACCTCTATAATTGTACTTTGTAAAAAAAATCTAACTATATTCATTATGGATTCAGATAGTTCTTTATGAAACTCTTTATCTTTGGTAGTTATATTTGATTGAATTCGTAAATATATCATAACACTTGTAAGTAATTCTTCTTTTGAAGTTCTTATTCCATTAAAGAATTCTAATAATTGATTAAGCGCTTTTATTTCAATTTCACTCATTTCTAATTGTTCATTTTCAAATCCTAAATATATTTTTGCAAAGTTCATCCACTCAGGGAAGTTTTTATATTCATCTGTTAGAGTGTATTTCATAAATTTAATTTGAAATTCAATCTTTTTTCTTTCATCTTCATCTTCAATAGGAAAGAAACTTCCTTCTATTCTATTCTCTAATATGTTAAGTTGTATTTTTATTAGTGTATCTATTGAACTACTTCTATGTTTTGTTCCATGATGATTCCCATTATTCTTTGGGTATTTACTTAATACATTTTGAATTCTTTTTATATAGGAGAAAGAGTTAATTATTTCATAGTAAATAGGAGTTAGTTTATTTTCAATCTCAATGATTTTAACTTTATTTTTTTGAGTAAATATTGAAAAACAATCACTTAGATAATTTACATTATCTTCATTTATATCTGGTATTAAATACTTAATACTATTAATCACAACATCATTTTTTGTTATTTTATTGCTTTTTAAATAGTCGTTTTCGTTATCAAAATTAAGTGATTTTTTAGGCAATAATTTATTAAAAGCATGTTCCCAAACTTTTTTTTGTTTACCTTGAAAATTGTTTAATATTTTTGGATAAACTCTATACTTTAGCATATCTAGTTGTTTTAGAGATATGAAATCTTTTACATTTAAATCTTTATTTTTGTATTGTTGTTTTGATAATCTATTCATAAAAGTAATTATATTTATACTCTTCTTAAATATTATTTTCTTATAATACATAAAATTAAAAAAGGAATATTTTTGAAGCAACTTTTTAATGTTGATAATTTTTTTAAAATATATAAATATGAAAATAAAAAAGGTAAATATATTGATAGAGTTATATCTAATAAATTACATAAATATTCAAATTATTTACTTATTATTAATAAATTAATTAAAAAATATAAAAAAAACAATAGCTCTAGCTCATATACTTTAGGAAGGTTAAAAAGCTTTAAAGACAAAGTAATAAAGAATAAAGAAGCACTTTTAGAAGTTGAATTAAAGACAATTGCTAATAACATCAATACTAGTAACTATAACTTTACTTTTAATCACTTTAAAAAAAATGGTAAAAAAATTTATAAACTAAATATTGATAGTACAAACTTTTTTTTAATAAAAAAATTGCAATATAACTATAAATTAGCCTTTGATATTAATCAATCAAATAAATATGAAATCACATATCAACTAAAAAATATTTTAAATAACAACTTTCCTAAATATATAATAAAAACAGATTTAGAAAGTTTTTATGAGAATATAGACTTAAAAGTTCTAAAGAATAAAATTAGTAAAAACAATGTGCTGAGTAATTTTTCTAAAAAAATGACTTATAAAATTCTATCAGAATATAGAAGTTATTCAAAATTAGATAATGGCATTCCTAGAGGAATAGGAGTAAGCGCCTTTTTATCAGAAATATATTTACAAGATTTTGATAATGAAATGAAATCTTCTTCAGATGTAATATACTATGCAAGATATGTTGACGATATTATAATTATATTTACTCCTAACATCATTACTGATAAATACAACTATTTCTACACACTAAAAAATTTACTACAGAAACATAAAGTTAAAATAAATACTAATAAAACTATAGAATACAATTTTACAAAACCGACATCAAACCAAGAAAATGTTAAAAAGGATTATTTAGAATTCCTAGGATATAAATTCTATTTCAATAATATAAAAAACTTAAGTAATAAAAATAAATTATATATTGGATTTTCAACTAAAAAAATGAAAAGATATATAATAAAAATGCAATTAACCTTTGATTCTTATCATGACGAGAGTAAATACAATGAAAAAAAAGCCAGAAAAAACTTAATTAATAGAATAAAATTCTTAACTGGAAATACTAAATTATTAAATGCAAAAAAAGACATATTAATAGGTATAAATTTTTCTAACGAAATTTTCAATCTTAAACACGATTTAAGAGTATTAGACTTATATTTGAAAAATCAACTTGTCAACTTATCTTGTTACTATAAAATAAGAAAAGAATATGGAGGACATGTAGATATTGATAAACTTAGAATGAGACTTAATAAATATACTTTTTTAAACTCTTGGGAGAATAAAAGTTTTTCAAAATTCACATTTAAACAAATTGAAGAAATTATAAGAATATGGAAAAATATTGATGCAAAATAAAAAAAGAATAAAAATTAAATACAATAAAAATAGAGTTGTATTATCTGATATATTGCCCTATGAACTTCCTATAATATTTACGAATAGATACTTTTATAGATTCTTAACAAAGTTTAGAATTTCATTTAATATTAAAGATAATGGTAAATACGAAATCAAATGTAAAGAACTAAGTAAACATCAAAAAGAAATATTAAGACTTATATTTAATGGTATAGAAGTAAATAAAGATTCAGCCGACTGTACTAATAATTTAATAACTATACCTTTTAACTTTAAAATTTCTCATAAAGAAAATGACTTCAGAGAATTATCTATTATTCATCCAATTAATCAACTTGTTTTTATATGGTTTTATAATGAGTATTCAGAGTCAATCAAATATTATTGTAACATAAGTGAATTTTCTTTAAGAAGACCTTATAAAACTGCCAAATATAAAATATATAATAATGAAAAAATTGATAATATTTTTGATAAATATGAATCTATAGAAGAACATGGAAAGAATTATGAAAACTTAAAAACTTTTTTTAGTTATAAAAATTATAGTAATATTCATAAGTTTTTTGAATCGTACAAATACCAAAGAGCAGAAAAGAAATTTAATGAAATGTATAAATTTGATATAACAAAATGCTTTGATAGTATTTATACACATTCAATTAGTTGGATGGTTTATAATAAACAAATAGTCAAAGAGATGATTTCAAAAAAATTAACTAACTCAAATTTTAGCAGTTTATTTGATGAATTAATGCAAAGAGCAAACTACAATGAAACAAATGGAATACTTATAGGTCCAGAATTCTCTAGAATATTTGCTGAAATTTTACTACAAAAAATTGATAATGAAGTTTTAATGACATTAAAAAAGGAAAAACTCTACAGTAAAAAAGATTATGAAATTTTTAGATATGTAGATGACTTTTTTATATTTTATAATGATAAGTCAGTTAAAGATTTAGTATTCCAGACATATCAATTAGAATTAAAAAAATTTAGACTTTATATTAATGAAAATAAATGTAAGACATATGAAAAACCTATAATCACTGAATTAACTATGGCAAAAGAAAAAATTAATGAATTATTAAATACAAATCTTTCTTTTGAAAAAGTACTTAATGAAGAAACGAATGAAGTAAAGGATTTAAACTTTTATATTAATTCACAAAAGCTAATAACAAAATTTAAAATTATAGTCAAAGAAACAAATATAACATATAATGAAATTTTAAACTGGACTTTTGCTATAATTAATAATATACTAGAAACAGTTTTTTCAAACTTCAAAGACATTAATAATCATACAAAATCTGAATATAAGCTTTGTAAATTTATTTTAGAAGTTTTAGACTTTAGCTTCTTTTTATATGCAATTAACCCTAAAACAAATAGTACAATTAAAATTAGTTCTATACTTTCACTAATAATTAAATTTACAAAGGAAAACAATTCAATAAGTGAGGTAAAGCATTTAATATTTAAAAAAGTTTTTGATGAAGTGATTTTTATACTAAATAAACACGCATTAAATAAATATACTCAAATAGAAACATCATATTTATTAATAGTATTATCTGAACTTGGTAAAATGTATAGGATTGATAAATGTGATTTATTTAAGTACTTTAAACTGTATGATAAAAATAATACACTAAACTACTTATCAATTGTTATTTTACTTTTCTATATTAAAGATATAAGAAGATATAAAATAATTAAAAGACACTTAAAAAGCCATATATTAAAAAATTTTGAACTAAATAAAGGTTCTTTAAATAAAGGAACTGAAACAGTCTTTTTATTATTTGATATATTATCTTGTCCATACATAAATGAAAAATTCAAAAATTTAATACTTAAAAAATATGGTGTAGCAGAGAATCTTCATAAAAAAATTATAAATGAAGAAAAAAATTGGTTTATTAAGTGGGATAATTTAGATTTTATGTTAGAATTAAAAAATAAAAAAAGTTTAGAAGTTTATCCATAGTGCTCACAGTCTAAATATATATCACACACAAGAGCGTAAACTTTTATTAGATAACAATAATTTAAGTTTGTAAAAGTCAGGGACTGGGCTTTACAAATTTTTATTGTTAAAACATATGTATATATTTTAAATTGTCTATACTATATATGAAACTATCATGCTTAAAACCCTTTTTGTTCCAAATTTGTTCCAAAAACAACTAAAATCAACAATATTTATAAAATTTAATAACTTCTAAAAGTGCTATTATATGGTTATATTTAGCTTTTTATAGCTATATTAAGCTAATCCCGCCGGTCGCACCATCTATAACTTCCAACTTATCGATACTTAACTTTCAATTCATGCAAAATTTAAGATTTTTTTACATAAAAAATATAAAATAACTTTTTTAGCTTTAATCAAGCACTTTTTACATGAATTATTTAAGCCTAGAATATTTTTTACATGAAAATAATCATATCTTGAAAAAGTTTTACATGAATATAAAAATTATTTTTTTACTAAGTATTAGATAAAATAAAATGTTTAAATTATTAAGGATTAAAAATAATGGTTGACTACGATTTTTCAACATTAAATGACAAAGAATTTGAAAATATAACTCTTGAATTAATTTCAAAAGATAGAGGAAAAAAATATCAACGTTTTAAACAAGGTCGAGATGGTGGAATAGATGGGATTTTTTTTATAGATGAAAATAATGAAGAAGTAGTTCAATGTAAACATTTTTTAAAATCAGGATACAGTCAATTAAAAAGTAAAATAAAAAAAGAAGAAATTGCAAAAGTCAAAAAACTATCACCTTCAAAATATATCTTTGTAACATCTGTACAATTAACAAAAGCTAACGTTGATGAAATTTTTAATTTATTTTCACCTCATATAAAAAGTAAAAACGACATCTATTATCAAGAAAAACTAAATAATATATTAAAAGATAATAAAGATATAGAAGAAAGAAATTATAAACTATGGTTAAATAGTACTACTGTTTTATCTAGAATCTTTAATAATGCAATAAAAGGTAGAAGTCAATTCTTAATTGAAGATATACGAGATAGTATTCCAAAATATATTAAGACAGACAGTCATAAAAAAGCTAAATCAGTATTAGAAAAAAATAAACTTTTAATAATATCAGGAGAACCGGGAATTGGTAAAACTACTTTAGCAAACTTTATTTCTCTAGAATATATAGAACAAGGTTTTGAGTTCATTGTTATTGATGATTCAATAAAGGAAGCAGAAGATGTTTTTAATTATGATAAAAAACAATTATTCTATTTTGATGATTTTCTAGGCTCAAATTATCTAGAAGCCTTAAATAGAAAAGATTCTCATATAGTCAACTTTTTAAAAAGAATAGTTAAAAACGATAATAAAAGATTTATATTGACTACAAGAACTATAATTTTTAACCAAGCAATGTCAATGAGTGATAAGTTTTATTCAATAGATATTCAGAATCACGAATTTATCTTAAAACTCAATTCTTTAAGTAAAAATGACAAAGAAAAGCTACTATATAATCATATTTATTTTAGTAAGTTAAATGATAACACAAAAAAAACACTTCTTTATGATGATATAAATAACAGTATTGTTAGTCATAGTAACTTTAGTCCAAGATTAATTGAATTTATTACTTCTCATTCCTCTATTATTAATAGTAACAGTTATCTCAATGACGTCTTCGAGTCTCTTAATAATCCCACTCAAATTTGGGAAAGAAGTTATGAAAATGAATGTGATGATTTTATGAGACTAATTGTAATCATTATTGTTTATAATGGAAATACAATTTATGAATATGAACTAATTAAAGTTTTTGAAAAAATAAGGAAAATAGAATCTCTAAAAAATGATAGCTATAAATCTAAAGAGTTTACTTCCCTTATAAAGGTGCTTCTTAGATATTTTATAAATAGAACCATCAACTATGATAATAGTGTAGAATATAGCTTATTTAACCCATCAATTGCTGATTTTATAATACATAGAACACATAATATAGAAAGGATTTTAAATATTTTTCAAAATCTTAAAACACTAGAATCTCTTGAAACTTTACACTACTTAACTAACAAAAAACTTTTATCGAAAAACATATTAACTACTATAATAAATAATCTTGAAGATAATGACTTTAGTGAAAATACAACATATTTAATTGAGTTATTCAATATATCATTAATGCTTAATGTTGATATAGACACAAATACTTTACTAAAATTCATTAATCAATTTATAGATAACAATGAGTCACTTAATTATTTTGAAGATAATACTTATATTTTAATTAACTCATTATATCTATTAAAAAAGAGAGAGCAAGAGTTCGACTATATACAAACCATCGAATACTTATTTCAATCTCATAAAATAAATGAAATAGATGAAATCAATTCCACATTAAAATTTATTGGTGATTTTAATCTATTAAATACAAATATCATAAATAAATTATCCTTTTGTATTTCTGATTACCTAAATTATGAATTAAATAATTATAATCTACAATTTAATGATTTATTTTATAACTATAATATCAATGACTTAAGAGAGTGTCAAGAAAGTATTATTGTTGAAATTAAAAATTATTATAAACAACTATGTAAAGAGAATTTAGCGAAAATCAACCTTATTCCTGAAGTTCAAATGGATTATGCTGATTTTGTACTGAATACTCTTGACTTTCAGTGGATTTATCAAATGGCATTAGAAAATGAAGAGTTTGATGAAGATGACCTAATTGACTGATTTTTTACATGAATCTTGCATGAAATTCACTAGTTTTAGTGAATTTAATATAGAAGGTAAATTAAGATATACCAACAGATGGGACTTTTAAATCTTATTTTGTTGGTAGCACTGTTTCAAGTCCCGCCGGTCGCACCATACAAACTCGATTAACTACTAAGTAAATTCTTAAGTTCTAGTTTATATCCTATTCCTGAATAGTTTTTTATCATATTTTTGTGAGTCTTTTTTCTTAAGTCTCTTATCAAAGATTTTAGTGCTGCTTCTGTATTTTCGCTATTCCAGATATGATACTCTATTTCTTCATATGTCACAACTCGTCCTTGATTTTGAATAAATAAGTTTAGAAGCAAACTCTCTTTTTTATTTAAGACATATGAGTCATTGCCTTTTATAATACTTTGAGTTTGAAAGTTAAAAAAGATATTATCTGCAAGTTTAAAGTTACTGTATAATCGTCGCTCTATTATCTCCATACATTTATTTAAAGCTTGTAGTATTATTTTTTCAGTATATGGTTTTACAAGATATTTAGTGATATAAAGTTCTAAAAGCTCTGTTAGATACTCATTCGATTTGTTTTCACTTAGTATTATAAAAGCTGTTTTTATATCATCTTGTCTTACTTCATTCATAAAATCGATGATATTTCTATCTTCAAAATTGCTATCTATTATTAGTAAACATGGTGACTCTTTTATATACTTTTGTTTTGAGTCTTCTATAGTTTTAGTACAAAATACTTTATTTACTGTCTTGCAAAGAAGAGAGTATAAACCCTCCTCTTTTTCTTTTTTGTCAGATATATAAAGTACGGATAAATCACTTAATTCCATTAAATACCTTAAAGTTGTTCTATTATCTCATCTGTACTTTGAACTTTTGCATAACCAAAATCTAAAGCTGCCATGAAAGAAGCATGAACAAGTGTTGCATCGACTTTTACACCATTGAACTCAACAGTTCTTGTAGCACAAGCATCATGTGCAACTTGACAACTATATCCATAGTCACTTGCAGCTCTTGTAATAGCATCTATACATATATGAGACATTGCTCCGACGATTATTACATTTTCAATATTAGAAGAATCTAATATCTCTTTTAAATCTGTACCTTTAAAAGAGTTAATCTCATGTTTTAAAACTTGAGTTTCATCTTCTAGAGGTGTTAAACTGTCATGTATTTTTGCACCATCGCTTTTTTGTGCGAAAAATGGTGCACCCTCACCTACAAATTCATGTCTTACATGAATAACTTTCATATTTCTTTCTCTAAATTTGTTTAGCAGCCTTAAAGCATTTTTTGCAGCTTCTTCTGTTTTATATAATTCATACTTTGCGCCTTTAAAACTACTAAAATAATCATTTTGTAGGTCCACTAAAATTAATGCTGTATTATTCATATTTTCTCCTTATTTTAAACAAATAAAAGTATATAAATAAAATGAAGGAAAAAAGAAGGATTTTGATTCTTTTATTATTGTTTTATAAATTTGTTGTTATATTCAACATGATACTAATCAAACATAGCAATTTATAAAAATAATAAAATAGTATGAAATATATTTGAGATTAATTATCAGATTTATTATAATATAAAAACAAATTTAAGTTCACTTTCAATCTATTATGTTAAAAATTTATATATCTTATAAGTTTCTATGATAATTCACTATTTTTTTATATTTTTTAACTATAACAATCATAAAAAATAAGATATAATTTTTAAAAATATGGAGATTTTATGAAGAAATATTTATTACTAATAGTGCTTCCACTATTATTGTATTCACAAACGGCTACACAAGAACCAGTAAAACTAATAAAACCTCAAGAAGATGATAAAAAATCTGAAATAGTTATTAATAACAATTCATTAAAAGCTATTGAACAACAAACAAATGAAGAAGTAAAAGAAACAAAAAAACCTAAGAGTGAAGAGCAGAAACAATTAGAGCTTCAAAACAAACTTTTAGAGAGTGTTATTGAAAATATAAACAATGAATCATACTTAATAACTTTAAACAATGACAAGGAATATAAAAAAGAATTAACACTATTGTCAAATAAAATAACTATCAATAAAAAAGCAAATAATGACTTAGCTGTTGTAAGAGATGGCCTTAGAGTTATGTATATAAGAGAAAAGAAACTTTATGAAGAGACTTTAAAAAATATAGTAAAAGGTAAACAAGAGTTTAGAGAAAAACAATATTTTGAAAAACTTTTACAAGATAGTATTTCTAAGATGAAAAAAAACTCTTTAGAACAGTATGAATCTATTTATGAAGAGCAAAAAGATTACACAAACTATATATCTGAAGAGCTAACAAAAAACTATATCAATCTATACAACCAAAGACATACACAAATCTTTGTTTTAGAGTACCTTTTAGAAAATATTTCTAAGTTTAGAAAAACAAACTTTTTTATTGATGAGTTCAACCTACAATACTTTGTAAAAAAGATTGATTCAATTCAAGGAATTTCATTTATTTCAAACCTTACATCTTATCACTTGAAGTTTTCAATTGGTGAAGTAGTAGTGGTTTTATTTATTATAGGTTTTTTTAGACTTTTAAATTTAAAAATCATTTCTATTATAGCTAGCTTTATTGCAAAGATTTTTGTACAAAGAAAAGAAAAAGATGATGAAGATGCAGATGAGATTAGAGCTTATTTAAAAGAGTCTATAAATACTCCATTGATTTATGCTTTATATTTACTTGCTATTCAAATATCAATTTATATATTAGTAAAAGACCCTATTTTAATTGAGAAAATAATCCCTTGGATAAATACTCTATACATGGCACTTCTTACATGGGGGCTTTATGCAATTTTAAACAATAGTATAAACTATTATGCTCAAAATCTACTTGAAAAGTACCCAAATGTTAGAAAAGAGATGATTGTATTTATTCTAAGAATTATAAAAATAATCTTAGTATTACTTGTAATTTTATTCTTATTTTCTCAACTAGGTATTGATATAAAAGCCATAGCAGCTTCACTTGGTGTGGGTGGTATTGCTATTGCCTTAGCTTCAAAAGATACTCTTACGAACTTCTTTGGTTCACTTAGTATCATGACAGATAACTCTTTTTCTCAAGGTGACTGGATTAAAACAGGAGATATTGAAGGAACTGTAGTTGACATAAGAATGAGAACAACAAGAATTAGAACATTTGACAATGCAATGATTACAGTTCCAAACTCTCAACTTGCAAACACACACATCATGAACTGGTCAAAAAGAAGAATTGGTCGAAGAATAAAAATGAGTATAGGAATTACTTATGAATCAAGGATGGAAGATGTTATTCAATTAAGAGAAGATATATACGAAATGCTTTCAAATCACCCAGGTATAGCTACTAGTAAAAATGCACAGCTTACAAGCACACGAAAATTTGAAGCCATAAAAAGAGAAGACCTTCAAGGTGTTAAAAGAACCCTTTTAGTTTTTATTGATGAGTTTGGGCCCTCGTCTGTAAATATATTAGTTTATTGTTTTTCAAAAAGTCCTGATTGGGAAGAATGGTTAACAGTAAAAGAGGATGTTTTAGTAAAAATTTCACAGCTGACTAAAAAGAATAATTGTGAGTTTGCATACCCTACACAAGCACTTTGGTTAAAAAAATAACTAAAGTGTATTATTTATGTAAGTTTTTTACTTTTTTACTAGAAAATAAGAGTGGATTAAATTAAATATAAGATTCTCTCATTTATAATTCAATGTTACATAAGGAGTTATACATATGAATATTAAGAAAAAATCTTTGATTTTAGCAGCTACGTTTTCATTATTACTAATTATCAATGCAATAGGTTTATTTTATTCACTATATAAAATAGAAAATGCAAATGAAAATATAGTAAATGATAATAAAGAACTAAATTTATACAAAGAGTTAAAGTACAATATTAAAAACTTACAAGAAGTTTCTACAGATACTGCACTTGTTGCTGACCCAGAGGGTTTATATACTATTGATGAAATCAAAGAAAGATATTCTAAAACTTTTGAAGAAATCAATAAAATAAATACATCTGATGAAAATGAAGTTCAATTAAATAATATTGATTCTAAAATCAATTCATATGTGAAAAACTTAAAAGACTTAGCAAATGCGGGAATTGAGAAATTTACAGCTAGACAAGACTCACTATTTGAGATGAAAAAATTCGATAAAGCAGTAGAAGATATCGAAGAAAATATTGATAATATTACAGCTTCTGATTATACAAATAGCTCTTTAATTGAATTGAAATACCTAATAGTTTCTATTCAAGAGATTCTTACAGATGCTCTTGCAGTTGGTGATTTAAGTGGATTTGAAGATGTTGATAAATTAAAAGCTGAATTATTTAGTAAATTAAATGATGAAAAGCTAAGAGAAAATATCAATGCTATGATCAATGCTGGAAAAACAATGGCTAAAAAAGGTGAAACTTTTAACATAATGGAAGAAAAAGTTAATAACTCAATGATTGCTGTTGATGAGATATTTGACTCTATTGAAAAATCAATTCTATCTATTGAACAACTTCAATACAAAAAAGTTAACTTAACTTTAGAAGAGAACAAAGAAGTAATGGCAAATGCGCAAAATGTTGCTATTGCTTTAACAATTGCACTTTTCATTTGTGTTATGTTCTTATTAACTATTGTTAAAGGTATTTTATCAAGTGTTCAAAAACTAAATAATGGTGTAGAAGAACTAGTTAAAAACAGTGATACAAAAGGTTCTAAAATTAACTTAGAATCAAATGATGAGTTAGGAAATATTGCTAAAAACTTTGACCTTTACATAGATAAACTTGAAGAAAATGCAAATCAAGATAAAAAAGTTATTGACCAAGCAAGAGTTGTAATGGGGAAAGTAAATGTTGGTTTATACAATGAAAGAATTGTACTAAAAGCCTCATCAAGTGATATTCAAAGACTTGTAGATGAAATAAATGGAATGATTAATAAAACACAAGCAAATCTTACTACTTTATCAAATGCTTTAATTGAATTAGCAAATGCTAGATATGATAAAGAGATTCCAAGAATTGAAGGTGTTACAGGTTTAATTGCTTCATTACTAAGTGGTACAAAGGTAACTCAATCTACTATCAATGAAGTAATGGCACTTATTGATAACTCAAATAAAAGATTAACATTTAGTGCAAAAGACTTATCTAATGCAGCAGCAGAATTAAGTAAAGCTTCAAATCAACAAGCAGTTGCACTAGAGCAAACAGCAGCAGCTATAGAAGAAGTTACTTCAACTATTGCAGTTAGTTCTGAAAACTCTTCAAAAATGGCAGCATATGCAACAGAAGTTACTAAATCAAGTCAAATAGGTAAAGAGTTAGCTAGTAAAACTTCTTCATCTATGGATGAATTAAGTACAGAAGTAAATACAATTAATGAAGCGATTACAGTAATTGACCAAATTGCTTTCCAAACAAATATCTTATCACTTAATGCTGCTGTTGAAGCTGCTACTGCTGGTGAAGCTGGTAAAGGTTTTGCTGTTGTTGCTCAAGAAGTTAGAAACTTAGCAGCTAGATCTGCTGAGGCTGCAAATGAGATTAAAGCATTAGTTGAAAGTGCAACTGCTAAAGCTAAAGATGGTAAAGAAGTTTCATACCAAATGATTGAAGGCTTTAATAAACTTGATACAAATATTACTACTACAATTGAGTTAATTAGTGAAGTTGCAAATGCTACTAAAGAACAACAAGAAGCTATGAACCAAATCAATGATACAGTTAACTCACTTGACCAAGCAACACAAAGTAATGCACAATTAGCTTCTGAGATTAGTCAAATGGCTAAAACAACGCAAGAGTTATCTATCCAACTTCAAGGTGCAGTTGATAGAACTGCTTTTGATGCTGATGCAAAAAGAAGAGTATGTAATACAGATTACATCTTTGATCTAAACAAACTAAAATCTGACCATATTAACTTCAAAAATGTAAACTTTAGTGATTGTAAAGTTGGTAATAAATTTAAAGTAAAAGATCACACACAATGTGATATGGGTAAATGGTTAATCGCAAGTGAAGAGCAAGGATTAGAGTTTACAAAAAGTGAATTATGGCAAGAATTAAAAGCAACACACCAAAGATTCCATCATATGGTTCAAGATAGTGTTGACTTATATGCTGAAGGTTATGAAAATGGTCAAATCATCTCAGTTACTGAGAATATTGAGTTACAAATCAATGTAATATTTGAACTATTAGATAAATTAAAAGAACACAATTGTGATTTAGAATTTAAAAAAAGAAGAGGATAACTAATCATGTCAAGAGAAACTGTACTTAAAGATGATGCTTTTTTAGTTAGTGAAACAGATGCAAAAGGTATGATAACTTTTGCAAATGAACAATTTTGTGAGGTTGCAGAATATTCTCTTGATGAATTATTAGGACAACCTCACAATATGGTAAGACATCCAGATATGCCAAAAGCAGCTTTTGAAGATTTATGGAAGACTGTTAAAGATGGACATGTTTGGCAAGGATATGTAAAAAACAAAACTAAATCAGGTGGATACTACTGGGTTTATGCAACAGTTTATCCTTATAAAAATGAAGCAGGTGAACAATGCTATATGTCTTGTAGAAGAAAACCTGAAAGACAAAAAGTAGAAGAAGCTATACAGCTTTATAAAACACTTAGATAAGCCTAAACTATAATAGGTTCAGGCTTTCCAAAGTAAAAACCTTGCGAGAAATCTACACCTAACTCTTTTACTTTCTTATGAATCTTTTCATCAGAAACAAACTCAGCGATTGTTTTAATTTCATTTTCTCTAGCAAAAATAATTATTGATTTTACAATACTTTGATTATATTTACTTGTCAAAATATCTTTTATTAAACTTCCATCTATTTTAATATAATCTGGTTGGAAAATATTTAATCTTTCATAGTTTGAATAACCTGTACCAAAGTCATCAATAGCGATTTTAACATCACCTGCAAGCTTTACAAGCTCAATAAATATCTTAATAGCACTTAAATCTTGAACTTCTTCATCCTCTAAAAGCTCAAAAGTAACTCTTCCTATATTCTCTTTTATAGTTACTAATTCAAACAGCATATCTCTAATCTCTAAATCTTCAATATCTGAAGAAGAAACATTTATTGAGATATGAATAGTTTTATTCATATTTAGAATTTTTTTTGCATTATCAATTACTTTTTTTGTTAAATCATGATAATAACCTGATTTCTTTGCAATATCCATAAAAAAGAAAGGAGATACTACTTCTTCTTTTGAGTTGATTATTCTAAGTAAAGACTCATATTTAACAACCGTTTGCGTTTTATTACATACTATTGGTTGATAAAAAGATAATACTTTTTTCTCACTATTTAAAGCATTTTTAATAAGAGTTAAAACTCTTAATTTTTCTCTAGCACTATTTTGTTTTTGTTCATAGAAACCATTTGCAAAAATAATCTTATCTTTTTTACTTTCATGAAGTAATCTAATCCCAGTAATAGCATCATCAAAAAGATTTTCTTTTTCAGTTGAGAAACTTAAAAGCATATCCATTTCATATTTATTCTCTTGAAAGAAAACATCAGTTCTACTTAAGTTGATTAAAAATTTATGTAGATATATGCTCATATGCTCTTTATTGAAAACATCATTCTTTAAAAAAGCAAATAAACCTCCACCTAAAATATATACTCTATCTATTTTAAGATGACTTGGAAAACATTTTAAAAGAACTTGTGAAAAAACTTCTTCAAACTCATCTCTTTGAGTTTCTGTATAAAACTCTTTTAGAATATTGTAATTATTGATTTTAGCAACTGTTAACATTGGTGTTGACATGTTTTGTATATCATCCAGAAGCTGTCTTTTAGGATTCATAATATCTGTAATATCATGTCTAATACCTATATATTCAATAATATCACCTTTTGAGTTTACAATAGGCTCTATTACTGCATCAACATAGTATGCTTGACCTTTTTTATTTTTGTTTTTGATTGTTCCAAACCAAGGCTTTTTTTCATTTTTGATTGTATCCCAAAGGTCTTTGTAAAGTTCAGGAGATACATCTTCATGTCTTACGATATTATGATAGCTATCAATTAACTCATCTTTTGAATAACCTGAGATTTCTTCAAACTTTTCATTTGCGTAAGTAATAACACCTTTTTCATCTGTCTTAGAAACAATAGCACTTAAATCTACAATTCTTTTGTATTGTTCCAAAAGATTAACAACTTCTTTGTTTTCTCTTTCTAGTACTATTGTTTTATAAATCTTATTTATTGCTTCGTGTAAGCTTTTGAGATTTATTGGTTTGATTAGATATCTATCAATATTTAAGTTTATTGCATTTGTAAGGTAATCACTATCATTAAAAGCAGTAAGAATTATAATTCTTGCATTTTCATCAAACTCTTTGATTTTTTGACTCATTTGTATACCATCTAATCTTGGCATACTAATATCTGAAATCACTAAATCTGGTTTATATTTTTCATATAGCTCTAAGCCTTCTAGACCATCTTTTGCTACATGTAAAGTTGTAACCCTATTTTTTAAAAAATATGCTAGTTCTTCTCTTATATTCACGTCATCTTCAACATATAAAAGAGTGATTTCAAATACTAACTTCAATAATTTACCTTATAATATTTATTTATAAATACTATGATACATAAACATTAATTAAAATCGGATATAAAAATTATTTTTCTAGTAAAGAATCTGCTTTTGTTTTTAACTTCCTCTTATGTAAAAAACTCTTTTCCCTATCACTAAGTCCTTTATCTAGGGGAGTTTCTTTACTTTTAACTTCTTTTTCTTTTTTATTAGGCTTTGTTACACTCTCTTCTTTTTTAAATAAAGTAAGTAGTAAATAAATAGAGAAAGTAAGATTAAAAATAATAATAATCCATTTTGTGACAAGCACTAATTCTAAGTATTGTAACTTTTCTTTTAGCTTTAAATATTCAACAATATCTGCATAAATTGCATTTGCAAATATTGCAATAATCAAAAGAAGGGCTACTAAAATAACTCTTTTTCTAAATTTATATAAGTAGTACCAAAATAGTGCTGATTTAACTTGTTTAAACATCTAAATACCTATATAAAAAAGTTTAAACCAAGTGCAGCTAAAGCTACAACTAAAGATTTAGTTTTTAAATCATCCATTATTTTTCTTTCTTCATCAGCAATTATTATTTCTAATTCATCATCACTAAAATCATCAAAACTTTTATGATTTTCAACAAGCCTTGCTTTTGTTGCTAAGATAGCTTTTTCTCTAACTTTTAATCTAATAGCCTCTTTTACTTGCTCGCTTTTAATTCTAGGATAATCAAAAGCCTTTGTTGTATTTTCAGATGCAATATTCAATAACCTATTTGATTTTTCTTTTAACTTATCTTTTATTCCCATAATATATTCACTTTTTTTGTTTTTTTGTATTATAGCATTTCAAGTTTAACAAAAAAACCTATAACTTATCATCTTTTATTTCACTAGCACTTTTGATAATATCAACACCGAACTTTACTCTTAACTTTTGCATTTGATTTGTAAGTTCTCTTTTCTTTAAATCTTCTTCATATTCAAAAAGATTATAAGTATACTCATTAACTTTCGCAAAATTTGAAACAGTTATGTTTAACTGTACTACACCATGTTTAGGATGAATATCATTTTGTTCAAAAAGATGAATCATTGCTTCTTTAAAATCTGTTTCATTAAATATTCTATTTACATTTATATAATTCTTTGATTTTATTTTGTATTCATACTTTATTTTTATTGCATAAGTCAGAGGATTAACATTTGCTTTTTTTACTAAAAAGCAAAGATATCTACTTAAAATCATAACTCTTCTTTTAAGCTCATCTCTTTCAAAAATAGGATCAAAACTTCGCCCTATTCCTATTGACTTTTTTTCTCTTTCTAATGTTAATTTTGTATCTCTTATTCCACAAACACGATTATATAAATCAATCCCTGGTTTCTTCCACGAGTAGAATAGTTCTCTTTTTTTTCTTATATCACCTAAAGTTTTGATTCCATATCCTTTAAGTCTTTTTTGAAAACCTTTTCCAATTCCAGGAAACTCCTCTATAGGAATATTTCTAGTAAAATTTGCAATATAATTAGCACCAACATATTTAACACCATCAGGCTTTGCATATTCTGTAATAAGTTTTGATAAAAATTTTGTATTAGCAACACCAATTGAAATAGGTAATTTTAGCTCTTGGTATATCTTTTTTTTGAGATTATAAGCAAACTCTACAATCTCATCTTCTCCAATATAACCAGTAACATCACCAAAAAATTCATCAATAGAAAACTGTTCAACTAAAGGAATCTCTTTTATTAAAAGTTCTTTTAACTTTTGTGATAATTCATGATACAAAGGATAATTTGGTGGCAACATCTTAAGATGAGGACAAAGCTTTAAAGCTTCGTTTACACTCATAGCCGTTTTAACTCCATATGCTCTAGCCTCATATGATGCTGTAGTTATTATTCCTCTAATTCTGCCATTTTCATCTACAAAATAGTCTTTAAAACTCTTTTGTCCTTCATTTGTAAGAATTGTACTTACAAAGGCTCCTGAATTTGATGAGATTTTACGAACTTCTTTTTTTGAAGAGAAAATATTTAAGTTACTTCTTCCTCCGACTGCAACTGGAATATCTTCTAAACTACTATCTATTGTTCTATGAGCTGATACGAAAAAACAGTCTAAATCTAAATGTAAAAACATTTTGAAAGTATAACTCAAAAAAAAATCTATATCTAAATATATTGCAATTTGAAATACTTTTATTTTAACGCTCTTTATGATAATATCACATCAAAAAAAAGGATAAATCATAGCTACTTGTAAAAACTGCAAAAGAGAAATTGAACCTAAAAAAAGACAATGCCCATACTGTGGTATTTTAAATCCTACAGTAACTTTAAAAGATATATTTATATCACTTGCTATTGTTTTAGTAGTAATGGGAGCAGTTACATTCTTTACAAAATTATAGATTGACACTTACATATATTTCTATTATAATATGTTATAATTAGCGTTATATATAAAACTTTTTTGAAAAAAGGAGTATGTCATGTTAAAAAAACTTCTATTAATAACATTATTATGTTTTTCTACACTTATTGCAAAAGAAGAAATTCTTATACCAACTGATGATTGGCCACCATTTCGTATGACAAATGAAAATATTTATAGTGGTATTGATTTTGATTTACTTGAAGAGTTATCAAAAAGATTAAATATGCAAACCAACTTTAGACACTATCCTTGGGCTAGAAGTTTAGCAAATATGAAAAATGGAACTGTCGATATGATGACAGGTATTGCTTTAAAAAAAGAGAGACAAGAATATATAAAATATAGTTCAATTCCTTACTACTCATGTTCTCCTGTATTTTATACACAAAAAGGTTTAGGTCAAAATATCAAAACATACAACGATTTAAAAAAGTATTTAGTAGGCTATGTAAATAATTCTGCTTATTTCAAACAATTTGACAATGATAAAACTCTACAAAAAAGAGCTGTCACAAATGAACAACAATTGTTAAAAATGTTAGCTCTTAAAAGAATGAAAGTTATAATAGGTACAGACTGTCAAGCAGACTTTGAAATAGCAAAACTAGGATTACAAAATCAAGTGGAAAAAACTTCTTATAGACCGGAGAAAAGAATTGATTTATATGTAGGTATCTCTAGAAAATCAACACTTATTAATAAAATAGATGAAATAAACAGAGTTTTAAAAGATATCGTTGATGAAGGAAAAGTAAAAGAGTTTGCAAGTAAATACTATGGCAATAATTAGAAGACTATCTTCTAACTATTGCATATAAAAACCCCACTGCAAGACCTATAAAGTGCGCATACCAAGCAATTGGAAGACCTATTAAAAGTGGTGCAACAGAGATTAATAATACCCAAGTTATGATACCACTTCTTTGAGTTTTATCCCAATAAGCAACATATCCTAAGATAGCACAAATAGCCCCAGAAGCACCTACTAAATTCACATAATTATCTAAATAATAAATGTATGTAAAAGAAAGCAAAGATGTAGAAATACCACAAATAAAATATAAAAGTAAAAACTCTTTAGCCCCTCTAAACCTCTCAATTAAACTTCCAAATTGATAAAGAACAAACATATTCATTGCAAGGTGAAAGATACCTCCGTGAGCAAACATAGTAGATAGTGGCTGCCACCAAAAATCATACACAGTAAAATACATATTTAATCCAAAAAGTAAACTACCCTTATTGATAGTTTCTTGAATTATATACATTATTATTGTAATAGCTATTATTGTATTTGTAGCTGTAAATTTTGATTGATTATAACTTCTTAGCATTGTTTTTATATACCTTTATTGAACAATCTATTCTATTAAAAATCTCTTTTTCATCATACAATCTAAAATCAGTAAATATTTTAAATATCTCTTTGTTATCTGCTTTAAAAGTTGTAAGAATTGAACCAGAATAAAACTGTTTTCTTTTTATTTTATCATCTGTACTATTTTTTTCTACTAATTTATACTCAATTGTCAAATACTTTTTAATATTTTCTTTAGGAGCTTTTTGAATAGCTTGCATATATAGTTCATTCATTTTATTTAATGAAACTAACTTCTCAACAGTTGAATTCTCAGATTTTTTATAAGAGCCATTTAATCTATAATAACCTTTTCGTAAGGCTTTAAGAGAATCATTTAAAAGTTGTTGATTATATACTTTATATTTAGTAAGAGTAATCTCTTCACATGCTAAAGGAACTACTTTTTCTTTAGTAGTTTCAGGCTCATTAACAATATATTTTACATATAGTGTTAATGTTACTGAAATAATTATAATTGAGGCAAAAGTAAAAAAGTTATTTATAACTTGGCTTTGCCTTACTTGTCTCATTTTAAAAACTCTATATTAAAGCCTCTTTTAATACATCTTCAATAGTATTAACAGCTTTAATTTCCATTGCATTTTTAACCTCAGCAGGGATATCATCTAAATCTCTTTCATAATTCTTTTTAGGAATTAAAGCTTTAGTCATCTTAGCTTTATAAGCAGCAATAAGTTTCTCTTTTAATCCACCAATTGGTAAAACTTTACCAGAAAGTGTAAGTTCACCAGTCATTGCAACATCAGATTTAATCTCTCTATTACTTAAAATAGAAGCAATAGTTAATGCCATTGTAATACCAGCACTTGGACCATCTTTTGGAGTTGCTCCTTCTGGAATATGTAAGTGAATGTCATATCTTTTGTAAACTTCACTAGGATCAACTTTTAAATTTTCTTCTTTCTCTTTAAAAGTTTTAGGAATAATCTCATCTTCAATTTTTAAGATTCCATTATCAATAAGAACCTTTACAACAGAGTATGAAATTCTTGAAGACTCTTTCATAACTTCACCTAAGTTACCAGTTACAGATAAAATACCTTTCCCTTTTAACTTAATAGCTTCAGTTTTTAATACATCTCCACCCACAGCTGTCCATGCTAATCCATTTGCAATACCAACTGCATTTTTCTTATCAGCTGGGTCTATTTCAAAAATAGGATTATCTAAATATGACTTTAAGTTTTTAGTAGAGATTGATACTTTTGTAGTTTTCTCATCACTTAAAATCTTTTTAGCAGCTTTTCTAAATAACTTAGAGAATACTCTTCTTAGATTTCTAACCCCTGCTTCTCTTGTGTATTTAGAAATAATTGCTTCAATTGTTGGTTTAGATAAAGAGATTTCACTCTTATTTAATCCATGTTTTCCTAACTCTTGTGGAATTAGATAATCTTTTGCAATATGATATTTTTCATTCGGAGTATAAGAAGAGATTTCAATAAACTCCATTCTATCTCTTAATGCAGCAGGAATTCTTCTAGCGTCATTTGCTGTTGATACAAAAATAATCTGAGATAAATCAATTGCAAAGTTTAAATATAAATCTCTAAACTCATGGTTTTGCTCAGGGTCTAAAACTTCTAGCATTACAGCTGTTGGGTCACCTCTGTGATTAGCACCAAGCTTATCAATTTCATCTAAAACCATTACAGGATTCATTTTCTTTGCATCAATTAATCCTTTTACTAGTCTACCTGGCATTGCTCCAACATATGTTCTTCTGTGTCCTCTTAACTCATTTACATCTTCCATTCCACCTAAAGCAACTCTTACAAGTGGTCTTTGAAGTGCTTGAGAAATAGAGTTTGCAAGTGAAGTTTTACCAACACCTGGAGGTCCTACAAAACATAATACAGTACCTTTAGACTTTAAGTCTTCAACTTTTCTTTGCTCTAAAAGTTGCTTAACTGCAAAATACTCTAAGATTCTCTCTTTTGGTTTTTCTAAAGAGTAGTGATCTTTATTTAACTGTTTTTCAACATTATCAACTGAAATCTTTTCATCAGAATATTGTCCAAATGGAATATCTAATACTTGCTCAATATAAGTTTGTAAAAGTGATGCATCAGGAGAGTCTTGGTGCATTCTACTTAACTTATCAATCTGCTTTTTAGTCTCTTTATATCCATCTTTAGGCATAAAAGGTTTGATTTTCTTAAGTCTTTTTTTGTATGACTTAATCTCTTCATCTTTTTTATTATCAGTTCCAAGCTCTTTTTGAATAGCTTTAATTTGCTCTTTTAAGAAGTAATCTTTATGAGTTTTCTCTATTTTAGAGTTTACTTTTTGAGTAATTTCTTTTTGAATTTTAAACGACTCAATCTCTTTTTTAATAACTTCAATAATATCAAGTAATCTTTGTTCTACATCAGTTTGAGAAAAAAGTTTATAAGCATCATCTTTTTTTACTTTTAAAACAGAAGATATTAAATCTGCAATTCTTGTAGCATCATCATTCTCTTCAATAGTTTTGATTAAATCAGCTGGAAACTTAGAGTTTAATCTTGAAAGTTTTTTCACATGATCTATTAAAACAGAGATTTCTGATTTAACACTTTCTTCATTAAACTCTTGGTTTTCTAAGATATTTACTTCACATCTAATAGGATTTGAAGCATCAAAATCTGTAATTTTACCTTTTGCTAAACCTTGGAAAAGTACTTTTATTTTTCCATCAGGTAAAGCAACTTTTCTCATAATGTTACCAATTACACCAACATCATAAAAAGAATCTTCTGCTCTTTTTCCTTCTTTACCATGCTTTGAAACAGCTACAATAACTAATTTATTCTCTTCAATTGCTTGTTCTACTGCACTTATATTCTCATCACTATTTAAGAAAAGTGGAGCAATCATAAAAGGGTATAAAAAAATCTCATCTTCAATTATCAGTGGCAGTCTTTGCGGAAATTCATCATAATTATCTAATTCCATGTATTTACTCCTAAATCCTTATATTATTCAAAAATTGATCTATAAAATGGTACTTCTACAGGTTCTATTTCTTTTGGTTCAATCCAAGACTCTTTTACTCTATTTGAGTAAATTTCAGCTGCTTTATCTTTTCCTTTTTTCTTGTAAAGATTAGCAATCTCTTCATCTAAAAGTGCTTTTGCCATATATAATCTTGCATTCATAGTGTCAACAAGTGGCATATATGGTGATGAACTATACTTTACTTTGTACTCTTTAATATCTTCTAATGTATCTTCAATTAGTTTTTGATCTCTCATTTGGTATGTGAAACCTAAGAAGTTAGCTTTAATTTTTAAGTATCTTGCATAATCAATATTTTTACTTAATGCAAACCTTTTAATATATTCATCTAAATAAAAGTTTGCTAATGCATACTCTTCTTCATCTATATGTGCATTTACTAAAATTAGCATTGCAGTAGGAATTAAAGGTGAATTTCTATGCTCACTCTCCAAAGAAGTATAAGTATCATCAGCTAAGTCAGTATCTCCCCTTGAAATCTGAGTTACCATTTTGTTGTACCAATATAGTGCTGGTTTATTATACTCTGTGCTTGTTTCGTTTTTTGAAGAACAAGCTGTAAAAATAAAAATTAAACTTGTTGCAAATAATAAACTTTTTAGTTTAAAGCTAGTTACCATATAAAATCCTTTCTTGTAAAGTTGATATTTTATCTAATACTAGCTTAGGAATTATCTGCTATAATAATAAAAATAATTAAAAAGGTATTAAAATGAAACTAACTTTAATAGGTAATGGAGTTATGGCTCAATCCCTAGCTAAGGGACTTATTAAAAATCATGAAGTAGAAATAATAGGAAGAGATGAATCTAAGCTAAAAGCTATTCAAAATAAAATTCCTGGAATTACTATCAAAGTTTTAGAAGATCAAGAAAATATTACAGGTAAAAATATCCTTTTTTGTGTAAAACCATATGCACTTCATAGTGTATCTGCAAGGCTTGAAGGAAAGGCAAATATGCTATTTTCTATTTTAGCTGGAACTACACTTGATACATTAAAAAAACAAATTGAAGCTAATCATTATATTAGAACTATGCCAAATGTAGCAGCATCGGTACAACACTCAACTACAACAATAACAGGAGATAATGAAGCTAAAACTACTGCTATTGAAATCTTCTCATCAATTGGAAAAGCTATTTGGGTAAATACTGAAAATCAATTAGATATTGCAACTGCTATTGCTGGTTCTGGACCTGCTTATTTAGCACTTGTTGCAGAAGCTTTAGCAGATGGAGGAGTTAAAGCTGGTCTTGAAAGACATACTTGTTATGAGTTAGTTCAAGGCCTAATGGAAGGTACAGCTAAACTTTTAAAATCAAACCACCCTGCAATTATCAAAGACTCTGTAATGTCACCAGGTGGAACAACAGCTGCTGGTGTTGCCGAACTAGAAGAAGGAGCCGTTAGAGACTCTATGATAAAAGCTGTAAATAAAGCATATGAAAAAGCTTGTGAACTTGGGAAAAAATAGTTTTACTATTTTAGAAACATTAATAAGCATTAGCTTACTTTTATTTGTAATAAGTGGGTTTTCAAACCTTACTTATTACGACTTCAAAAATGATAACTATCAAAAGTTAAATAATTTAGAAAATATTTTCACAACAAAAAATTATAAAAATTTAAATAAATCTTTCGAAACTATAAAAATCAAAGTTAATAACAGCAAAGAAATAGATTTAAATATAAAAAAATATGAGTACGAAGATGAAACAATCAAACTCTACAAATATGAAATCTAGTTTCTCACTACTAGAATTAATACTAGTTACTTTAATATCATCAATTGTTATTGTGTATAGTTTAGTTTTCATAAAAGAGCTTTACCACAACAATGAAATCATAGAAAAACAAGAGATTTCAAAAATCGACTTATTAGCAACAAAAGCTTTTTTAGAAAAAAAAGCAGATTTTTATAATCACATAAAGTATGAAAACAAAACTCTTTTTTATAAAGACTCAATACTTTTAGAAAATGTTACTAACTTTTCAATGAAAAAGAAAGATATGTTTATTTATATAAAACTAAACTTCCAAGATGAAGTCTTAATAGAATGGGTATTTAAAATATGAAAAAATCATATGTACTTCTATTAAGTGTGATATTAATCACCCTATTTTCTTATCTTAGTATAAAAATTGCTACAACTAAAGCATTGAAAAATGAAAATGAAATCAATCAATACCTGTATATTCAAGCAAAAAATCACAAAGAGTTTTTAAAGGAGTATATTTATAGTCTAAAAGATTTAGAAGAAATTGAACATTTAAATATCCAAAATGATTCTTTTGAAATTGAAGCTTTTATAAAAAAAGAAGAGAGTAAAAACTTTTTTATACAAATATATGTAAAGTCAAAATATTATGACATATCTATATATGAAAAGTTTTTAATCACTAATTAGATAATCACATCTAAAACTTTTTTAGCAAGTTTTAAAGCCTTGCTTCTATGAGAAAACTCTTTTTTAACTTCATGTGGCAGTTCACCTAAAGTTGTATCAAAACCTTTTGGAATAAATAATGGATCATACCCAAAACCTTCTGTTCCAATCTCTTCATCAATTACTTCCCCATGCATCCATCCATGAACAGTTTCAACTCTACCTTGATAAACAATTGCTATACACGCTGTATAATATGCAGGAGTTTTTTTAATACCTTTTTCTTTTAAACTAGAAATTAATTTAGCATTATTCTCTTTGTCACTAGCATTTTCACCAGCATATCTTGCAGAATAAATTCCAGGTTCATTATTTAAAGCTGGAACTGTAAGTCCTGAATCATCAGAAATTACTATATGATTTTTAAAACCTTTCTTTTCAAGCTCATCATAAATCACTTTTGCTTTTTTTATTGCATTACCTTTAAAAGTATCTTTGTCTTCTACAATCTCAATATCACCTAAAATATCTTTAAAAGCGATTACTTCATCATTTGGCATCAACTTACCAATCTCTTTGATTTTTCCTTTATTACCTGAAGCTAAAACTATTTTCACTACTTTTCCTTTGAACAAACTATTAAGTATTAATTATATATAATCACAAGAAATTATATTATGTTTAGGATTACAAATGATTAAATCGGTTTTACCACTTAGTTTAATTATAGCCCTAAGATTCTTAGGGCTATTTTTAGTTTTACCAGTAATATCTGTATACGCTATAAATTTAGAAGGAGCAACTACTACACTTGTAGGTATCGTTGTTGGTGGGTATGCACTAACACAAATGCTATTTCAAGTTCCATTTGGAATAATAAGTGACAAATTAGGAAGAAAAGGCACTATTATTATGGGTCTTATTCTTTTTGCAATAGGTTCATTAATTTGTGCGCTTTCATCTGATATTTACAGTTTAATGTTAGGAAGATTTTTACAAGGTGCTGGTGCTATTGGAGCAGTAGTTACTGCTATGATTAGTGACCTAGTAAAAGAAGAGCAAAGACCAAAAGCAATGGCTACAATGGGTATGTTTATTGGTATTTCTTTTGCAGTTTCAATGTTAGCAGGTCCAACAATTGGTGCTGCTTTAGGTGTTGAATCTTTATTTTATATTACTATGATTTTAGCATTAGGTTCTATTTTTGTTTTATTAAAAATGGTTCCAAACCCACCAAGTATTACTCATACTTATAACGGAAAAACAAAACTTAGTTCTGTTTTATTAAATGCAAATTTAGTAAAAATGAATATTACAAACTTTTTACAAAAAGGTTTAATGACTTTTGCTTTTATGATTATTCCAATGGTATTAATCAAATCATATGAATGGCAAATGTCTGACTTATGGCAAGTGTATTTACCAGCTATGATTTTTGGATTTTTAGCAATGGCACCTGCTGCTATTTTAGCTGAGAAAAAAGGTAAATTTAAAGAGATTCTTATCATTGGTATTGCTTTATTTGGTATTTCATATTTAGTAATTGGACTTAGTGGTTCAAGTGTAATATTTATTATTGGTGTAGTTTTATTCTTTATTGGATTTAACATGCACGAACCAATTATGCAATCATTAGCAACTAAATTTGCAAAAGTTCATCAAAGAGGTTTAGTTTTAGGTATTTTCAATTCATTTGGATACTTAGGTACATTCTTAGGTGGATTATTAGGTGGTATGTTCTTTGAAAATGCTTCATTAACTTCAATTGTAATTGCTATTGCTGTTGTTTGTGCATTATGGGCTGTTTTAATTATTACTATGCCAAATCCTATTAAGAAAAAATTTGTATACTTATCAATGGATGAGTATAATTTAGATAAAAAAGATAATTTAGAGCATGAAGGTATTGATGAGTGGTACTTAAACAATACAGAAAGAATTATTGCTATTAAATATAGTGATGAAAAAATTGATGAAGAATCAATAAAAGCTCTTTTAAAATAACTCTTTAAACATTTATACTATAAAATTAAAATAAAAAGGAGTGAGGTTTGAAAAAAGTTCTACTTTATAGTTTCATTTCTCTCTTCTTTTTACTTATTATAAATCTAACTGCAACCCAAACTCAATTTATTACAAACTCTGAAATCAATAAAGTAAAAGAGAAGTATGGAAATCGTGCTTATAAAAGAGTTGAACTTTGGGATAAAATGCTTCAAGAAAATCAAAATGAAAAAATCCTTTACAAACTTAAAAATGTAAATGATTTTTTTAATAAAATAAGATATAAAACTGACCCAGCACACTGGAGAAAAAAAGACTATTGGGCAACGCCTTTTGAGTTTATGGGTACGGGTGCAGGAGATTGTGAAGACTTTGCAATTGCTAAATATTTTAGTTTAAGAAAGCTTGGGGTTCCAGAAGAAAAGCTTAGAATTACATATGTAATTTATCAAAAAAGAAATAGCAAATATGACCAAGCACATATGGTTTTAACTTACTATCATAAACCAGATGCAACTCCTATTGTATTAGATAACATTGATAAAAAATTAAAACTTGCCTCAAAAAGAAATGATTTAAAACCAGTATATAGTTTTAATGCAAGTGGACTATGGCAAGCAAAAAACAAAGGATCTATTAAGATGGGAAAAAATAATCTGAAAGCTTGGAAAAGCTTAATGAGTAGAATTTAAAAAAGGAAAGAACATGTCTTTATCAAAACAGTTGTATATAATAATTGCCTTTATCTTCTTTATGATATTTTTTGGTAACTTTATAATAAGTGTAAACAATACAAAAGCTTATTTGGAATCAGAATCTATTACTAAAGCACAAGATACAGCAACTTCATTAGGGATGACTTTAAAACCTCTAATTCATGATAAAAATAGTGCTGAAATTAGATCAATAATCAATGCAATAGCAAATAGAGGGTTTTATAAAGAAATAAGACTTGAAGATGCTTCATTTTCTATAAATGAAACAGAACTTATTGAAGCAAGTGCTGATTTAGATTCTACTGATTGGAAAATCAAAACTATTACTTTAGATGAAGAGTTTGGAAAACTTGAACAAAGTTCATCTGACTTGGAAATCTCAAAAGAATTACATGAGTTAGAAAATGGTAATAATGATGAAGATTTAGGTTTTGCAATGGAAGAGAAAAAGTACTCTTTTATACCTTCTTCAAAATATAAAAATGGCGGGAACATAACATTTGATTTTACAGTTACAAATGACAAAGGACAATCTGTTGATACATTTGCAACTTTACAAATAAATAAAATCATCACTCAGGTTCAAAGAAAAGAGAAGTTTGATTATGTACCTACTTGGTTTATAAATTTAATTCCTATTAACCTAGAAGAAAAATATAGTGAGATTTCTGATGGCTGGAAAACTACTGCTATTATTTATGTAAGTGCAAATGCAGGTGAAGCATATGCTAAGCTATATGAGCAGTTTAAAGGTGCAATAATTTATGCCATTGCTGCTTTTGTAATCTCTATGTTCATCCTTTTTGTTTTTGTTCAATATCTGTTAAAACCACTTAAAAAGATTGAGAAACTTGCTAATAATATTGCTGTTGGTAAATTTGATACAATTAAAGAATTACCTTGGACAACTGAGATAAAAAATGTTGCCATTGCAATGAATGACATGTCTACAAAAATTGAAGCAATTATAAATAAATTAAATAAAAACCTTGAATCTATTACTAAAAAACTATCGAAAGATGAAATAACTTCTTTAGAGTTAAAACAGAGTTTTGAGACAGATATGAAAAACATGTTTATTCATAAAGATGATGGATATGTATTTATCATCAAAATCTTTGATTTAGGAAGTTTTGCAAAATCTCATACAAACAAAGAAGTAAATGACTTCATCAAAAAATTTGCTAAAGTTTTAAAAACAACAAAACTAGAAGATGAAAATTGTAGTTCAAAAGCTTATAGATTCTTTGGTTCTGAATTTGCGATGATAGGTAAAAACTTCACTTATGATGATGCAGTTTTATTTACAAAAAAACTAAAAGAGAATTTTGAGAAACTTTCACATGAATACAATAAAAAAGATATTGTTCACATAGGTGCAACACCTTTTAATCAAATTGGAACTACACCTGAAATGCTTCAAGCAGCTATGGAAGCTTATGAAAAAGCTACAATTATTGGTTCAAATGAAGCTCATATTAGAGATAAAAATGACTTATCAAGAGATATGGAGTCTTGGAGAGATTTAGTATTTGATATTATTGAAAACTCTAAATTCAATGTAAAATATATCTCTGATGCTAAAAAGCTAAACTCTAAAGATGATGAAATTTTAATGCAAGAAGCCTTTACAAGTGCAAAAGATAAAGACAATAATGACATTCCAATTGGAACATTTGTTTCTATTGCTGAGAGATATGAAAAAATTATGCAGTTTGATATGAAAGTAATTGAAAAAGTAATCAATCATATCATAATGAACAATATAAAACATGAAATCTCAATCAACTTATCACTTGAATCGATTAATAATACTGCATTTATTGCTTGGATTGAAAAAACACTTGCAAGTAATAAAACTATTGCTAGTCAATTAGTATTTTCAATTACAGCTTATGCTGCTGCAAAAGATGTAAATAAATTTAAATTCTTTGCTGATGAAATACATAAATGTAATGCAAAAATAATTATTAAAAGATTTGAAACTAAGTTTATTGCTTTAGATAATATCAAAGACTTTAATTTAGACTACATAAGACTTGCTAGAGACTATACAAACAACATCTGCAATGATGTATCAAAACAAAGCTTTGTTGAGGCAATTGCAGAGCTATCATCACTTTTAAATATTAAAGTATTTGCTGAAAATGTTAAAGAAGATGATGACCTAAAAATTATTAAAAAATTCAACTTATATGGAGCAAGTAGATAATAATCTACTTGCATTTTTAGATATGTTAATAATAGATTAATAAACCTGTATTATAATTCCTTTTTTATCATAAAAAAGGTTATATATGTTTGACAAACTACTTAAATTTTTTGTAAATAACTCAAGAGTTAACTATACACTTTTTATTTTAGTTTTTGCTGTAGGAATTTGGTCTTATAATAAAACAGCAAAAGAGATTTTCCCAAGTTTTGAATTAGATATGATTTCAATTAGAGGCTCATACACAGGTGCTTCTGTTGATATTCTTGATAGGATGGCAGTTGCTGAGATTGAAGACAATCTAAAAAATATAGATAGTGTCGATAATATGACAACTGTTATTTCTCCTGGTCGTTTTTCAATTATCTTAGAACTTAAAAAAGGTAAAGATAAATACAATGAAGCAAATAAGATAAAAGATACAATTACCCTAGTAAAATCAAATTTGCCTTCAGATATGGATGAACCAAGTGTAAATGTACTTGACAGAAGTAGATCTGTAGTTGATATTTCACTAACTTCATCAAAATATACTACAGATGAATTAAAGCCTCTTGCTGATACTTTAAAGAGTAAAATTATAGGTATTCAAGGTATTAATGATATTACAATTTATGGTGATTCTGATAAATATTTTGAAGTTCTTTTAAATGACAAAAAAATCGAAGCTTTAGGTTTAAATAAAAATGAGATTTTTAGTGCAATTTCAACCCTATCATATATTTTCCCTGTGGGTAAGATAGAAGACCCTAAAAAACACTATTATATCTCCACAAATAATGGAGCTAAAAATGCAATAGATTTTGCCAACACTATGATAAGAATTGGTGATAAAAATGTTTATGTAAAAGATATTGCAACTATTGCAAAAAAATATGAAGACTCTTCTACTCTATATTCATTTAATGGAAAAAATGCTTTATCTTTGGCAATAGAACAAACAGAAACAGCAGATGCTTTGACTATTGTAAAACAGATAAAAAAGCTACTTCCTAAACTTGAAGAGCAGAATCCAGATATTAATATTACAATTGCTGATGATAATAGTGAAAGAATTGCAGACAGACTTAATATTGTTGTATCAAATATTCTTTTAGGAATTATGCTAATCACTCTTCTTGTAATGATTTTAATCAACTTTAGAATGTCATTTATTATTGCAATTGGTATTCCAACATCATTTGTAATTGCTGCTATTTATATGTATTTTAGTGGTTATACAATAAACATGATTTCACTTGTTGGTGTTTTAATTGCAATTGGTATTGTTGTTGATGATGCCATTGTTGTAAGTGAAAATATTCAACAACATATTGAAGAAGGACATCCACCTAAACAAGCAGCAATTATGGGTGCAAGTGAAATGGTTAAACCTGTTACAATTGCATCTTTAACAACTCTATTCTCATTTTTACCAATTTTGATGATTAGTGGAACAATGGGTGAAGTAATGAAGCTAATTCCTATTGCTTTAAGTGCATTAGTTGTAGCTTCACTAATCGAATCATTTATCTTTCTACCTATTCATGCAGCCCATGCTTTAAAAAATGGATCAAAAGTTACATCTTGGGAAAAAGCAAATAGAGTTTACAATTCAATTATTCATTTCTTTATGAACTGGAAAAAGACATTTTTAACTATATTTATTATTATGGTTCCACTTTTAACTTTTTATGAATTTTCAACTTCAAAGTTTCAATTATTTCCTAAGTTTGATGCTTCTGATGTAAAACTTACATTTAAAGCAAATGCAAATACTACACTTGAAGAATCATTTAGAATTGTACAAGAGATTGAAAAAGAGTTTATGGAAAAAGAAGAACAATTCTTTATTAAAAGTATAGACTCTGTTGCTGGATTTAGAAGAGATGTTGGAGGAAATAGTGAAAACTTTCCTTATGTTATGTATATGACTATTGAGCTTAAAAAACTTAAACCTTCAAATATTTTAGATAAATATGTTACACCAAACCTTAGTTTTTATTATGATGAAGAAGGTAGAGAAAGAACTCTAAAATCAAAACAAATAGCAGCAAAAATCAAAAAATTTATAGAAAAAAAGAACTTCAAAGAGAAGTATCAATTAGAAGAAATTTCTGTATTAGAAAGAAAAGTAGGACCTGTTAAATCAGATATAAAAATAGGTTTAGTATCAAATAATAATCAAAAAGTAATTACTGCTATTGAGTCTTTACACAATGAGATTTCATCATTTGAAGGTATAAAGTCTGTTTCAAACTCTTTAAAGTTTGGTATTGATGAGATAAAACTAAAAGTAAATAGCTATGGTGAATCTTTAGGTATTACTGAATCATTTATAGGTTCATACCTTTCAAATCTTTATTTATTAAAAAAGAAAGGTGTTTCTTTTGATGAAAAAGAGATGTTAGATATAAAAATCAAATCACAAAATAAAGATGATTTTGAAAGCTTTAAAAACTCACAAATTCCACTAAGCAATGGAAAATTTGTATTACTGCATGAAGTAGTAGAAATCAATACTTTAAGAGCCTTTGAACAACTAATCAAAGATAATGGAGAAAAGAACTTCTATATTTATGCAAATGTTGACCCTGATATTATTACAGCATCTGAAGTTTTAGAAAGAATCGATTCTAAACTGAAAAAAATAGAAGAAAATGGGATAAGAATTATTCTAAAAGGTGAAGCAGAAAAGAAAAAAGATTTAAAAAATGATATGCTTTTAGCAACAGCCTTAGCACTTGTTTTAATCATGCTTTCAATGCTTTATTTATTTAATTCATTTAGAGAAACATTTATTGTAATGAGTATTATTCCTTTCTCAATTCTAGGAGTTTTAATAGGTCATAAAATCATGGGACTAAATCTATCAATGCCTTCTATGATTGGAGCTTTAGGACTTGCTGGAGTTGTTATAAACGATGGTATTATTATGATGACTTATCTTAAAAAAGCAAAAACATTAGATGAGATTTTTGTAAGAGCTACGAAAAGATTTAGACCTATTATTATTACGACTGTTACTACAATAATAGGTATGAGTTCATTAATATTCTTCCCAACAGGACAAGCAGTTATTTTCCAACCAATTGCAATTGCATTAGGATTTGGATTAGCATGGGGAACGATTTTAAATCTTATTTATCTTCCAGTACTTTATACAATCACTCATAGGTTAAGAAAAAACAAGAGTTAATTCTCTTGTTTAAAATCTATTAAAAACTCTAAACCTTTTAAGTTTGAATTTTGATATTTAAATTCTGTATTTTTTAGACTTATTTTAAAATTCATTTGTTTAGTTAAAATCTCTTGAACTATATATAAGCCAAGCCCTACTCCTTGAGCTTTATGTTTAGTAGTAAAGTAAGGTTCAAAAATCTTTTCAAGAATAGTCTCATCAACACCTTTACCAGAATCTTTAATAGATAAAGTTTCATCTTTTATACTTACATAAATAACTCTTTTTTCATCTACAGATAATTTTTTTAGGGATTCTATAGAGTTTTCTAATACTTTTAATAAAGCTTGTTTAAACTCATTTTCAAAAATATTAACTCTAAAGTCTTTTTGAATATCAACTTCAAGACTTATGCTATTTTGTTTTAACATAGAATCTATATAATCTAACGTTTCAATAACTACTTGAGATAAAAGTTTGTTTTGTATTGCTTCATCTGTTTCAAAAAAGTTTCTAAAGTTCTCTATTGTATTTGATAAAAACTTAGCTTTATCCACTATCAAAGAGCATGAGCTATTAAGCTCTTTATCATTTAGAGTTCCAAGCTGTTTATAAAGCTGCATTGAACTTGCTGCTGTAGTTATGACATTTAAAGGTTGTCTCCATTGATGAGCGATATTATGTAACATCTCAGCAATTGAAGCCATTTTATTTTGTTGGAATATTAGTTTATCTTTTTGTTTTGATTCTTCTTGTAATCTTATTTCATAAGTAATATCAGTTAAAGTTACAATTATAAAACTATCTACATTGTTTTGAGATACATTTAATTTAAAATGTCTTAAATCTTTATTACAATCATACATCGCAGCTTTAAAAGAAGAGTTTGGATTAGCAAGAACATATTCTGCCCAATTTAAGCCATCATAATCTTTTTCCAATACATATGATTCATCATCTTCAAAAGGAACAAACTGAGTACAAACACAAGTATACTTATCTTTAAACTCTTTAAGCGTTTTAAACTCTGGAAAAAAGTTTAATAACTGTTTATTCGAATTTATAATCTCTTCACCATCAGTTATAACAATAATATTTAATTGTGAATCTAAAAGAAGCTGAGTTTTATTCTTTTGAGTTTTTAACTTTCGTACACTTCTGATTAGGTTTTTATTTAATTTATTCATGTTTTTCATATAGTTTCTATATGAGTAAACAATTATTATAAAAATAAGAACAATAACTAAAAATATAGTTAGTATGAAAGCTTGTGTTTTAAAATCACTTATTGATTTAGTATCTATGCTATTTAAATCTTTGAATAATAGAATATAGCCTAAATCATTCTCTATTTTTAATCTAGTAAATAGATAGTTCTCAAAAATTGAGTAGTTGCCTATTTGTACTAGTTCATCTATTTTCTCTTCATTTAAAATATTTAAAATATCATTTGAAGCATCTAAATTAGCAACATAATAAGAGCCTATAAACTTTTTTGAAAAAGGATATTTTATTTTGTCAGTGTATTTTTTATCTGCTATTATAATTGCACTAAAACCATGGGACAAAATACTTTTTGAAATAGAATTGAATTTTGTGATTGCTTCTAAATAAGCTATGATTTTGTCATTATTTACAATCGGAACTAAAGCTTTAAAACCTAGTCCAAACTCATAAACTTCTATATACTTTTTTTCTAAGAAATTATCTTTATCAAAATCTTTTTTTAAAACAGGAAAGCTATCTTGTTCTTTTAGCCAAGACCTATACAAAGTATTTCCATTTTTATCATATAAACTAATCCATAAATTCTTATAATTTGTATTTTCTCTTAACTTAAGAGATAGTTCATCTAATTTTAAAGAGTTGAAATCATTTGTTTTTATTGCAGTTAAAATACTTGAGTCACGAACTAAAGGTATAGAAATAGCCATGTTTGCATTTTTTTTATTATTTATTAGAGTGTTTGTACTTTTTTTAATATCTTCAACTAAGGACTCATACATTTCATTGGTTAAGGTATTCTCTTTTTTGATGATGTAAATACTTGCTAAAACAATAGCAATTACTAAAAAACTTGAAAATACAGATATAAATTTGTAAGTATCTTTTTTGTAGTTCATTGTGTTACTTCTAAAATATTTTATTATTATATTTTATAATAAATGAACTTCTAGTTTTATAATTTTAGATTATAAATGCAAAACTTTTAATAGCTGAAATACTTAATTCATATGGTTCAACATCAACTTGTCTTAATGAATATCTAACATTTAAAAGTATTCTTTCCATTAAAATCTCAAATGAAAAGTTTGAATGGTCATAAATTGTCTCTTTATTATTTTTGATATATTCAAGGTTATTTATAACATTTAAATCTTTACTGTTTTTATTCATAAGCTCTAGTTGCCAATTATTTTGCCATGTATTAAATAAATATTTAGAGTTAAAATCTTTATTTGTTCTAACTTTCCATCTAATAACTTGAAGATAAGTATAAAGTTCTTGCATATACTTTTGATTATATTGACTAGCAATAAATTGATGTTTATTCTCTAATCCAAAAGCTTTATATATTAATTTATAAAGTCCTAAAATTAAAAAATCATTTCTATTTTCAATATCATTTTGAGTGAAAGCATAATACAAATACTCATTTGCTGTTTCAAGTTTATATCCATCTTGAATAATGTTTATATAATCATCTTTTGCATCGATTTGAGCATAAATATTTTTTGAAAGCTTTTCATTATAAGAATAAGGATTTCTTAAATCTAATCTTTTTTTATACTCTTTTAGATCTTTTAAAATCTCATTTCTATAGTTTGCTACTAATGTAGCTGAGTTTGTTTGAATAGCACTTGAAAGTGTTGATTGGTTTACTGCGCAGCCTTGAAAAAGAAAAATAAATAGTGTTAATAACCAAACTTTGATACCTGTTTTAAATTTCATTTTCAAGCCTTTTTTATTAAAAGCTATTAAGAAATAGCTTTTAATTCATTTTCAATTTTTTCTAATTTTACTCTTGCATCTTCTAATGCTTTTTTATTCTCTGCAACAACTGCCTCAGGAGCATTTGCTACAAATCTTTCATTTGATAACATTCCGTTTAGTTTATCAAATTCTTTTTGAGTTTTCTCTTTTTGTTTAGTTAATTTATCAATAATTGGAGACATATCAATCTCACTTGTTGGTAAATATACTTCTAAATTATCAGATACATCTGTAATTGAGTTTTCTACTTTTGCATCAACAAACTCAATATCTTCAACTTTTGCAAGTTTTTGAATAAATGGTTTTGCTAATTGTGTATCAATCTCTTTATCTAATTTAATATATGCTTTAGCAATTTTAGAGTTACCCATGTCAATGATTACTTTTGCTCTTCTTAAAGCAGTAATTGCTTCTTCAATTATTTCAAACATAGCTTCTGTTTGCTCATCTTTTGCAATATCTTTAGGGAAAGAAGTAACCATAAGTGAATCAGCACCCTCTTCTAAAGAACTACCTGATAACTTGTGATATAAATAATCAGAAATAAATGGCATAAATGGAGAAACTAATTTTAAAGTCTCTTTGAAAATTGCACCTAATTCAGAAATAGACTCTTTTGAAGCTTTTGAGTACTCAATACCCCAATCACAGAATTCAGTCCACACAAATTTATATAAAATTGAAGCAGCTTCATTAAATTTAAATGCTTCTAGTGCCTCTCTTACATCTTCAACTGCAGTGCTAAGTCTTGATTGCATATACTTACCAAGTGCTGTTTGAATTTCAATATCTTTTAAATCAGCAAAAGTATCAACATTTAATGTTAAGAAATTAGCTGCATTATATAACTTGTTTGTAAAGTTTCTAAATTGCTCTAAGTTTTTAGCACCAAGTTTAATATCTCTTCCTTGAACTGCAAGGTAAGCAAGTGTAAATCTAATAATATCAGCAGAGTGTTCCTCAACCATATCAAGTGGGTCAATTACATTACCTTTTGATTTAGACATCTTAGCTCCATGCTCATCTCTTACAAGAGCATGCATATAAATATCTTTAAATGGCAGTTCACCTTGGAAGTGATCACCCATCATCATCATTCTAGCAACCCAGAAGAACATAATATCAAAACCAGTAATTAATAAAGAGTTTGGATAGAAATCTTTCATATCTTGCTCTAAATCATATAATTCTGGTAATTTACCATTATTTCCCCAACCTAATGGTGACATTGCCCATAAAGCAGAAGAGAACCAAGTATCTAATACATCTGGGTCTTGTGTATAGTGTTTCTCACCACACTTAGGACAAGCTTCTGGCTCATCTGCTTTATCAGCCCATTGGTGATTACAAGAATCACAAGTAAATACAGGAATTCTATGTCCCCACCATAACTGTCTTGAAATACACCAAGGTCTTAACTCATCCATCCATGCAGTATATGAGTTAATCCAGTGTTGTGGGTGGAAGTTGTTGTGTGCTTTTGTTTTTTCAATTGAAGATTTAGCAACTTCTTCACTTAAGAACCATTGTTGAGAAATAAATGGCTCAACAATATTTTTACATCTGTAACAGTGACCTACTTGATGAACGTGCTCATCAATTTTTACAATATATCCTTCAGCTTGTAACTTATCAACAATTGGTTGTCTAGCTTCAAGTCTCTCTAACCCTGCAAACTCTCCACAGTATTCATTTAAAATACCAGCTTCATCAAATACTTTGATAAACTCTAAATCGTGTCTTTTACCTACTTCGTAGTCATTTTGGTCATGTGCAGGAGTTACTTTTACAACACCTGTTCCAAATTCCATATCAACATGAGAGTCTGTAATAACTTTAATTTTTCTATCAGTTAATGGTAATAATACTTCTTTTCCAACGATATTAGTATATCTTTCATCATCAGGATGAACCATAATAGCTGTATCCCCAAAGTATGTTTCAGGTCTTGTAGTTGCTACTTGAAGCTCGCCTGAACCATCAGCAAACTTATAAATCATATGATAGAATTTACCATTTACCTCTTCATGCTCAACTTCAATATCTGATAACGCACCATCATGAGTACACCAGTTTACCATATAGTTATTTTGAGTGATAAATCCATCATTATATAAAGATACAAAAGCTTCTTTTACGGCCTCTTTAAGACCTTCATCCATTGTAAATCTTTCTCTTTTCCAAGCAGGAGTAACACCAAGCTTTCTCATTTGGTGTACGATATTTCCACCTGAAGTCTCTTTTTGAAGCCAAGCTCTCTCTAAAAACTTTTCTCTTCCAATCTCTTCTTTTGTAGTACCCTCAGCTAAAAGTTGTTTTTCAACAACATTTTGAGTAGCAATACCAGCATGGTCAGTTCCAGGTTGCCATAAAGTTTTGAACCCGTCCATTCTTTTATATCTAGTAATAATATCTTGTAATGTAAATGTAAGTGCATGACCAATATGTAAACTTCCCGTTACATTTGGTGGTGGCATCATAATAGAGAAGTTCTTCCCTTCTTCTTGTATATCTTTGTTTCCATCAATTTCGAAGTAACCTCTGTCTTCACAAATCTTATAAAACTTGTCTTCTACTTTTGATGGTTCGTACTTGTTACTCATAAAACTTCCTTAAATTTTGTTCCGTATAATAAAGATAAGTTATAACTCTTTATTAGTAAAATATGCGCGATTATAGCTAAATAATCCTTATATTATATTTGAGGGTCTCCTGCTACTTTCTCTTCATCATCACCTTTTACAAGGCCTGCTTCTCTTAAAAATGGACTAGCTACAAAAGTTAGTTTTTTTATTTTGTCATATTTTGCAAAAGATAAATAAAGTATATCTTTAGCTCTAGTAACGGCAACATAAAAAAGCCTTCTTTCTTCTTCTATACTTCCACCTTTTGACATAAGTTTTCTATTTGGAAATCTTCCATCCATCAAATCAATTACATAAACTTCTTTGAACTCTAAACCTTTTGAAGCATGAACAGAAAGAAGATTTACTCCATCCCCTTCACTCATCTCACTTCCACCTAAAATCATAGAATTAACAAATTTTGAAAGGTCATTAAAGTTTCTAGAAAGATTTTTTAAAAGCATTACTTTTCTATTAATTTTAGCTAAGGCTTTAGTCTTTTGCATAACATTAATAGTTCCATCTTTTTGTGTTGCTCTTTTTGTTGCTAAAAGCTCTTTAATTTTTGAATACATCATAGAAGATGAAATATTAGAAAGTAATGTTTCTGGATTTTTACTTCTTCTTAAATGTTTTAAAAGTAAGTAAAAGTCATAAACATATTTAGCTCCATCTACTGAAAGTTTTGGATGTTTTAAAATAGGATTTCCTAAAAAAGCCTCTTCAAAAGCACAATCTTTAAACTTAGATACAGAACCTAACTCTATAAAATCATCAAATAATCCCAATTGGATATTTTTAACTTTATTTGATTCATATGGATTTTTAATATCTTTATCAGGATAAAACAATCCTTTAAATAAATCTCCATGCCCCAATTTAATCAATGCGTCAAAAATATCTTTTGCAATTGCTTTTCCTATTCCTTTTCCATGTTCAAGTACATGAATAAAAGCCATCATATCATTATGAGAAAGTTGCATTACAAGCATATCTATGATAAATTTTATCTCAACAGAATCAAAGAAAGACATTCCACCTTTTCTTTTGGCAGGAATAGAAAACTCTCTTAAATTTGCTTCAATTCCATCAGCACTAGAGTTATTTCTAAAGATAATAGCTATTTCATTATGAGGTGTATCAGTTTGAGAAATAAGCTCAGCTATATAATGGTATTGAGAGAAAAGCTCATTAAAGGCTAATAATCTTGGTTTATGATTTGTTTGCGTTCTCATAACTTCAAGATTCTTTTCATAAATTCTTTCATTATGTTCAATAACTTTTGTAGCTAAATCAAGTATAGGTTTTGAAGACCTATAGTTTTTTCTTAAAGTATAAACATTTGCATTTTTATATCTTGTTGAAAAAGTTGAAATAATTCCAATATCAGAACCATTAAAAGCATAAATACTTTGGTCATAATCTCCTACACAAAAAAGTGATTTTGGTCTAAATGCATCAAGTAGTCTTCCTTGTAAAGGATTAGTATCTTGATACTCATCAACTAAAATCTCTTTAAAGTCAAACTCTTGGGACTCTAAAGTTTCCAACATAATTGTAAGTAAATCATCAAAGTTAGCATAGCCGTATTTCTTTTTTAATTCATTAAACTCTAAAACTACATCTTCATATATCATCACATATAGTTCATGGTCTGGGTTTTTATTCTTCACCCAATCACCAAAACCTTCACCCTCATTTGAGTTTAAATATAAAGAGTACATATCATAAAGATAACCACCATCATATGGATTTACATCCTCTTCTCTCTCATAAAAAACTCTTTTTTCATAAAGAGATTTAAAAAGAGTTTTTAATTCATTTGGTTGTTTTAAAGTAATGTTTTTTTCTAGCTCTTTTAAAAGTTTATATGAAACAGAATGGAATGTTCCAGCCATAATCTGTTTTGCAACATCTTTTCCAAAATATTTTCCAACACGCTGAACCATTTCAGCTGCAGCTTTATTTGTAAAAGTTAATAAAAGTATTTCATTTGGTTGTACACCATTGTTAATAAGGTTTGCAATTCTTCCAACAATTGTAGATGTTTTACCTGTTCCCGCACTTGCAATAATAAGGTTAAAACCCCTATCACAGGTAGCTGCTTCTAATTGTTCTTCATTAAGATTTGATAATGGCATGGGTTATATATTTTTTTTAGTAAGATTAATCATTTGTGAATATTAGCATAAATTAATTAAGAATTATTGAAGAGTATATACAAAAAAAAGAGGTGCCATTTCTGACACCTCTTTTTAACACAAGGAAACATAAAAAAAATTATTTATATTTAAGAAATTCTATCTTAAAAATACTTACATAAATAAGTCGCTGCGTCAACTTATCTATAAGAATAGTATAACCTTATATCATTAACTAATTTATAATAAAAGATTAACAAAAAGTTAACTTAACTAACCTTACTATTTTTTACTATAATTTGTAAAAGTTTATAATATGCAATAACCAAAATTACTGCTATATAACAGAACATATCTATATCAATCGATTTTTGTGCCATAACAAAATGAATAGTTACTAAAACTAAAGCTAAATAAACAAAAGAGTGGTATTTATTATACTTTCTAAAAAGATTTCTTGTAGAAGTTATAGCCATAAATAGTAAGATAAAAAAGGCTATCATTCCTAAATAAATAAAAGGCTTATCAAGGGTTTCTTCTATTATAAAATAAACATCAAATTGAGCATCAAAAACTATAAAGTTTATCATATGAACTAAGGCATAAAAAAATCCCCATAAACCTACTGCCCTTCGATATTTTAAAATATTAATTCTTTTTTTAATAAGTGAAATAGTAATAGAAAAAAATAGTATTACTGTTGCTGTTATCCCACTTATTGTATAGATATATTTTATTGGATCATTTACCTCAACAATAAATAATTGAGATAATAAAAATAAAAAAGGTAAAAATAAAGCTATGTGAATGGCTAATCTTTTCATCATATAAACTTTCTTAAATCCATGCCTTTATAAAGGTGTGATACTTCTTTTTCATATCCATTGAACATCAAAGTATCTTGTTTGAAAAACTTTCCTAAAACTCTTTCTCTTTTTTGTGACCATCTAGGATGATCAACATTTGGATTTACATTTGCATAGAAACCATACTCTCTAGAGTTTTGTTCTTGCCAAGAGTTTATTGGTTGCTCTTCAACAAATGAGATTCTAACAATTGATTTAATTGATTTAAAACCATATTTCCAAGGAACAATAAGTCTTATTGGTGCTCCATTTTGATTTGGCATTTTTGAACCATATAGCCCAACTGCAATTAGTGTTAAGTCATTCATCGCCTCATCCATTCTAAGACCTTCAACATAAGGGTATTTTATAGTTGAAAAAATTCCTCTTGCTTGGTCAGGAAATTGCTCTTCATCAAGTAGTGTTTCAAATCTTACATATTTAGCTTTAGATAATGGTTTTACTTTTTTGATTAAATCTTTTAATGTAAATCCAATCCAAGGAACAACCATAGACCACCCTTCTACACATCTAAATCTATAAATTCTCTCTTCTAAACTCATTGTTTTTAGTAAATCATCTAAATCTAAGGTAAGCTCTTTTTCAACTAAACCATCAATATCAATTTTCCAATTTGAAGTATCAAAAGTTCTAGCCAAATCTTTTACTCTTGTTTTAGATGTAGTAAACTCGTAAAAATTATTGTAAGTTGTGATTTGTTCATATGTGTTAAGTTCTAAATTATTTATGTTTTTATCTTTTAAATAATCTAAATTTTTAATAGGAAGGTTATCTTTTGCTAAAGTCTCTAAAATAGCCCCGCTTGCCACTAAACTTGCAGCACCTAGTTTTAAAAAGTTTCTTCTTTTATCAAATAGTTCTTTGGGAGTTACTTCATTTTCATTTAGTTGCCAAGATGGCTTTTTGATTATTTTCATAAATATCCTTTACACGTTTTATAAAAGAAGTTTAATCTTTTTGTGTAAAGGATATGTTTAGTTTTTAATAAGTTTTATATATTAAGCGTTTTTAGCAGCTTCTAAAATCTCTGCGTAGTTTGGCTCTTCTGTAATTTCTGGACAAATTTCTTTGAAAGTTACTTCACCAGCAGCATTAATGATGAATACAGCTCTACAAGTAACACCTGCTAAAGCACCATCAGCAATTAATACACCGTAAGCATTTGCAAACTCTTTAGCTCTGAAGTCAGAACCAACAGTTACATTCTCAATTCCTTCAGTTGTACAAAATCTTCCCATTGCAAATGGTAAGTCCATAGAAACTACGATAACTTCTGCATTTTCAATACTTGCAGCTTCTTCATTGAATTTTCTAGTTTCAGCAGCACACACAGGAGTATCTAATGATGGAACTACAACTACAATTTGAGTTTTACCAGTTTCACCACCAACTTGTACATTTGATAAGTCTTTTGCTACTACATTTACTACTGGTGCTTTATCACCAACATTTACTTCATTACCACTTAAGTTTACAACATTACCTTTTAATTTAGTCGTTGCCATATTTGTCCTTTGTTTTAATTAATTGCAAGAATTATAGTAAAACAGGATAAATTTTGTCTTAATTAAGGGGTATCAATTTTTCAGGTGTTACGAATTGACTCTAATTCCCTCATCTTCAAGTGTTATACTATTCTCATTTATCAATTTTGTTAAACTTGCTTTAAAAGCTTTTTTACTTAATCCAAAAGTATCTTTAATGTCTTGGGCATCACTTTTATATGTAAAATTCATAAATCCACCATTTTCTCTAAGTAGTTCAAGAACTTTATCATCAGATACTTTTTTTCCAATCTTTTGTAATGATATATCAAGTTTTCCATCATTTCTTACATTTTTGATATAAGCTTTTTTTCTATCCCCTACTTTTATATTTTCAAAGATTTCATTATGGAAAATCATTCCTTCAGTTTTATTGTTAACTATTACTTTAAAACCTAATGGTGTTTTTGAGAAAAGTAAAATATCAACTTCATCATTTACATTAAACTTTTTAATACTTTTTTCTAAAGTAAACTTTTCATTTGCAATAAGTCTATTAGTTCTATCATCAAGTTGTAATTGAAGTACTTTATATCCACCAACAGTATAAGAACTTTTTTGCTTATTTTTAGGAACTAAAATATCTTTTGATAATCCAATATCAACAAAAGCCCCAAATCTTGCAATATCTACAACCTCTAAAGAAGCAAACTCATTAAGATAAACATAAGGCTTTAAAGTTGTTGCTACAAGTCTATCTTCACTATCTGTATAAATAAAAACATCAACTAAACTATCAACTTCCATTGATTTTTCAATATATGCATTTGGAAGAAGAACTTCTTCATCATCTTTGGCTATTAAAAATAATCCAAACTCTGTAACTCTGTTAACTCTAAGTGTGTTAGTTTTCCCAACTTCTATTTTTTCATTCATTTTGGTAATTCCGTTCTTTTAAATTTTAAAACAGATTATATCTAAATTTTTAAACTAATCTAAAATTTTATGTTATATCTTTAGTTACAAATTTATTTTAATGATTTAAATGTTAGAATAATAATATTTTTATAGCCTTTGTATTTTATTTATATGCAAAGTTAGGATTCCTATTATGAAAAGCCTATTACTTCTAATATTGATTATCACTTCAGGTCTATCAATCCAGTTCAATAACGAAGAAAAAAATTATCTTCAAACTAAAAAAATAATCAAAATTCATCTTGAAAAAGATTGGGAACCATATAACTTTGTTGAAGATAATGAAGAGAAAGGTTTTGTAAATGACTATCTTAAATTAATTGAAGATGAATTACCTATAAAATTTGAATTTTCAAAAGCTAAGACTTGGAATGAACATCTAGAAGATCTTAAAAATAAAAAAATAGATGTAGTTTCAAATATGATAAAATCCAAAAAAAGAGAAGAACTTTTTAATTTCAATGAAAATCTAATTTTTACTATAAAAATGGCCATTCTAAGTAAGCACAATTATGAAAGCTTTGAAGATCTTAAAAATAAAAAAATAGGAACTATGGAAGGCTTTTATATAAATAGTGTTTTAAAAGAAAAATATCCTGAAATTGAAGTAATACAATACAAATCAGTTCTAAAACTTTTAGAAGCAGTTCTAAACAATAAAGTTGATGCAATAACAGAAGACTATTCTGTATTAACTTACCTAACAGAAAAACTACTTTTAAGTGATAAAGAGCTTTCAATAAACATAGTTTTAGAAAAAGAGTTAGTAAATAAAGTCTTTATGGCAACAAACAAAGATGATAAGATTTTACCTAAGATTTTAGATAAAGCTATAAAAAATATTAGCAAAGAGAAAAAAGAAAAACTATATCATAAATGGCATATTTTACATGACCATAAATATCTTCCGAAAGATGGTAATATCCTAAGTCTAAAAGAAATAGAATTTCTAAAAGAGAATAAATCATTTACTGTATGTAGTAGATATAATCATTTTCCTATAAGTCAAGAAGTAGATAATAAACTAACTGGTATTGCTGGTGATATATTAAATATCATAGAAAAAAACTTGAATATCCAATTTAATATACTCTCTATTAATTCTGATAAAGATTTTATTTCTAAACTTGAATCTAATCAATGTGATTTAATTACTTTAGTAAAAAAAGACCAAACAAAATTTAAAAATATTAAAACAACAAATGCAGTGTTTGAAATATCTTTTGATATTCTAAGTAGTACAAAATCAGGATATATAAAAGATATTAGAACAATAAAAAATGACACTTTTTACACAAAAGATATTGCACACTACAATGTATTTAAGAAACAGTATCCAAACTTAAATATTGTACTTGAATCTAATCTTGATAAAATCATGAAAACTATTGAAGACAATCCTAATGCACATTTAGTTCAAAACCACCTAAAACTTGAGCACATAATAAAAGATTATGGTTTTGATAAATTTAAAATAAATGGAACTGTTCCAAATATGTTAGCAAATGGCTCTATTGGTATAAATATAAAACATAATCCTATTCTAGTTAATATCTTAAATAAAAAAATAGATGAAATAGGAGCAGATACTTTAAAAACATTAGTTAAAAAATATGAAATAAAAGAGTATGAAATAAAAAATAAATACAATAAAGAGCTTTTATGGATAATTGGTATTTTAATACTGCTTGGTGTTTTAAATACCATAAGAGTAAGATTCATAAAAAATGAAAAAAGAAAATTTGAATCATTACTTCATAATGCAACTGATGGCGTACATATTATAGATAATAAAGGAAATGTAGTAATGTGCTCAGACTCTTTTGCAAAGATTTTGGGATATACAAAAGAAGAAGCTTTATTACTTAATAGAAAAGATTGGGAAGTAAATACTGTTTTATATACAGATAAACAAATTGAAGAGATTATTAATAAAAATAGTTTTATAGAATCAATATATAGAAGAAAAGATAAAACAACTCTAGAAGTTCAAGTTTATGTAAAATTTATCTATTTAAATGGGCATAAATATTTATATGCATCATTAAGAGATGTTAGTTTACAAAAAGAGTATGAAAGAACACTAAAAAATAAAGAAGAAGAGTTAGAGGATTCTAACCAAGAATTAACATATACTTTAGAAAATCTAAAAAAGACTACTGCTCTTTATGAAAAAGAAAAAATTAGATTTGAAAATATGTTTAGAACACATGATTCAATTATGATATTAGTTAATCCTGATACAGGAATGATAATAGATGCAAACCAAAGTGCAAGTAAGTTTTATGGATATAGTCTAGATGAGTTTAAAAAAATGCATATTTCCGAAATAAATCACTTATCAAGAGAAGAAATAACAGAAGCAATAAAAGAAGCCAAGCTACTTGATCATAACTCTTTTGTATTTCCTCACAGACTTAAAAACAATGAAATTAAAACTGTTGAAATAAACTCCTCTCCTATTGAATCAGAAGAAGGAACTATTTTATTCTCTATTATAAAAGATATAACGAAAGAAAAAGAGTTAGAAAAAAATATTATAAAAGAGAAACAAAGATATCAAACTTTTATAAATCTTGCTTCAGATGCAATTTTTATTATGGATATAAAAAATGGTAATTTACTTGAATTTAATAAACAAGCAAAAGAGTTACTTGGATATACAAAAGAAGAAATGAAAAATCTTAATGTAATAAATTGGGATAAAGATATCAATAGTATAGATGAATACAGAGATATAATAAGTCATGTTCATTACCAACCTGTCTATATTGAAAGAGAGCATGTAAAAAAAGATGGAGAAGTTTATACTGCTGCAATAACTGCTGTAAAAGTAAAAGTAGGAGAAGAAGAGTATATTTTTGCATCTGCAAGAGATATTTCTAAAGAAAAAGAGGCTCAATTTAGACTTGAAAATACAAATCGGAATTTAGAAAAATTTGTTGATACACAAGACAATATAGTATTTTTAATAAATAAAGGTCAAATTAACTTTGCCAATAAAAAGTTTTTAGAATTTGTAAACTGTAAAACATTAGAGGAATTCAAAAAAATTCATAATTGTATTTCTGAATACTTTATTGAAAATGATAGATTTTTCCATTTAGGGAAAGTTCCTTCTAATAAAACTTGGATTGAAACACTAAAATTTATACCAGACAATAAAAGAGTCGTTTCAATGGTAGGAAAAGATTTTAATCCAAAAGCCTTTTCTATTTCAATTAATGATTTTGATAAAGATACTTTAATCGTAACTTTTACAGATATTTCAAATACTATTTTAGAAAATATTGAACTTGAAAACAAAGTAATTCATGATAAATTAACAAATGCTTATAATAGAGAGTTTTTTGAACAAAATTACCAAAACTTGATATATAACTATCATAATGAAACTTCAAAGTTTGCTCTTGCCCTACTTGATATAGACCACTTTAAAATGGTAAATGACAATTATGGACATGATGTTGGAGATGATATTTTAATTAAATTTGTTGAGCTTATTCATAAATATTCACGAAGAGATGATATTCTTATAAGATGGGGAGGAGAAGAGTTTATTTTACTTTTAAAAGTTACTTCTAAAGATGACTTATTAAATGCTTTAGAGCATTTAAGAGAAGTAATTAAAAGCTACAACTTTAAAAAAGTAGGACATAAAACCTGTTCAATTGGAGCAACCATTTATAGGGATGGTGAAAATATTCAAGATACAATTAAAAGAGCTGATGAAAAAGTATATAAAGCAAAAAATACAGGAAGAAATAAAGTAGTTATATAAAACTACCAAAAGGTAGTTTTATCTTTTAAATAGTTTTACAATAGTTAAAATAACTACTGCTGAAATAATAATACTTGCACCTGAACTAATATCATAATAGTATGAAATAGCAAGTCCTATTATTGTAAATAAAGTAGCTAGTGCAGAACTTATTATCATCATAGTTGAAAGTCTTGAAGCAAAACTTTCAGCTAGATATGTAGGAATTGTAAGTAATGCAATAACCAAAATCAATCCTACTGCTTTAATAGCAGCAACTACACATAATGAAGCTAGTATTAAAATAAGTGTATAAAAAAACTTCGTATTAATACCTCTTAATGAAGCGAATTCACTATCATAAGAAACAGCCAAAATTTGCTTATAAAAAAACATAACAATTGAGATAATAAAAATATCTAAAAATGTAAGATATAAAACATCTGCACTTGATACAGCAATTATTGAACCAAAAAGATATGACATTAAGTCAACATTATATCCAGGAGTAATATCAACAAATATAATTCCTAATGCCATTCCAAATGCCCACATCAATCCTATTATAGAATCTGCTCTATTTCTATTTTTTAGTGTAAGCATAGCAATAATCACAGCAGTAATTATTGCAAAAACAGTTGCACCAAATAAAACGGGTATTCCTAAATAAATAGCAAGCCCTATTCCACCATAAGAACTATGTGCAATTCCACCTGTTAAAAAAGTTAATCTATTTACAACAACTAGTGAACCTATAATTCCTGCTGATATTGAGATTAAAACTCCTGCAAGTAAAGCATTTTGAATAAAATCATATTGTAAAGCTTCTAACATCTCAATCCTTAATGCTTATGGTCACAACAAACTTGTGTTTTACCTAAAGCTGATAAAAGTTCAACTTCACATAAATGCTCATCTGTTGTTTTTATATTTTCTTGAATATTTTCTAGTGAATGATAAACTAAGTTTTTATTCACATGGGCAACTTTTTTTGCATAGTTTAAAAGTACTGAAATATCATGACTTACAACAACAATACAAATATCTTTATTTAACTGCTTGAGTAGTTCATAAATTTCATTTTGTCCCTTAACATCAATACTTGCTGTTGGTTCATCAAGTAAGATTACTTTAGGGTTTGAGCAAAGAGCCCTTGCTATGAATACTCTTTGTCTTTGACCACCACTTAAGTCACCTATTTTTCTATTTTCAAAACCTTTCATTCCCACTTGTTCTAATGAGTGTTTTGCACACTCTATATCCTCTTTAGCATAACCAAAGATTCTTTTTTTAGCTGTTATATGTCCCATTAAAACAACTTCTAAAGCAGTAATAGGAAAATCAATATTTAAATTTGTATTTTGAGGAACATATCCTATTTGCTCATTTTTTATATATTTAGAAAGAGAGCCTTCTTTAGTTTTAATAAGTCCTAATATAAGTTTTAAAAGTGTTGACTTACCACCACCATTAGGTCCTATTATTGCTAAAAAATCGTCACTATCTACGTTTAAATTTATATTTTCTAATACTTTAATATTTTTAGAGTATTCAAATGATAAATCTTTAATTTCTAATATTTTCAATTTCAACCTTTTTGCAACAAAGTCGCAATTATATCTAATTTTTTTTAATTTTAAATATATCCCATAAGTTTAGAGTAAAGTAAACCTATATACTCATGAAAAGCTACTTCAACTTTATATAAATTTCTACTAGAAAAATATGAACTAAAACTTTTTTCTTCATGAACTAAATGATTTGTTGGTGCGGCTATTGGATTTAAGCCCTCTTTTTGAAAAAGAAGCATTGATCGTTTCATATGAGAAGCAGAAGTTACAAGTATAAACTTTTCATCTTTTATAATCTCTTTTGCTTTTATAGCTTCCTCTTTTGTATCTCTTGGTGTATCTAATCTTATAATATCTTTATTTTCAACTCCAATTGCATTTGCTAAAAGCTGTTGCATAAAAGCATGTGGATTTTTATCATAACCACCATAACCAGATACTATTAATTTAGCATTTTTAAGTTTATTAAAATGTTTTATTCCCTCATTTAGCCTATTTTGTGCAACCATATTTACCTGAGATGTAATACTTAAATTCTCATTACTTACATGACCATTTCCTAAAACAAGTATGTACTTTACTTCTGGCGTATGAATTAAAGCTTTATGTGAACTCTCTAATGGCTCTAAAATAGAGTTTGAAATTGGCTGAAAAGAAAGAAGTGCCAACCAAGAAATTGTAAAAAATAGAGTTATCTTAGCTTTTGTAAAAGAGTTTTTAAATAAAAAATAAACTCCTAATGCAAACATAAAAAGAGCAATAGGCAAAGGAAGTAAAAATGCTGCTACAAATTTCTTTAAAAAAAACATCTATTCTTGCTCTCCTATTAAAGCAGAAGTATAACCAACTACTCTATTTTTATCTTTTGTCACATCTGCACTTGTACAATAGTGCAGAACTTTTGTATCTAAACCATTTTTTATTGCAAACTTCACTATTGCCATTACTCCTATTTTTCCACAAGCTTCACATTTTTCAAATTTATTCATATCCATTTTATCTATAGCTTCAATACAAATATTATCTAACAATTTAGCCTCTTCTTGATTATGAAAATGACTTAAATCAGTACTTATTACAACAAAATTATCTTTATCTTTTAAAACCTCATCAACTAACTTTTCAATATCTTCATAGCTACAATCACCATAAACAATCTCTACTATTTTTGAATTTGGAAAATAGTTTTTTATAAAGGGAGCTTGTGTTTCAGTCGAGTGTTCAAACTCGCACTCTATATTAAAATCTAAAAAATCAAACTTATCTTTCAAAGAGTTAGAAAAATCTAAATCCATATCTATATTTCCCAATGGCGTCTCATATTCATCATACAAAGCAATACTTGCACCTTTTAAATAAACTCTATGGGAAGGACCAATAATAACTATACGTTTAAACTCATTTTCACTTGCTTTTTTATATGCTAGATTTGCAGTAAAACCACTAAAAATATATCCTGCATGAGGAGAAATGATTGCTCTTATATTTTTAAAAGTCTCACTATTATCTTTAACTTTATTAAACTGATTAATATATTCATTTATTTCATTTTTTGTATCAGGATAAAAACTACCTGCAACTACTGTTTTTCTAATACTCATGAAAAAACTCCTTCAATTTTATATTTACATTTTGGACATTTACCATTTAATATTCTATTTTCTATTACATCAAATCTATTTCTTTTAATAAGCATTTCATCACAAGATGGACATTTTGTGTGATTATCAAAAGACAAATTTCCAATATATACATATTTTAAGCCAATCTTTTTTGCTATATCGTAGGCCATCTTCAAAGATTTAAAAGAGGTTCTAGGAAGATTTAATTCTTTATAGTCTGGATGAAAAGCAGAAATATGCCAAGGTGTAAACTCTCCTAACTCTTCTTTAATAAACTTTGCAATTTTTGTTAACTCCTCCACAGAGTCATTTTTTGTAGGAACTATTAAAGTTGTTACTTCTACCCAAATACAATTTTTCTTAAAATGTTTTAGGTTTTGCAAAACTTGTTTTAAACTACCACCTAACTCTTTTTTATAATAGTTCTCATTAAAACATTTTAAATCAATATTTACAGCATCAATAATATCTTTCATATCATCAATTACTTCAAGGCTTTCAAAACCATTTGAAACATAAATATTTTTAATTCCTTGTTTTTTTGCCTCAATTGCACAATCTTTTGCATAAGGATAAAAAATTGTTGGTTCATTATAAGTATAAGAAATAGTCTTGCATCCATAAAAAACAGCCATATCTACAATATCTTTTGGACTATAATAAACAGATTTATTTATATTATGTTCTTGAGATATACCATGATTTTGACAAAATAAACATCTAAAATTACACCCAACTGTTCCTAAAGAAAATGATTTTGTATCAGGTAGGAAATGATATAAGGGCTTTTTTTCAATAGGATCAACATTCATAGCTGCAGGATAACCATAAACTAAACACTCTATTTTATCACCTATGTTTTTATTAACTCCACAAATACCTACTTGCCCTTCTTTTAACTTACAATAATAAGAGCATAAAAGACAAACTAATCTGTTTTTGTCTTTTCTAAAATATTTCATTTTATTTTTTGTACTTCATAAATGTATATATCTGGATACTCTAAAAGACAATCTTGTTTTAAATCAGCTTTATTACAAAGATGCTCAAAAAAGTTCTCAAAAATAGGCAATTGCTCCCAAACTTGAGGCAAAAATGTAGCCTTTTTTATTCCTTTTTCTAAAATAACCCCATGTTTAAAAGGAATGATTTTATTTTTTAAATCTTCAATATCTTTATAATTCAAAGGTTTTGCTTCACTTAAAATAGATATTTCAATATCTACTTTATCTAATTCATCTAAACTTAAAGGATAAAATCTAGGGTCATAATAAGCTGCACTATTTGCATTAGCAACTAAGTCATCTAATAAAGAGTGTTTAGCTTCTAAAGTACCTATACAACCTCTTAGTTTATTATCTAAGTTTATAGTTACAAAAGTAGCTCTTTTTTCACTTAAAAATGGATAGTCTTCCAATAATGATTGTTTATCTACTGCCTTTGATTTATCAAATCTAGAAGCGATTGTATCTTTTGCAATTTTCAATAAAAGTTGATTATCCATTTTTTTCCTTTTTATTTAATAATATCCTTAATAGCTTCTATAAACATATCACTATCATTTACACATTTACACACTCTAAACTCTTCAATTCCTAACTCTTCAGCTATTTCTCTATACTCAATATCAAGTTCAAAATCTGTTTCAGAATTATCAATAGTAAAAGCTATTGGATAAATGATTACTTTTTCTTCTTTGAAATTTTTTAACATATCATCTAAAGATGGGTCAAGCCATTTCATCGGACCAACTTTTGATTGGTAAGCTAAGTTTATTGATTTAAACTTTTGTCCCTCTGCTTCTAACATCTTTGATAAAATCTCTACATGTTTATTCATTTGCTTTTCATAAGGATCACCTTTATCAACAATTTTCTGTGGTAATCCATGAGCAGAGAAAATAAGATTAAATTCACTTGCATCTGATTTAATTTTATCTTTTATCTCTTCAACAATACATTTATTAAAAGACTCATTTTTATAAAAAGTACCTTTTGTTCTAATTTTAAAAGAGTCCTTAGCATATGCTTTAAAATCCTCAAGTGAAGATTTTGTAGTTGTTGTTGAAAACTGTGGATATAAAGGAAGTAAGCAAACCTCTTCTATACCATCTTTTTTCATCTGCTCTATCACATCTTTTGCAAAAGGAGGAGTATATCTCATAACTTGATAAGTTTTATACCCTTCAATTTTGTCATTTGCTTTTTTTACTAATTTTTCTGTTAAAGGATTTAGTGGTGAGAAACCACCAATCTCTTCATAGTTTTTCCAAGCTTCATTAAGTCTTGAAGTTGTAATGAAAAATGCAATCATTTTTCTAATTAATTTTGGTGCTGCAATGATATTTTTATCATTAAACATATTTGTTAAAAAAAGTTTTAATTCATCTTTACTTCTAGCTCCACCCATATTAAGCAGAACTAAGGCTTTATTAGTCTCTTTCATTTTTATCCAATCTTATAATTTTATCGCTACACCAAGTAGCTAAATCTATATCATGTGTAATTAGTAAAATTGCACATTTGTCTAAATATTTTATTAAAAGTTTCATTACATCATATGCGATGATATTATCTAAAGCTGATGTTGGTTCATCAACCAATAAAAGTTTAGGCTTCATTAAAAGAGCTCTTAAAATTGAGCATCTTTGAAGTTGCCCACCGCTTAATTCATAAGGTTTTTTATGAAGTAGTTTTTCATCTAAACTTAACTCTTTTAGATAGATTTTCATATCTTCATAAAAGTCATAATTTATTACATCTTTAATTTGTTCAATTATATTATAAGTAGGATGAAAAGAGTTATAAGGGTCTTGAAAAATAAGACTTAAACTCTGTTTTTTTATAGTTCCTACTTGAGGCTTTAAACTACCCATTATAAGTTCAAAAAGTGTTGTTTTACCACTGCCACTTTTCCCAAAAATTGTAAAAAGTTCACCCTTTTTTAAAGACATTGAAAAGTTTTCATAAATGGGCATATCTTTTTTATAAGCAAAGCTTAAATTATCAATTTCTAAAACTATTTCACTTTCCATAAAAACCTCTTGGTAATTTAAAAACATACTATATAAAAAAGTGCCTTTAGCTTTGCAAAATTAGACTTATTTAAATCTTCACAATTGATACACAATTATAGGTAACACTTATATTGTCGATGAAAACTAATTGTGAATATTAAGCTAATAAAAAGAAAAAATAGCTAAAATATTTATTCAAATTTAAGGAGAAACAATGAAGAAATTAGTATTAACTACATTATTTGCTGCAGCTACTGCTGCAACATTATCTGCTGCATCTTTTGCTGCATGTGCTGGTTGTCATGGTGCAAACGGTGAAAAAGCTGCATTAGGTAAATCTCAAATCATTAAAGGTTGGGATGAAGCTAAAACTATCGCTGCATTAAAAGGTTACAAAGATGGAACTTATGGTGGAGCTATGAAAGGTGTTATGAAAGGTCAAGTTGCTAGACTTTCTGACGCTGACATTGCTGATTTAGCTAAGCAAATTGCTGCATTTAAATAATTAGTAATTCTTCAAAGAGGTTAGTTTTAACTAACCTCGTTTTCACTCTTCTCTTTTTTCAATTTTGCTTCTTTAGCATCTTTTAGTTTTTTCTCTTTGTTTATTGCATCATTTAAGTCATCTTCACTATCAAATAGTAAACCATCAACCATTTTATTAGAGTCATCAAACTGACCAGTTTTTGCACCCCACACAAAAAGTAATAAAAGACCAAATGAGATAATTAATCCCACTACTAACATCATAAACAAAGTATCATTAATCATATTTTTTCCTATTTCATTTTAATTCTAAGTGAGTTTAGTACAACAAGCAATGAACTTAAACTCATTGATAATGCTGCTACTAAAGGTATTACATATCCAAACATTGCAAAAGGAATAGTAACTATATTATAAAATAAAGATATAGCTAAATTTTGCTTTATAAACTTATATGTTCTTTTTGAAATTTTAAAAGAGTTCTTCAAAGAAAGCAATGATGAATTTAATAAAACAATATCTGAAACTTGCATCGTAATATCAGCTGAGTTACCCATAGCAATTGCAACATCAGCATTTGATAAAGCAACAGAATCATTAACTCCATCACCAGCCATAACAACAGTTTTACCCTCTTGTTTTAATTTCTTAATAAAGTTAGCTTTATCAAGAGGCGTTTGTTTAGCATAATAACTATCAATAGAAAGCTTATCACAAACTTCTTTTGCAACACTTTGATTATCACCTGTTAACATAATAACTTCGATATCATTTGCTTTTAAATAAGAGATTAAATCTTGTGCATTCTCTTTTATCTCATCTTCAAGCTCAAATGTTGCAATTACTTCTGTGTCTATTGCAAACATATATACAGTTTTGCTTGATTCAAATTTATACGCAATACCATTTGATTGCATTAATTCTTGATTACCACCAAGTAAAGTAGACTCTTTGGAATCAAGATTTTTATATTTTGCACTTAAACCTTTTGCATCTATACTTTTTATCTCTTCTAACTCTTTTTGTTCAAGCTCATAGTTTTCATCTAAATATTTCTTTACAGCAATACTTACAGGATGTTTTGAAGAAGCAACTAAAGAGTAAAGTAAATGTAGTTTATCAATACTATCATCTAAAACTTTTGAGTTTATAACTTTTAGTTTTCCTTTTGTTAGGGTACCTGTTTTATCAAAAACTACACTATTTGTTAAAGCTAATGTTTCAATAAATTTTGCTTCTTTAAATAGTAAACCTTTCTTTGCTAAAAGTGAAATACCTATCAAACTAGCCATTGGTGTAGCTAATGCTAAGGCACAAGGACAAGCAATAACGATTACAGATACAGCAACAATAAATGATTTTTCAAAATGATTCGTTCCCTCATAATCAAACCCTAAATCAACTCCAAAGAAATACCAAACTAAAAAAGTAAGTAAAGATAGAGTTAAAATAGAAACCGTAAAACCTTTTGAAACTTCATTTGCTTTTGACTGTATTTTTGGTTTAGAATTCAAAGAGTCTTCAAGTAAAGTAACAATTGATGAAAAAGTTGAATTTTTAAAATCCTTAGTAACTTCAAACTCCACAAGAGAATCTGTATTTATAGTACCACTATAAAGTAAATCCCCCTCTTTTTTAAATACAGGCATAGATTCACCTGTAAGTGAAGATTCATCAAAAGAACCTCTTCCTTTTTTTATTATCCCATCAACAGGTACTTTATCACCAGCTTTTATCTCTACAATATCACCGATATTTATACTATTTAACGAAATAGTATCTCTTTTACCATCTTTTATCACTACAGCTTCTAAAGGAAGTGTTGATTTAATTTTATCAAGAGTATCAACAGCTGATTTTTTGCCAATTACTTCTAAATACTTTCCAACTAAAACAAAAGTTATAATCATAGCAACTGAGTCAAAATAGCTTTCACCTTTTGCACCAAATAAAATAAATAAAGAATAAATATATGTTAAAGTAGCACCTGATGCAACTAAAAAATCCATATTTAAAACTCTATTTTTTAAACCATAATATGCACCTTTGAAAAACACCCAACCTGAATAAAATAGAACTGGTGTTGAAAGTAAAAACTCTCCTAAGTGAACCATCCATTTTACTTCTTCACTCATACCAGTAAAAAAGCCAGTATATTTTGCAACTCCAAGCATCATAATATTCATACTACCAACAACAGCAACCATCATTTTTATAAAATAATCTCTTTTTGCTTCTGTTGCTTTTTTATCAGCTACGGAAGAGTCATATGCATAAGCGTTATAACCAATAGATCTTATTTTTTCAATAATTTGTGATAACTTAATCTCATCACTATCCCATGTAATTACAGCTTTATTAGTAGTAAAATTTATATTAGCTTCAATAATACCTTGCGTTTCAAAAAGAATCTTTTCATTTAACCATACACAAGCTGCACAATGAATACCTTCAATAATTAAATCAATTTGTTTAAAGCCTTCATTTGTAACTCTTACATATGAATTTTCAAAACTTGCAGTATTAAACTTTTCTAAATCATCATTATCAAGCTTTATAGGAGGTGTAATAGTTTTATTTCCAAGTTTGTCATAAAAAGAATCAAGACCATCATCTTTTAGTAAATGATATACACCTTGACAACCTTTACAACAAAAATTTAATTCACCCTCTTTTATCATAACATTATCATCAAAGCTTAAATGACAATGATTACACTTTACTTTAGACACTAATATAATTCCTATTTACTATAAATAATTTTTTGATTGAAACTTTAATTTAGTTTAGAAGTTATTATTTATTATATGATTAACTTTATTTATATCAAAATATGATATTATATCGTAATAATTATGGAGTAAGTCTTAATGGTAAATAATAATATTTCTATACTAAAAAACATAACAATCCTTTATGCTGAAGACGAAAAAGACTTAAGGGATGTGACTCATCAAATTTTAAAAGGATTTACAAAAAAACAATACCTTGCACAAGATGGGCAAGAGGGTTTGGAACTTTTTAAAAAATATCAAGATGAAATCGATTTAATCATTACTGATGTAAATATGCCAAATATGAATGGTCTTGAAATGGTTAAAGAAATTAAAAAAATAAATATGAATATACCTATTATAGTAGCAACTGCTTTTTCTAATAAAGAGTATTTATTAGAAGCTATTGATATAGGTGTTGATAAATATGTTCTAAAACCTATTGATGTATCAAAACTTCTACAAGTTATGTCACAATCACTACTTTACCATGAACTAAAAGACTTATATATAGATAAACTAACAAACCTACCAAACAGAAATAGATTAAAAAAAGATTTAGAAAATACAGATATTGAACTAATGGCACTTTTAGATATTGATGAATTTTCAACAATCAATGACCTTTTTGGTGAAAAAAATGGTGATATTATTTTATCAGAGCTTGCAAAAACAATCAAAAAACATTTTAGTGCTGAACATTTCAAAATTTATAGAATGGAAGCCGATAAGTTTGCAATCGTTTCAAAAGACAAAGATGAAGATGTAAATAAGTTTTACGACTTATGTAAAAGCTTTGCTGATAAAATAGAAAAAGACTCATTATTTATCAATGATGATGAAATTGATATTAATGTAACTATTGGTATTGCAAAAGGTGATGGAGCAAGAGCATTTAAATACTCTCAAAGAGTAATTAACTATGCAAGAAGTAAAATGCAAAGAATTATGATTTATAATGAAGCATTTAATATCCAAGAATCTTTTGAAGAGAATATAAAATGGGTAAAACAAGTAAAAATTGGATTTAGAGAGAATCTTTTCCAAGCATACTTCCAACCAATAGTAGATACTAAAACTAAAGAGATTTATAAATACGAAGCCTTAATTAGATATGTTACAAAAGACAATAAAGAGATTTCTCCAATTAACTTTTTAAATGTAGCAAAAAGAACTAAACTTTATCCAAATATCATTAAGATAGTTATTGAAGATTCATTTAAACTTATCAAAAATAAAAATAAGAGAGTTTCTGTAAATATCTCTTTTGATGATATAGCAAATAAAGAAACAACTTCATTTATTTATAAAATTATTGAAGAGAATAAAGACTATTCACATTTATTGGAGTTTGAGATTTTAGAATCTGAAGAGATTTCTGACTTTGATGAAGTAACTAAATTCATTGAAAATGTAAGAAAATTCAATTGTGCAGTTGGAGTTGATGACTTTGGTGCAGGTTATTCAAATTTCAACCTTTTAACACTTTTAGATATCGACTTTGTTAAAATTGATGGTTCATTAATTGAGAATATAAATACATCTAAAGATTTAGAGATTATTGTTACAACTATTGCAAACTTCTCAAAAGAGTTTGGAGTTAAAACTGTAGCTGAATTTGTATCAAAAGAGGAAATCTATAATAAAATAAAAGAGTTAAAGATAGATTATTGTCAAGGTTACTACTTTGAAAAACCTTTAAATTATGATAGTATCAAGTAGGCTTATTTAAGCCAACTTGATACTATATTTTCTTTAGTAAAAAGTTTAGTTTTAATTCTTGCAATATTAGCAATACTAACTAACTGTTTTGAAGATTCTTGTAAATCATCATTAATTATAAAATAGTCATACTCTTGAAAAAATTCTACCTCATGCTTAGCATTTTTAATTCTTTTTTCGATTACATCTTTAGCATCAGTTGCTCTACTATTTAATCTATTTTCTAATTCACTTAAGTTTGGTGTAGTTATAAATACAGAAGTAACAACATCATCAAGTTGTTTTCTAACTAATTCATGTCCTTGAACATCAATATCAAATATAACTAATTTACCTTCATTTAAAGCCTCTTTAACAGGTTTTAATGATGTACCATAGTAGTTTCCATGTACATTTGCATACTCTAAGAAATCACCATTTTCAATATCTTTTTCGAACTCTTCTTTTGATACAAAAAAGTAATCAACTCCATGAGCTTCACCTTCTCTAGGAGCTCTTGTTGTAGTAGAGATTGAAAAGTAATAATCATCAATATCTTTATATACTTCTTTTAATAAAGTTGACTTACCACAACCGCTAGGCCCTGATAAGATAAGAATTGCACCATGTTTTTCTTTAATCAACTATTTATCCTTTAATACTAATCTTATATCAACACTTTGACCACTTGAAAGTTTATCTATTACTTCTTGATTAAACTTTTCTAAAAATGGTTTTAATTCATTAATACTATAATCACTTAAAACTAATTTATATGGTAGTACTTCTGATTTACCTTGACCATCATCTAAGTTAAATTCATACTCTTTTACTTCTTCTAAAGCATCATCAATAATATCTGAGATATCTTTCCAATCTTGCTGCTCTAATTCAACTTCATTTTGGATTTTTTCTTCTTTTAAAATATTATTGATTTTATTTAACTCTTGACTATCAAGTACTCCACCTTCCTTTAAAGAAGCAAGGCTTACTATACTTTCATCATTATCATCTTCTATATCTGAGTAAACATCATCTGCAAGTGATTCTACATAATCTGTAATTGGAATAGTTACTTCCTCATCTTCATAATATTCATCTTCCATTCTTGAAGAGTTTGAGTTAAGAAAATTAGCAGTTGCTTCTTTTTCATCTTCTTTAATATTCTCAAGTTCTTCTTTTATAATTTCTTGTAATTTTGTAGGTAAAAAAGGTCTAGGGATTATAAAATCTCTAGATTTATCAAATGGTAACTCTTCACTTGATATAGCTCCAAGCCTTTTAGAATACTGCTTAATTATATTAAATTTATCATCTATAAAACTTTGATCGATTACAATTAAGTCATATTTTTCTTTTACGTTAGTATCATCTGTAATAGTTAAATCTAAATTTAACTTTTTGCAAACTAATGAAAAGATTTGTTCTATTATTGCAGTTTCACATATCAATAATAAATTCACTTTAACTCCTGCAATTGTTTATCAACAAGCTTATATACTTTATCACATTTCATTGCTAAATCATTTTCATGTGTAACAAGTATTAAACCTGCTTCTTTATCTTTAATATAATTAAATAGTGTATCCATAACTATATTTGCTGTATCTTTATCAAGATTACCTGTTGGTTCATCTGCAAATATAATCTTTGGTTTTTTTGTCAATACTCTTGCTATTGAAAGCCTTTGTTGTTGTCCACCACTAAGCTCTCCTACACCTTGTTTTAAAACATGTTCAATACCTAGGTTTTGTAGTAAAGTATCATCTATTTTCTCTTGGCTTAAAAGTTCTGCAATTTCCAAATTTTCATTTGCACTAAACCCTCTAAAAAGATAATGAGCCTGAAATATTATACCAAAATCTTCTCTTCTTATCTTTAAAAGATTTTTTTGAGAAATATCATATAAGCTTTTATTTTCAAATGTTACAACACCTTCAAAAGGTTTTAACAAAGATGACAAGATATTCAAAAGTGTTGATTTACCACTTCCACTTGTCCCAATAATTGCTATAGATTGTTTTTTGTATAATGCTAGATTTATATTTTTAAAAAGTTCATAATCAAATTTATGAAATAGTTCTTTAGCTTCTAAGAGAGGAGGTGTAATGAGTGCCTCATTATTATTTTGTACACCCATTACATAATCCTTTAAAGTAGTTATAATTATAAATAATTATTAGTTACCCATTTGTGCAGCAACTTCTGCAGCAAAATCTTCTTCTTTTTTCTCGATACCATCACCAAGTTCGAATCTTACGTACTCAACAATTTCAATTGAAGCATCAACAGCTTTAATAGCTTGCTCAACTGTCATTGAATCATCCATAACATAAGTTTGAGATAATAAAGCGTGAGTTTTATCTAATTGAGAGTTATCTTCAATCCATCTGTTAATTTTACCAGCAACGATGTTGTCGATAATTTTTTCAGGTTTACCTTGAGCGATTAACTCTTCTTTCATTTCATTTCTAGCAACTTCAACTGCTTCTTCAGTTAATTGTTGTTTAGAAACGAATTGAGGGATATTTTTAAGAGGTTTACCAAGTCTTACTAACTCTTCGTTCTCTTTTTCAATATCTGCAATAATTGCTTTGTTTTCTGATTCAATGAATTCAGCTGATAAATCTGCGTAAGAAATAACAGTTGGTTTCATAGATGCAGCGTGCATTGCAACTTTCTTTAATAATTCAGTAGTTTTTTCTCTTGCAGCATCATCACATTTAGCAGCTAAGATAACACCTACTTTTCCTAAGTGAACGTATGCATTTACAACAGGACCTTCAACATTTACAACTTTTCTTGCAACTAAATTTTCACCGATAACAGCGATTTTTTCGTTTAAGTATGTAGTAAACTCTTGACCTTCAATTGTTGATTGTGCTAAAGCTTCAGCATCAACAATATTGTTTTCTTGAGCGTGAGCAGTGATTCCTTTAGTTAAGTTAAGGAATTGCTCATTTTTAGCAACGAAGTCAGTTTGAGAGTTAACCTCAGTCATAGTTGCTTTTGTGAAATCATCATTTACTAAAATAGTAATAATACCTTCAGCAGCTACGTTAGAAGATTTTTTAGCAGCTTTTGCTAAACCTTGCTCTCTTAACCACTTTTGAGCTTCTTCGATATCACCGTTACACTCATTTAATGCGTTTTTACAATCAAGCATTCCTGCACCAGATTTTTCTCTTAATTCTTTAATTAATTTTGGAGTTGCACCTGCCATAATTACGCTTCCTCAGTATTAGATTCGTTTGCCTCAGCTTCACCTTCAGCAACAGCTTCAGCTACAATTTCTTCTGCTTCTTCAGTTGAAACAGCTTCCTCTTCTTGACCTTCTTCGTCTGCTAATGCTGCTTTACCTTCGTTCATAGCTGCAGCCATTTCGTTACAAAATAGTTGAATAGATCTGATTGCATCATCATTACCTGGAATTGGTAAATCAACTAAATCAGGGTCACAGTTAGTATCTAAAGGAGCGATAACAGTGATTCCTAATCTTCTAGCTTCTTTAATAGCAATTTTTTCTTTAACAGCATCAATAATGAACATCATATCTGGTAATTTGTTCATTTCTTTAATACCACCTAAGTAAAGCTCTAATTTTTGCTCTTTTCTAGAAAGCATTAATGCTTCTTTCTTAGTTAATAAGTCTAATTGACCTTCTTCTCTCATCTTTTTGATGATTTCTAATTTTCTAATAGATTTTTTGATTGTTCCGTAGTTTGTTAACATACCACCTAACCATCTGTGGTTAACGTATGGCATATCACAAGACTCAGCAGCTTTTTTGATAGCTTCAGAAGCTTGTTTTTTAGTACCAACAAAGATCATTGTTTGACCTTCAGCAGCTCTATCTCTTACTACATTGTATGTATATCTGAAATATCTTAATGTTTTTTGTAAATCAATAATATAAATGTTCTTTCTTACACCGAAAATGAATTTTTTCATTTTTGGATTCCATCTTCTTGTTTGGTGTCCGAAGTGTACACCACACTCTAATAGGTCTTTCATTGTAACCATAGTATCTCCTTGGATATATTTAAAATTGGGTTTTGCCTCTGTGTCCCTTAATGCAAAATTGCACAACCCATAACAGGAATTTGACACATGTGACATTCTAATTCAAAATTAGAACCGTGATTTTATCTAAGAGAAGTTTAATTTTTCTTTAAGTGATTTTTGCAAGGCTTAATCATAAAAGTTAAGTATCTTAACTTTTGATTAGTTTTTCTGCTATATATAGAAATACTCTATTTTCTCAAATAAAATAAAACTAAATATGGAAAGGCACAATAAAAATGTAACTATCATGAAGATGTTATCTTTATTTAATATTATTCCTTTATGAATTAATAGTAATATGGGTCAGATATTGAATTATGGTTTTGACTTTTTTGAAAGTGGAAATTCATTACCTGCCCCCTATTTCTTTCTATATTTAAAAGTTAATTCTTTATTACTTATCCAAATTAATATATTTTCCTGCAATATCTTTATAGTCTTTATCATTGTGTATTTTATGTAATAATGTTTTTTTACTCAAGAGAAAATCTATGATTTCATGTAATCTTTCACTGACTGTATTTTCTTTTAAAAGATTTAAAATGTCTATCATATTATCTTGCCCGTAACGGTTGTCAAGTTTAACTCTCACTTCATAACTATGCATTTGTTCTAAAACATGTATTATGTTATTGTCTCCTAACAGTTTAAAAAATTTATCATAAAGAACTTTACCATTAGGGGATACACCATGATTATACCTAATACCTTTTCCTATTCTACAAATTAAAATAACTTTTACTATTTTCTCTATTCTTTCTTTTGGAATGTCATTTTCAGTTTCAAAATAAGTTAAAATTTTTCGTATATATGGAGGTTCATTTTGAAAATTATCCCAACCATATCTTGCTTCTAGCAAATCATCAGTTAATTCATCAATAGATATTATTTTTGATTCTAATGATTGATATTTATTTCCATCACAAAATGTAAAAAATTCTAATCCAAGTGCGTGCTTTTCATGATAAAGATTATTTTTATATCCATCTAACATAATCCCTAACTTGTATTTTATTGAGTCACTACTATGCCCCCAAATAAAAGGTGCAATTTGAGCAATGTTTTTTCTTATAATATTTCCAGATTTACCTGAAACATAAATCCCAAAAATATTATTTAAAAGGTTATCTGTATTCTGAACAGATAATTCTTTTAACGGCTTTTCCATACTTTGTAAACTAGCAGTATCTAGTATTGTTTCTGTCGTCTTTAAATTATCTATAAATGATTTAATTTGTATAGCTGCTTCAGATGGCTTGTCATTTAAAACATCAGTTACGCATGTTTCCAGCCATCCTAATAGTTCAAATGCATTTATTGAATATGTGTTTGGATGAGATGAACCAATATCATTTCGCATAGTCAAAATATGATGTAATTTTGTAGATACAATTTCTGAAATTAATTCTAGTTTAAAACATGTATTAATTAATGTATTGTCTTTGATTCCAGATAAATCATCTTCAGATGTAAAATCTTCTCTCTTTGAACCTCCAACAGCTGCATCAAAGAAAAATTCTAAACCATAGATTACTGCTTTCTTTCTTAAGTTGATTACAACTTCATTCCAAACATAGTTTAAAGCTGCATCAAATAATCCTATAGATGAAGCAGCAACAAATTTCGATAAATATCTTCCTTCTCGTTTAGTTTCTGTATCTAAACGAGAAATAAATTCTGCTAAATTAGCTTCAATTGTTTGTCTTTGGCTATAACTAGCTAAAATATTGTCAGTTGGTAATTCTAAATATTCTAAATATTGTTCAAATTTTGTTGTATCTGTAGCAATAACTGCCTTTGGTTTTAAAAGTTCAATATCTTTACTCATGTAGTATTCCTTTTGTGGTCTAACAAATTAATGGCTCAGGTATTGAATTGTGAATTTGACTTTTTTTAAAGTGAAAACTCATGACCTGCCATATTTTTCTTTTATTATATTCCCTTATTTATATTGCAAAATAATAATGAATTTAAGTTTTAAGTTTTATTAAAATAATTAAATTAGTTAAATAGTTTCAGAAATTTCAAACTAAAGCAATAAGAAATCGCAAAACTTATTGCCTAGTTTTAAAATTTAGTTAGATATATAGAAAGAGTGCTACTACAGCAAAACCTGCTAGCATAAAGTACACACCTCTTCTTTTGAAGCCGTTTTTACCTTTTACCATCCAAAAAGATGAGATTGCAAGAAAAGATAATATTACACTATAAATTATTGCTAAGTAAAACCAAGCACTATCGTGTTTGGCTTTATGGGCATGAACAAAAACTTCTAAAGCAACTGGGTATCCTTTATATCGCACGTCTAGATTACCACTTGTTTGCTCGTATTTTACATTTAATGTTCTCCATGCATTAAAGTGTAAAACTTCATTTTCTTGTTTAACAAATTTTAGTTTTAAATGCTTTTTTACATTTGCATATGATGATTCATCAAAAATCTCTTTTACTTTTCCTTGTAAGACAATTTTTTTAAACTCATCATTAAAACTATCTTTTGAAATATTTTTTTCAATTACAGCTAAATCTTTAAATTCAACTTTAAACCAACCAAGACCTCTACCTGAAAGAACAATTCCTGTAATAGCATAAATTAAAGTAAGACCTATTACAAAATATCCAAGGTCTCTGTGAAGAGACCTTATTTTTTTACTAAATGCACTCATTTAAACCCTAAAACTTGTAAGATAACTTAACTTTAAAGTTTCTACCAACTTCATAGTCTGTATAAGTTGGGTTATCAAAGTACACTCCAAAGGCAGTATGTTGAGCATATTTTTTATCAAAAATATTATCAACACCAAAGTTTAATGTCGCACCTTTTAAAGTTCCATTATTGAATTTATAAGTTGAATTAAGATTATGAACAGCATAACCACTTCTTTGTACTGTTTGTGATTGTGTATATTTATATTTATTACCTAATACATACTGCGCACTATAAGAAAGTTTTAAAGCATTTGAGAAACTATAGTCTAAACCTGTTTTAAAAGCATGAATTTTTGCAGTTTTAGGATCTTTTTTACTTCCATCACTTAAACTTTTTTCTTCTCCATCAGAATAAGAATGAGATAGACTTAAGCCTAAATTATTTTTATTATATTCAAACATAGACTCAAAACCATAAATCTTTACATCATATTGAGGTTCTAAAGCATTGTTTTTTGTAGGATGAGAATAGTTATCTACATTATATTTATAAGCTGTAAATCCAAAAATCGAACTATCAGCATTTAAAGCACTTGATAAATCATAGTCAAAACCGGCTTCATAGTTATGACCTTCTTGCGCTTTTACACCATTTGAAGTCCATGTATCAATGTCACTTTGAGATAAAGTTAAAGTTTCAGGTAATGCAGGAGCTTTAAAGATTTTACCATACCCTACTCTAAAACTTAGTTCATCATTGAATTGGTATTTTCCTTTAAATTTTGGTGAAACCTCATCAAAACTTCCACTATACCATCCACCTAATTTAAACTTATCATATCTCGCACCTAGATTTAAAACTAAATCTCCAAGTAAAACTTCATCTTCAAAATATAAACCACTTGATGTTAATGTTCCTGAACCATCTATATTATTGTTGTTTACAACATCACTATTACTTCTTGAACTATATGCTGTACCTGAATCACCTGTTGAATTTTTTGATTGTTCATCTTTTGAATAATCAATTCCATAAGTTAATATATGATTTCCTAAAATTGTTCTATTTCTTAAATCAAAACCTTCACTAGTATTTTCATAATATCTATCACCATTTACACCAGATTTTATACCATTTACATCAAATGTATCTGCTCTTTGTCTATACATTTCTTGTGCATTATAGAAAATATTTGCATCAATTTTTACTAAATCACTATTTGGATTATATTCATAATTTAAAGTATATGTATCTCTAGTGATTTCATTAAAGTCATTATCAGTTACTTGTGTTGTATTTCCTTTTTCACCTGAAATATTTCTATTTCCACCATCATTATATTTATTATAAGAGAGTTTAAAAGTATTGCTATCATTTGGTTTGAATACAGTTTTTAATAAACCGCTTTCAAGTTTACTCTCTTTATCTTTTACATCTCCTGCTGGCGTTTCAATAAAACCATCATCAACAACATTTACAATTCCTAATAACTCTAATTGTTCTGAAGCTTTTCCATAAAGAGCAAGATTTAAACTATTTCTGTTATAACCTGTTTCATGTCCAATTGAAATGTTTCCACCAAAGTTTTCACCTGTTTCAAGTAAATCACTTGGGTCTTTAGTTTCATATACAAAAGATCCATTTACAACACCAGGTCCACTTAAAGCTGAGTTTGGTCCTAACTCAATTGAGCCAATTTTTAACATCTGAGCATCAATTGTTTGATCACCAGAGTGATGGAACAGTTGTCCTGTTATTCTTGCATTATCAATTGTAATATTTGAGAACTTATCTTCTAAACCTCTTACATAAACTTTTTGTGAATATCTTGAACTTCCTGTTACATTTACAGAAGGAAGTGAATCTAAAATATCTTTTACATCAGTTGCTTGTACAAGATTTAATTTATCTGAAGTAATACTTTTTATATGTGATTCAAATGCAGTATCACTAATATTTACTTCTCCTAAATCTTTCTCATTAGCATTTGCACTTAATGCTAATGATGCACTTAGAGATAAAGATAATAATATTTTATTTTTATGTTTCATTCTTTTTCCTATCGCTTAATTTAATATTGAGAATCATACTCATATAAAATCACAAAGTAATCACAAATGGATTATATTTCTATTTTTATCAATATTTAAATTGATAATTAGTATCATTACATAAAAAGTAAAGGTATTGTATTGACTAAACCAGTAGGTTATTCGAAAATAAATGATATAAATGTACTAATTGTAGAAGATGAAATAGTTTTAGCTATGGCTATTCAGTTAAGTCTAAATCAAATGGGATTTAATGTAAGTGGTATAGAATGTACTCCTTCAAAAGCTATTCTTCATGCACAAAACAATTTTCCTGATATTATTCTTATGGATATAAATCTAAATAGTACGCAAACAGGAATCGATGCTGCAAATATAATTTGGAAAAAGTTCAAAATACCAATAGTTTTTTTAACATCTTATACTAATGATAAAACTATAAATAAAGCATTAGAGTGTGAACCTTATGGATATTTAATAAAACCTTGTAGAGATGAAGAACTTAAAGCCACAATAAATACAGCGATACATAAACATAGATACTTTTTTAAAAGAAAAATTGATTTAGAAGAGAAAAAAACAGACTTCTTACAATTAGAAAAGAATATAAAGTTTGATAAAACAAGTTCTTCTTTATATATTGATGAAAAGTTAATAAAACTTACAAAAAATGAAAAAAAGCTTTTTGATCTATTAGCAACTTCTACAAATCACACTGCAAGTTTTGAAAATATTTTTGCATATATTTGGAGAGAAGATATTTATGATTTAGGAAAACTTCGAACTTTAATATATAGATTAAAAATTAAAACAAAAGTTAACCTTTTTGAAAATATTTTTGAACAAGGTTATAAATTGAGAGTTTTGAATTTTGAGTAGATTGTTAAATATAAAACAGTATTCATTAAATGCTAAAGTAACTCTATCCTTATTTGCTTTAGCACTATTTTTATTAACTATTCTTTTTTTAATAATTGTTCCAAAAACAGAAGAAGAACAATACAATAGACTTTTAAATGAAATAGAACAAGTATTAAATATCACTCAAGAACAAATAAAAGTTGCAGGTAAAGCAATAAGAATGCAGTCAAAACTTGAGATTGAGCTAAATCAAAAAAAAATAGAACTTGAACTTTTAAATCTAAAGAAAAATTTTGAACTAAACAATCTAATAAAACAGATTCAAAAGAATGAAACTCTTAAGAATAGTAATTTTGCAATTAAAACAAAAGATAATTTATATATTAGTTCAAATAAAGAGATTTATGATGATTATAATTTAAAAGAGTTAGATAAATGGGAAATTCATAAACTAAAAAACTTAAGTAAAGACTATGTCTATTATCAAAAGTATTTTTTTTATACAACTAAACTAAATGAAAATACTACAATAACTATATTCTTAAATAAAGCAAACTTAAATCAAAACCATAATAGTTTTGAAAAAAGCATTAAAACTAATATACAAAAATCTTTTAAAACAACCCAAGAACTACACAAAGGAAAAACCTATCTTATTTGGTTAAACTCAAAAATCAAAAATGATAATTCAAAACCTCTTTATACAGAAGATACTAATGAGAGAAAAAAAAGATATACCTTGAGTAATATGTCAAATGTAAAAAACATCTATACAGGAAACTTAACAGCAAAACAGCTTTATAGTGCAAAAAACAATGCACCTATTTCTCATATGTTAAATAACAAAGAAGCATTAACTTGGGTGAGAAAACTATCATTAAATAAAGATGAAAGATATATTTTTTTATTAATAAAAACTTTTTATAAAGAAGATTTATTAAAACAAGTTGACTCTGCTTTTTTCAAAATATTTCCAGCAGCATTAACTGCTTTTATATTGGTTTTACTAATAGGTTTTTTCTTATTTAGAAGATTGTTTAAAAGTATTAATACCTTAACTTATACAGCTAGACAAATCAATAATGGAAATAAATCTGTAAGAAGTTTCGTAAAAGGAAATGACGATATAGGAACACTAGGAATTGCTTTTGATACCATGATTGAAAACTTTGAAAATAGTATTAATACTTTAGATAAAAAAGTAGAGAAAAAAACTGAACAGTTAAAATCATCTTTAGAAGAAAAAGAGACTTTATTAAAAGAGATTCATCATAGAGTAAAAAACAATTTGGCTTTAACAATTAGTCTAATAAAACTTCAACAAGTAAAAATTGAAGATGAAAACACACAAAAAACTTTAAATGATATTCAAGAAAGAATTTATACTATGGAACTTCTTCATAGAAAACTTTATGAGTCAAATAACTTAAATTCTATAAATATAAAAGAGTATATTCATAGTTTAGTTAATGATATTTCAAATACCTATGATTATGAAAAAAAAGTTTTTTTAGAGTTTGATATTCAAGAACTTTACTTTAGTATAGAAAAAGCTATACCTTGCGCTTTAATAATAAATGAACTTGTAACAAATGCATATAAATATGCTTTTAATACAGTAAATCCAAAACTATTAATCTATTTAAAAAAGAGTGAAGATAAATATATTTTAATTGTTAAAGATAATGGAAAAGGTATTGATAAAAAAATAGATATTAAAAACTCATCATCTTTAGGATTAAAACTTGTAAACTCAATTTGTACTTTACAATTAGAAGGAAATCTAGAATATGTAAATAATCATGGAGCCTTGTTTAAAATAACCTTTTAAGATAATTAGATAAAATATCACAAATTATTAAAAGGATTTCTTTTGAGTTTACATGAAAAAATTCAACTACTAAAAAATGAAATTTCAAAAGGAGTAATCGGCCAAGACCAAATGATAAATTCAATTTTAATTGGTCTTTTTACTGATGGTCACATTTTATTAGAGGGTGTTCCGGGACTTGCTAAAACTACAACTGTAAAAGCAGTTGCTAATGCAATTGATTTAGAGTTTAAAAGAGTTCAATTTACTCCTGATTTACTTCCTAGTGATATTTTAGGTGTTCAAATTTATAATATGAAAACCCAAGAGTTTACAATAAAAAAAGGTCCTATCTTTACAAACCTACTTTTAGCAGATGAAATAAACAGAGCCCCTGCGAAAGTTCAATCAGCCTTACTTGAATCAATGCAAGAAAAGCAAGTTACTATTGCTGATAATACATTTTTTATAGATAAACCATTTTTAGTTTTAGCAACACAAAATCCAATTGATCAAGAAGGTGCATATACACTTCCTGAAGCTCAACTTGATAGATTTATGTTCAAAGTTGTTGTTGATTATAATAATAAAGAACAAGAGTATGAAATAGCTAAAAAAGCTACAATGAACTCATTTGAAACAATAAATAAAATCATAGACAAAGACATCCTAAATCAAATAAAAGATGAAATAAAAAATATTCACATAGATAAAGAACTAGAAGAGTATATCATAGAAATAATTTGTGCTACAAGAAATCCAAGTGATTACGGCTTAGATGAAATAAAAGATTTTATTCATTTTGGAGCAAGTCCAAGAGCAACTATTGATATGTTTAAAGCCGTAAAAGCAAATGCCTACTTAAGAGGTAATGACTATGTTTCACCTTTAGATGTAGCACTAGTTATAAAAGATGTTTTAAGACATAGAATTATTCTAACATATGAAGCGCAAGCACAAGAAATAAATGTAGATGATATAATCCAAAAAATCATAGAAAAAGTTGATATTCCTTAAACTATGAATCAAGCACTAAAAAAAATACTTATAAAAACAAAAAAACAAGCCTTTTCAGAAGTTATTGGAAATAATATTTCAAAACAAAAAGGAGAAGGTTATGACTTTTGTGAACTAAAAGAGTATGAATATGGTGAAGATGTTAAAAATATTGATTGGGTTATTAGTGCAAAAGCTCAAAAACCAATAGTAAAAGTTTTTCACTCACAAAAAGAACTAAATATAAAAATAGTAAATCTTCTTAGTGGTTCTACATATTTTGGTACAAAAAAACTAAAAAAAGATGTAATAGTAGAATTAGCTTCTATTTTAGGATTTATTTGTACAAAACAAGCTGACCCCTTTACTTCATATATTGCAAATGAAAAACTTGAACTTTGTACAAGAAAATCAAAAAAAGTTTTTAATGTAAATTTGATGGCAGAAAATATCTATGAATACAATGTATTAAATAAATCAATAAACTATAAAGAGATATTAAAAGAGCTTTTTAAAACAGCACATCATAAATCAATAATATTTCTAATTGGTGATTTTTTTGATATAGAAGATTTAGACTTAAAACTTTTAAACTCAAAACATGAAATAATAGCTTTGATTGTAAGAGATAAATTTGAAGAAGAACCTAAAAGTTTAGGAAATGTAAATTTTATTGACCCAAATAGTTCAAGTAACTATGAAGGTGTCTTGGATGATAGAACAATTACTAATTACATAAAAAAAGTTAAAGAGAATGATCATAAACTATATAAACATTTACAAGATTGCGGTATAAGATTTACAAAAATTTATACCCATGAAAATCCTGTCAAAAAATTAATTGGAGTTCTTAAATGATTGAAAATGAGATTAAACTTCATGATATAAAAGAGTTAGTAGTTATTCCTGATAACTCTATATTTATTTTTTCATTTTTGATTTTTCTTGGAGTTATTCTGTTATTATCAATAGCAATTTTTATAATAAAACTTTTAAAAAATAGAAAAAAAGATTTAAGAAAAGAGTATTTTGAAATACTTGAAAATCTTGACTATAATGATTCAAAAAAATCTGCTTATATCATCACAAAGTATGTAAGAGTTCTTGCTAGAAGTCAAAGAGAAATAAAAATAGCAAATGAATTAATAGAAGAATTAAGTGAATATAAATACAAAAAAGAGGTTAAAGATATTGACACTAACACAAAAGCAAAACTTTCAACTTTTATGGATATTGTAGATGTTTGATTTTTCTTTTGAATACCCATACTTTTTACTTTTAATATTAGTTTTTATTTTTTGTGCAGTTTATTGTAAAGCAAAATCTCCCTCATATTTGGTACCACATCTTAATATTTATAATAAATCAAATATTAAAACCTCTCTTTTTACTAATACACTTAAATTTATAACTATAATTTTTTCTATAATTGCCCTTGCCTCACCAATTAAAGTAAATAAAAGTGAGATTATTAAAAATGACGGAATAAATATAGTTTTAAGCCTTGATGCAAGTGGTTCTATGAACGATAGAGGTTTTGATGAGAAAGATTATAATAAATCTAGATTTGATTCAGTTAAACAAATTGTTTCAAGTTTTATTGAAAAAAGAGTATCCGATAATATTGCTTTTGTTCTATTTGGTAATAGTGCTATGATTGCAAGTCCTTTAAGTTTTGACAAAGAAGCCCAAAAAGAGATTTTAAAATATTTTCAAGTTGGTGTATTAGGTAATTCAACAGCTATTTTAGACTCACTTGCATTAAGTATAAAAGTACTTAAAGATAAAAAAGCAAAATCAAATATCATAATACTTTTAAGTGATGGTTTAGACAATGCTAGTACTATTCCATTCCAAGTTATTGAAAGAATGACTAAAAAGCATAATATTAAAATTTACACGGTTTCAATTGGAAATGCAAATAATCATATGCTAGAAAAAATATCATCTATTTCTAATGCAAAATCATATAAAGCTTATAACAAAGAACAATTAGAAACGATTTACAATGATATTAATTTATTGGAAAAATCAAAGATTGAACAAAATAGAGTAGTAAGAAAAGAGTATTTATTCTTTTATCCTTTATTTATAGCAGTAATATCCTTATTACTTTTAATATATATGAAAAATAAAGAGTAAAACTACTCTTTATTTAATAGGTTAATAACCTCTTGCTTGTCTGAAAAAGGAAACTTTTTATCATAAATAGTTTGAGTTGCCTCATCACCTTTTCCAAGAATTAAAACTACACTATTCTCATCTGCCATCTCAATAGCTTTTTTAATAGCAGTTTTTCTATTCACATCAACTTGAACACTTTGATGATTTTTAATTCCTTTTAAAATATCCTCTATAATTAAATCAGGATCTTCAAATCTTGGATTATCTGAAGTTACAATAATATGTTTTGAATAAGTTGCAGCCATTTGACCCATTAGTGGTCTTTTTTCTCTATCTCTATCTCCACCTGCTCCAAAAACACAAATTATATCTCTTTCATTAAAACTTTGTAAAACTTCTTTCATTCCATCTGGAGTATGTGCAAAATCAACTATTACAAGTGGTTCATCACTAATAGTTTCCATTCTTCCACTAACTCCGGCAAAACCTTCTAATGCTTCACAAACTTCATCTAAGTCTCTATTAGTAACCATATGAACAGCACCAACAGCAGCAGTTAGATTATAAACATTAAAAATTCCCATCATTAAAGATGAAAAAGAGTGCATCTTGCCAAAATGTGAAAACATTACATGCATTCCATTTTTAAAAGAGTAAGCACTTACTTTATATGTAGAAGGATTATCTAATGAATAAGTTAGAGCATTTTTAGTATTAAAGCTAACTACTGGGTCATCTTTATTTATTAGTTTTTTTGTTTCATCACTGAAAAAAGAGTTTTTAACATTAATATACTCTTCTACCGTTTTATGATAATCAAGATGATCTCTAGTAATATTTGTATGAATCTTAAGCTCAAACTCTAAGCCTTCAATTCTTTTTTGTTCAATTGCATGAGAACTTACTTCCATTACAAAAAAATCACAATCATTTTGTATAGCTTTTTGTATATGAGCAAAGTTTCCTAATTGAACTGGAGTAGTTAAAGAATAATCTTCAACTCTTTCATCATTTATAAAAAAGCCTCTTGTTCCTTGTAAGGCAACTTTATAACCTAAGTCTAAAAGTGTTGAATAAATTGCAGCAGCAGTTGTAGTTTTACCGTTTGTTCCAGTAATACCTATAACTTTTATGCTGCTCATATCTAAATAGTTTTTTAAATCTTTTGCTTCAACAAAATCTTCACAACCATTATTTTTAGCATCATCAACAAATCTTTTATTTTGTTTTGATACTACAAAAGTAGTATCTTTATTTGCTTCTTTTGAGTTATCTGTAAAAACTCGATTATTTATGATTATTTGCAAGTTGTTTCTCTTCTAATCTTTTATAAAGTTTTTCTAACTTTTCATCATATGAAAAGTATTCATTAAATCCATCTAAATAAGTATATGCAGTACTATTAAAATCATTGTCAATTAATTTTGTAACGAAGTCAAAAAAGTCTTCTTTATTTTCAATTGCAACTTTTGTAGAAAACATAATATCTTCAAAAGCTATTCTAAATGAACCTCTTGATTCAATAAGCTTTTTAAAATCTTCATATCTAATAGCATCTAGTGAGTCAACTGTAGAATCAGTTAAGTCTTGAAGAATGTTCATCATCTTATCAATGTCACCATCATAAGCATTAACTACATCTTCAACATACTGTATAGCTTCATCTATGTTTTCATCTTTAACTACACTAAAGTAATCAAAAAGAGATATTGCTTTTTCTTCATCTTCTGTAGCAATATCACAAAAAAGAGCATATACTGGATACTCTTTGTTTTCAGGGAAATTTGAAGATAGTTGTGAATACAAAAATAGTGCTTTATCAAATTTCTTTTGAGTAAAAAAACTATTTGCTTCATTTAATAATCTATTTTCATTTATCATTAAATTTCCTCTAATTTGTTCTCCATTCCTTGTGGAACATTTACAATTTCTAAATCAGGATGTATTGCAGCTTTTAGTTCTTTTTCAACTACGTATTTTAAAGTACTACCGCTTGCACTACAACCAACACATGCACCTTGCAATTGAACAAAAACTCTTCCATTTTTTATATCAATTAATTCAATTGCGCCACCATCTCTAGCTAACATAGGTGCAACTTTACTTTCTATTATAGATTTAACAGGAGGTCTTAAATCCTCATCAGTAAATGGCATCATGTTTATTCACCTTTTGAATTTTTTTTAACAAAAAATACTCCAATAGCAATTAACACAAAGATAACTGCTATTGTTTGGAATATAAATGTTAATGTTACTTCTTCTTGAAACATCTTTACCCTAATTTTAGTTTAAAACTTCTTCACATCTTTGGCAAAGAGTGTCTTCTTCTTTTGCTGTGAACTTCCAACATCTTGGACATTTGTGTTCAGCAGCTTTATATACTTCAAACTCGAAATTATTAACTTCGAATTTTCCTAGTATATCTGAAGTTTGTTTATTATTTGTAATAGAGCTTACTATAAACCAATCTGATGCTTCAGTTTCACCCAGATTTAAAATCTCTTCACAATTAGTATACATACTTAATTCTAAAGTTGATTTAATAGTCTTTTCTTTACTCAATGCATCTTTGATTTCAGAGAATTTCTCTTTTGCTGCAATTAAAAGTTCTCCATTGATTTGAGAGTCAACTTCTGGTAACTCTACTTTATCAAAGTCAAAAATATCTTTTGCATCACCTTTAATACAAGCAGGTGCAAACTCTAATAATTCATCCATAGTGTATGTTAAAATACAAGCTAATGTAGAGATTAATTTTCTAGCAATAATTGCCATTGCACTTTGGCTTGCAAGTCTATGAATATCGTTTTTATCATCACAATATAATCTATCTTTACAAACATCTAAATAAATACCAGATAAATCAACAACTAAGAAGTTATTTAATTTATTTAATCCTTTAGAGAATTCATAAACTTTAAATGAAGCTTCAATTTCATTAAATACAGATTTAGCTTTAGATAAAATCCATTTATCTAACTCACCCATTTTATCAACTGAAATAATCTCTTCTAAATCATCAACATTTGCAAGTAAGAATCTCGCAGTGTTTCTAATTTTTCTGTATAGCTCAGCATTTTGCTTTAAGATATTATCAGAGATTTTTAAATCTGATTGATAATCACTCATAGCAACCCACATTCTTAAAATCTCAGAACCGTATTGCTTCATAACTTTATCAGGAGCAACAACGTTTCCTTTTGACTTAGACATTTTCTCACCTTTTTCATCAACTGTAAATCCGTGAGTTAAAATTGATTTATAAGGAGCTATTTCAGATGATGCTAAAGTAGTTAATAAAGAAGATTGGAACCAACCTCTATGCTGGTCACTTCCTTCTAAATACATATCAGCAGGGAAAGTTCCCGCATCATAATTTCTACTTCTTAATACAGCATTTTGAGTAGAACCAGAATCAAACCATACATCTAAAATATCCATAGTTTTTTCTAAATCTTCTGGGTTATATCCACTTCCAGGGTATAATAACTCTTCAATTGGTAAATCATACCAAGCATCACAACCTTTTTGTTCAAAAATCATAGCTGTAAAGTTAAGAACTTTTTCATCAAAGATAATTTCATCAGTCTTCTTATTTCTAAAGAATGCAATAGGCACACCCCAGTCTCTTTGTCTAGAAATACACCAATCAGGTCTTCCATCTAACATAGACTTAAGTCTGTTTCTTCCCCACTCTGGATAGAATGTTAAGTTTTCAACTACATCTAAAGCATTTTGTCTAAGTGTTTTATTTTCTTGTCCATACTCATCATCAATTGAAATAAACCACTGTTTAGTTGCCCTAAAGATAATAGGTTTATGTGTTCTCCAACAGTGTGGGTACGAGTGTCTAATATCTACGTGTTTAAGTAAAGCATCACCTAACTCTTCTAAAATTAATTCATTTGCTTTAAATACATGAAGTCCAAGATATTTATCTGTATCATTAAATAGCTTTTCTCTTACAATTGTTTCATCATATTTACCATATGCATCAACAGGCATGATAACATCAAGACCATATCTTAATCCAACTTTGTAGTCATCCTCACCATGACCAGGAGCTGTATGAACCGCACCTGTACCAGCGTCCATTTCAACATGCTCACCTAAAATGATTTTAGATTGTCTTGCGTTTAATGGATTAATTGCATGAGTACCTTCTAACTCTTTTGGACAAACAGAATCAACTATTTCACCAGAGATTACTTCGTTTTCAATTAAAGAGTTATAAAGTTTTTTAGCAACAATAAACTTATCACTTGTTAATACATACTCTTCTTCACCATTTAATGCAATACCAGTATTTGCTGGTAATGTCCAAGGTGTAGTAGTCCAAATAATAACTGATGCATCAAGCTTTTCATGTTTAAATGCCACATAAATTGAAGGTGAAGTTTTATCTTCATATTCAACTTCTGCTTCAGCTAATGCAGTTTGTGCTGCCCATGACCAATAAACTGGTTTACTTCTTTGAACTAATAAACCTTGCTTAGCAATAGCACATAGTTCTCTATAAATATTAGCTTCAAATTTAAAGTCCATTGTTAAATAAGGATTTTCCCAATCACCTAAAACACCAAGTCTTTTGAACTCTTCTTTTTGAATCTCTACAAATTTTGTAGCATGATCTCTACATAATTGTCTTAACTTAGATTTTGGTAACTCTTTTTTCTTTGTGCTTCCAATTTTCTCTTCAACTTTTTGTTCAATTGGTAAACCATGACAGTCCCAACCTGGAACATATCTAATTGACTTTCCATCAAAATAGTGAAATTTATTGATAATATCTTTTAAAACTTTATTTAATGCGTGACCGATATGAATATGACCATTTGCATATGGTGGTCCATCATGTAAAGTAAAAGAAGGTGCCCCTTCTCTATTTGTTTTCATTCTTTCGTAAACGTTTTCTTCGTCCCATTTCTTATATTTCTTAGGCTCATTTTGAGGTAAGTTTCCTCTCATTGGAAACTTAGTATTTGGTAATAATAAACTCTCTTTGTAATCCATTTTAAAGTACCTTATTTATCTAAATATTTATAGTTTTTATTAAATCGTAGATTATATCTAATCTTCATTAAAAAAAGGATTAGCTCATTTTTGAGTTTACTTATTGTACAAAAACTGTACAATAGTTTTTTATATATCACTAACAAAGGTGTTACGAAACTCTATAATTTATTGTTAAATTGCACAACTATTTATTTTATTTAACTTAAATATAACTTCAATATGATATACTCCTTTCATATTTCGAAACAGATAGGAACTATAGATATGAATGAGAAACATTATGAAGTCTTAATTATTGGTGGAGGTATCTCTGGTGCAGCTTTATTCTTCGAGCTAGCAAAATATACTAATGCAAAAAGTATTTGTATGTTAGAAAAATACGAAGATTTAGCTACTTTAAACTCAAAAGGTACAAGTAACTCTCAAACTATTCACGTTGGAGATATTGAAACTAACTATACTTTTGAAAAAGCAAAAATCACTAAAAGAACTGCGAAAATGATTGAGAAGTTCTGTTTAATGTATAACTTACAAGATAAGATTATGTTTAAACACCAAAAGATGGCTTTAGGTGTAGGTGAAAAAGAAGTTGAATTTATTACTAATAGATATAATGAATTTAAAGAAATTTTCCCTTATTTAGAGTTATGGGATAAAGAAACTTTAAAAGAAAAAGAACCTTTATTAGTTTATGCTGATAAAGAAAGAACAAAAGAAAGACCAGAGCCAATCGTAGCAATGGGTGCTGATGATCAATATACAACTGTTGATTTTGGTGAGATGACTAAAGAGCTTGCAAAAGCTGGTCAAGCTGCTGATCCAGAAAAAACAACTGATATTTTCTTTAACTCTGAAGTTGATGAAGTAGAAAAAGTTGGTGACAAATTTAAAGTTACAACTGTAAATGGTACAGTTTATACTGCTGACTTTGTTGTTACAAATGCTGGTGCACACTCATTATACTTAGCTCACAAAATGGGTTACGGTAAACACATGGGATCATTATCAATGGCTGGTTCATTCTACATTACTAATGACAAATACTTAAATGGTAAAGTTTACATGGTACAAAATGATAAATTACCATTTGCAGCATTACATGGTGATCCAGATATCTTAGAAGATGGTAAAACAAGATTTGGACCTACTGCACTTGCATTATTAGTTCTTGAGAGATACAAAGGTGGAAAATCATTCTTCCAATGTTTAAAAACTATGAACTTCGATGGAAACATTGTTAAAATTTTCTGGGACTTATTAAAAGATTCAGATATTAGAAACTATGTATTTAAAAACTTCTTATTTGAAGTTCCAGGTATCAATAAAAAGCTATTTGTTAAAGATGCACAAAAGATTGTTCCATCTTTATCAACAGAAGATATTGAATACGCAAAAGGATTTGGTGGAGTAAGACCACAAGTTCTTAATAAAAAAGAGCAAAAATTAATGCTTGGTGAAGCTTCTATTACAGAATTACCAGGAATCATCTTTAATATGACTCCAAGTCCAGGTGCTACTTCTTGTTTAGGTAATGCAGAAAGAGATACACAAATTGTTTGTGATTACTTAAACTTAGAATTTGACCACGAAAAATTCTTAGCAGACTTTACTGACGAAAACTAATAACTATATAAAATAAGAGTCTTTACTCTTATTTTATTCCTTCTTATATATAGACAATACACTTTTTTTTTACTACAATATATTAAACCTTACATTTAAACTATCATAAAGGCATATATATGGCATCAAATGAAATATTTAGTGAAAATGATATGATAACACTACAAAACCTTTTAAGAGCAAGAAATGAAACAATTACAACTGCTGAATCTTGTACAGGAGGATTAGTTGCACATATGATTACACAAATTGCAGGCTCATCTGATATCTTTAATGGAGCAATTGTTTCTTATTCAAATGAAATAAAAGCAAGAGAACTTAATGTAAAAGAAGAAACTCTAAAAAAATATGGTGCTGTTTCAACACAAACTGTTGAAGAAATGCTTGAAGGTGCAATAAAAAAATTTGATGCAACTTATGCAATTGCAATTTCTGGAATAGCTGGACCACAAGGTGGAACAAAGGAAAAACCAGTTGGAACAGTAGTAATAGGCATATCAGATAATAACAAAAAAAATATTATTAAGGAAAATAACTTCAAAGGAAGCAGAAAAGACATACAAAACCTTGCTTCAAAGACATCTTTGAAAGAAATTTTGAAATTTCTTCAAAAAACCCTTGACAAATAAATTTATTTCTATTATAATTCCAGTCCAATTTAAGAAGAACAACTTAAATTACAGAGCGACCCGTTAGCTCAGCTGGTAGAGCATCTCCCTTTTAAGGAGGTGGCCGAAGGTTCGAATCCTTCACGGGTCACCACGATTTTTATAAATGTTTGGCCCCTTCATCTAGCGGTTAGGATCCATGGTTTTCATCCATGTCACAGGAGTTCGAGTCTCCTAGGGGTCACCATTCATAAACATAAGGTCGATTAGCTCAGTTGGTAGAGCGCTACCCTTACAAGGTAGATGTCAGTGGTTCGAGTCCACTATCGACCACCATTATTATGTTGGCCCCTTCATCTAGCGGTTAGGATCCATGGTTTTCATCCATGTCACAGGAGTTCGAGTCTCCTAGGGGTCACCATCATATAAAAATTTCTAACATTAGTGCGGATGTAGTTTAGTTGGTTAGAATGCCTGCCTGTCACGCAGGAGGTCGCGAGTTCGAGTCTCGTCATCCG
>NZ_JBMOVV010000007.1:0-174506 GCF_049472135.1 Arcobacter pernae
ACTTACTGTTGGTACTTGATTATTTAAACTAGCATTTGTTGTATCTGCTGTTGTTGTAGTATTTCCTGCATTATCTGTAGCTACTACTGCTATATTTAAATTACTAGCAACTGTTGAACCTGACACTATTGTATATGTTGCTGTCCATGTTCCACTTGAATTTGAAGCTGCTACAGAGCTTCCTCCACCAAATGCTGAGAAATCAACAGTTACTGAAGATACTGTATCACTATTATTATCTCCACCTGCAGTGTTATTCCAAGTTGCTGTAACAGTATCACCTACAATATATGTTCCAGCTGTACCACTTGCTCCACTTATTGAAATATTAGCATCACTTACAGTTGCTAATTCACTATCTACTGTAGCATTTGATGTATCTGCTGTTGTTGTAGTATTTCCTGCACTATTAGTAGCTTTTACTGATATATTTACATTTGTAGTATCTATAGAACCTGACACTATAGTATATGTCGCCGTCCATGTTCCACTTGAATTAGAAGCTGATACTGCACTTCCTCCACCAAATGCTGAGAAATCAACTGTTACAGAAGAAATATCACTATTATTATCCCCTCCTGCTGTATTATCCCATACTGCAGTTACTGTATCTCCAACTTTATAAGCACCACTTGTTCCAGTTGCCCCACTTATTGAAATATTAGCATCACTTACTGTTGGTACTTGATTATTTAAACTAGCATTTGTTGTATCTGCTGTTGTTGTAGTATTTCCTGCATTATCTGTAGCTACTACTGCTATATTTAAATTACTAGCAACTGTTGAACCTGACACTATTGTATATGTTGCTGTCCATGTTCCACTTGAATTTGAAGCTGCTACAGAGCTTCCTCCACCAAATGCTGAGAAATCAACAGTTACTGAAGATACTGTATCACTATTATTATCTCCACCTGCAGTGTTATTCCAAGTTGCTGTAACAGTATCACCTACAATATATGTTCCAGCTGTACCACTTGCTCCACTTATTGAAATATTAGCATCACTTACAGTTGCTAATTCACTATCAACTGTTGCATTTGATGTATCAGCTGTTGTTGTAGTATTCCCTGCACTATCAGTAGCTTTTACTGATATATTTACATTTGTAGTATCAATAGAGCCTGACACTATAGTATATGTCGCTGTCCATGTTCCACTTGAATTAGAAGCTGATACTGCACTTCCTCCACCAAATGCTGAGAAATCAACTGTTACAGAAGAAATATCACTATTATTATCTCCACCTGCTGTGTTATTCCATGTTGCAGTTACTGTATCTCCAACTTTATATGCACCACTTGTTCCAGTTGCTCCACTTATTGAAATATTTCCATCCGTTACTATAGGAGCAGTTGCATCTATACTATCAGCATTTTGAGTTATAGATGTATTATAAGTAGCACTATTATTTCCTGCAGAATCTGATAAAATAAAAGATACAGGGATACTATCTCCAGCAGCTCTATTTGTATCTGATGAAGTTACAGTATATGTTGCACTATAATTTCCTCCTCCATCATCTGTAAAACCAGTTACAGCTACGCCATTTACACTTCCACTATTTAAAGTTAATCCTGCTTCACCTGCTGTTATACTTACAGTCACTGCATTACCTATTTTCATAGGTGAATTTGGAATAGTTACATTTGTAATTACTGGATTATTTGCATCTATACTATCACTTGCTTGAGATATAGCTGTTGTAAATGCAGCACTTGTATTTCCTGAACTATCTGTTAATGTAAAGTTTACTGGTATATCACTTCCAGCAGCTGCATCTGTACCACCATTTGTTACTGTAAAAGTTGCTGTATATGTAGTGTCATTTGTCTTACTTAAACTTCCAAGGGTAAAGCCACCAATAGTACCACTAATAGCACCACTTCCAGTAGTATAATCATCACTATCACTTGAGACTGTGATTGTTACTGTTACTACATCTCCTACTTTCATTGCTGTATCTGGAATAGAAACTGATGAAATTGTTGGGGCTGTTGAATCTGCCGCACTCCATTGTGCGTATAAAGTAGTACTAGATGAAATAGAAATATTTTGTCCATCAGAATAGGTAGTTCCACTTCCATCAGAATTAGTATTCCAACCAGAAAAAGTATATCCTGTTCTTGAAAAACCATTAGATGTCAAAATAACACTTGTACTATTACCACTTGTAACAGAACCACTTGTAACACTAGATGTCGAACCAGAATCAGAACCATTACCATCAAATGTGATAGTATATGTTGTTGTTGAATCACAATCAGAATTATTACCACATGCGGCACCAGAATTAGGACCACTCATACAAGTGTTAAAAAAAGTACTACAAATATAAGCAAATTTTTTACGTTCAGAGATATCACCTGAAAACATACTTTTATTTTCATTAGTTGGTTTTATTAAGTCATTGTTTTTCAAAAAACTAAGAACATCATCATTTTGTTCTTTACTATTTTTTTTATTTTGATTTATTTTACTAAAACTGTTAAAGGGGTCATTAAAACTACTTTTTTCAACAAGTTTTTTTGACTCAACAGCAGCAGCTTTAAACTTCTTTCTACTACTTGAACTATTTTTTAGATTACTTGCTATTGCAGGTGAACCTAAAAAAACAAAAGGCAATATAGCCTTTGCCAAATCTTTTTTTGTCATTTCTTACCTCTCTACTACTTTATTTTAATTTATTTAAAAACTCTTGATAATTTAATCTTTTCCCGTTTTTATCATATAAACTTGGTGTTCCTCTTACAGCCAACTCTAGAGTTAAACTGATATTTTTTTCTAACTCCTCACTTTTTTTATTTGAAAAAGATTTATACTCTTTTGAGTTATTTATAAGTACATCTTTTAAAGCCTCATATCTATTATCTTTTGATAGTATATAATTAGACATAGCAACTGCTTCTTTATGAAAAGCAAGTGGATATAAAAAGTAGTATATCTTTACTTTATCTTTTATATCTAGATTTGATAACTCTTTTTCAAACTTTTTACAATATGGACACTCAGGATCAGTAAAAAGATAATACTCTTCTTTTCCATTTCCATAAGCAAAGTTAGCAAACTTTTTATATTTACTCATATCTCTTTTTATATATAAAGGTTCATTTACACTATTTTCTATTGCTCTACCAAAAAAAGTATATTTTAAATCCTTAGTCATATAAAACATCAATGCCTTAGTACCTTTAGGTGTATTTCTTGTACCTTTTAATAAATAAATAGAATCATACTCTCTAAACTCATTTACTTCTATTCCATTTTGTTTTACAATTTGTAGATTATTAAAAAACTCTACATCTTTATTTTTAGCCCATATTGAGGATAAAAACAAACATAAAATCAATATATACTTCATAGTTTTTCCTTTGTTAAATTTTTAAAATCAAATATATGTCTTGTAAGAGAACTATCCTCACTTATAATCTCAGGATTTATACTATCTGGAATAATTGCTACATCATAAATCTGGTCAACATCTCCATCAAACTTGATATATCCAATCACGCTATTATCTTCTAAGTTTATCATCCAAACTCCTGCATAAGTTTCATTATACTCTTTAGATATTGGCATAGGGTTTTTCATATCACTTACTCTTACTTGAGAAGTTCCTACAAACATAATCCCACCATAAAAGTATAAACCTCTTGTAAAACCTTGAAGTTTTACGATTTGTGTTCTTTCTTTGGTTATTGGATTGTATTTAAATACTGTTCCATACCCTGAATCACATACATAAACTTCTCCATTATACACTTTTGGTGAATGAGGCATAATCATACCATCTATTAAAATCTCATTTGTATCTACATCTATAAGTGTTCCATCATAGATTTTTGTTTCATTCCATGAGTCTCTTGTATCTTCTTTATTAAAAGTAGTTACATACTTTGGTTTACCATCAAGCATTGCCATCCCATTTAGATGACATCTATCCTCAGGTACTAACTCACTAATAAAAGGAGGCTTCCATCTTGCTACAAAAGAGCTATCAGGACTTAATGTACTTAAACATGAAAAAGTAGAGTTCACTACCCAAAGACCTTCATCTCCCCATGCTATATCATGGATATTTATCATTCCTGTAGTAAGACTTGCTCTATGAAGATATAGTGAGTCAGCTTTTTTTATCTCAGAAAGCTCTTTTTCTCTTTCATCTTTAAGTCTTTGCATCTCTTCTTTATCTTTTTCCAAAACTTTTTTTGTAAAGTTTCCAGTATTATCTAAAGAACCTTTTTTTATACTTTCAAGTACTTCATCACTTCTTCTAAACTCAACTACAGATGTTAAAGTTCCTAAAGTTATCCTATCTTCATCTACATAAACGCCCATAGGTCTTGGGAAAGCTTTTAGATTTGTATCAAGATTCCCTTCTTCATCACTTCTTACAAGAATCAATCTCTCACTTTGATAGCTTGTAACTGCAAGTGATATATTCAAAGCTTTTAAAATCTTTGGAAAGTTATCACTATATGTGCTAGAAAAATCAAATTTATCCTCTTCATTTTCTATATTAGTATCTACCATTTAACTCCTTTTTTAAATTTATTATTAAAGTTTCTATTTTTTCATTTGGATTTTGAGATATTTTAAGTGCCAATAAGCCAGAAAAAAGTGGTGCACTAGCACTTGTACCTCCAAAGTTTCCATAGTTATTATTAATTTTTGTTGTTTTTATATTTGTTGGAAGGATAGTATCTACAACATCTCCATAATTACTATATTTTTTATTTGTTCCTATAGTTATAACTTCAGGGATTGAAGCTTCTGTAGAGAAAGACTCTATTTTTCTTGAATCATTACCAGCAGCAAAAACAACAGCTGTATCTTTTGATATGCTTTTTATTACATCATATATTGGTTCTAAAAGAACTGGTGAATTCCAAGAACAATTTATAATATCTGCACCAGCTTTTTTGGAAACGGTAAAAGATATAATAGTATCAGATGTAGTATTTGTAGTTTGTCTTATAGCTATAAGATTTGCTTCTGGTGCAATTCCATTGACACCTACACTATTATGCTGAGCAAATATTATACCTGCTACTTGTGTGCCATGGTTATCTATCTTTAATTTTGGAGAAGAGTTCAAGTTTTTATTATCACTATCATAAGAAAATAGTACATTTACACCTTTTAAATCCTCATGCACTAAATCAAAGCCATCATCAATAATAGCTATATTTACACCTTCTCCTTTAGTATTTTTCCATAACTTTTTTAGATTGAAATCTGATACAATATTAGTTGCTTTAAAACTATTTTTTACTTTTTGTTGTAAAATATTAGGCTGAGCATAAATTATAAAATCTTTTTTTTCTAGCTCTTTTGCATAAGTTAATGAATCTTTAACTTCAACTAAAAAAAGATTAGAGTCTTCTAAAAAAGCTATTTGTTTCAAAGGTTTGTCTAGTTTTTCTAATAGCTGTTTTTTATTAAGTGTTGTTTTTATAATCACACTTGGTAATACTTTAAAGTTTTTACATACTTTATTATTAAAGTTGTTAATACAAGTAGTAGCATATGTTATACTAAAAATAGTACATAGAATAAAAATAATTTTAAACATCAATTATTCTTTAGATATTCTAATATTTTGTTAACTGAATCTTCAATTGACAAGTTTCTTAGTATAATTTCTGGTTTTTTAGGTACTTCATAATTAGAGTCAACACCTGTAAAGTTTTTAACTTCACCTGCTCTTGCTTTTTTATATAAGCCTTTAGGATCTCTTTTTTCACATACTTCTAAAGGAGTATCAACAAAAACTTCGATGAATTCATCCTCTTTTACTAAGCTTCGTGCAAATTCTCTTTCTTTTTCAAAAGGACTAATAAATGCAGTTATTACAATAAGACCTGAATCAACTAATATTTGAGATAAATGTGAAACTCTTCTTATATTTTCGATTCTGTCACTATCACTAAATCCTAAATCACTATTTAGAGTATGTCTTAAGTTATCTCCATCAAGTAAATATGTTTTAAAACCTTTTTTAAAAAGTTTTACTTCAAGTGCATTTGCCAAAGTTGACTTTCCACTTGCACTAAGACCTGTGAACCATATAATCAAAGGTTTTTGTTTTAGATTTTCTTCTCTATCTATTTTTTTTATACATGTTTTATGAATATAAAGATTTTTTGATGGTTTAATATCTAACATATTTATCTAATAATCCCCTACTTTTATTATTAGATAATAATACCATGTTTTTACTATTAATAGATAAGAGCATTATAAAGAATTAATATTTTTTATATAAAACTTATTTCTCCCAAGAAATCAAAGCCCACTGTACAAACTCATCTTTTTGTTTTTTTTCTAAATCTAAAGTATCATAATAGTTTTCAAGTCTTTTTATTTCATCTTCACTTAGTCCATCTATACTCCATGAAACTGATTCTATAAACTTCTCTTTTGAAGTATAAATACTACTTCTTCCTTCACTTTGTATGAAATTTACTGAGGCATTTATTCCCATTTGATATAAGATATTTAGTACATAAATATAATCTGGTTTTTTTATTATTTTTCTTTGCATTGCATCTAGTATTTCATCTGATACAAATGAGCCACCTTTTTTATATGAAATTATTACTTTTTTATTTGCTTTATTATTTAGTTTTGTTAAAGCCTCTTTCATATCTTTTACTTCCATTGATCTTGAGGCTATTACTAAATCTGCATTTGGTACATCATCCCAAGAGTCATACCATGATTTATTTATAGTTTTTATGTTTGATATATTTTGTTCTTTTGCATTTTGACTTAAGATTTCAAGCATTTTTGGTGAATAATCCAAACAGTAAACCTCATCAAGCTTTGATGAAAGCTTTAAAGATAAGTTTCCAACTCCACATCCTACATCAAGTAAGCTATTTATTCCTTCTAAATCAAGTTTTTCTAAAAACTGTTCATTATAAATAGACTTATGAACTCTTTTATTCATAGAAGGTGCTTTTTCATCCCACGCTTCTTTTCCCTTTGCTTTAAAAGACGTAAGCTCTTTTTGTTTTATATACATTTCATTAAAATTTATATCTTCATATTTCATATTTTTCCTTTGAAAAAGAGAATATCAAATAATAAATTAAGAGAAAATATATTATTATGCAACTAAGTTGCAATTAATAAACTTTTAAATATGATTCCAATTATTATTATCTTAAAGGAATTACATGAAAAAAATATTTATTATTGCATTATTAGCAATTTATACTATATTAAATGCAAATAGTCTTAAAATAATCGGACCACTTGAAATAAAAGGACTTGAACCAAATAAAGCGGGTTACTTATTTGCAAGACTACAAATAGGTGAAAATTTAATCACTATAGATGAAAAAGGTCAATTAAAACCCGCCTTAGCTACTAGCTGGAAAAATTCAAAAGATGGCTTAACTTGGACATTTAAAATCAGAGAAAATGTGAAGTTTCATGACAACACAGATTTAGATGCAAACATTGTGGCTTTCAATCTAAATAGAGACTCTATTCTAAAAAAAAGTATTCTAAGATACCTTCCAATACAAAAAATTGAAGCTTCTAAAAAATATGAATTAAAAATAAAATTAAGCTCAAAGGTTAATATACTTCCTGCATATTTTGTTCACTACAGCACACTTATATTGAGTAAAAACTCATTTGATGATGAAAAAAAAGTTACTAAATTTATAGGGACAGGTGCTTTTGAGATTACAAATATAACAGCACCTTTAGCTATAAATGCAAAAAAGTTTGAAAAATGGTGGGGAAACTCAAACGAAGTTAGTAAAATCACATACACAGCTGTTGGAAAAAATGAAACAAGAGCTTTAATGATAAAATCAGGAAATGCAGATATTGCTTTTTCAATTCTTCCAATTTCACTTAAATCTCTTAAAAAAAGAGAAGATTTAAATATTCAAACAGTAAAAATCTTTAGAACTAGAAAGCTAAAGGTAAATGCAGGAGATGAAATACTTAAAGACTTAAATGTAAGAAAAGCTATAAGTTATGCTATAAACAGAAAAGCTATCTCTAAAGCTATCTTACAAGATGAATCACTAGCAGCTACTCAAATGTTTCCAAAAGAACTTATTTCTTGGCATAATAAAGATATTGAACCACTAAACTTTAATATAAAAAAAGCAAAAGAACTTCTTGAAAAAAGCAATTGGATAGAAGGTAAAGATGGTTTTGTATATAAAGATTCCAAAAAACTACAATTAGAACTTATCACATATCCAAACTGGCCGGAACTTCCTATTATTGCTACTGCTATTCAAAATCAATTAAAACAAGTAGGTATTGATTTAAAAGTATCAGTTACAAATGCTTCAGAGGTTGTGAGAAGACATAAAGACAATTCTTTACAACTAGCACTTATTTCAAAAAACTTTACTCTAATTCCAAATCCATTAGGTGTAATCTTACAAGCCTATGGTGAAGGTGGTAATGATTGGGGTGCAATGAATTGGGAAAATAAAGAAATGTTTAAAAATCTTCACTCTCTATATGAAAATGAGAATCTTGCATTACAAAAGAATGTAAGTAAAATTTTAAATGAGCAACTACCTGCTATTCCTGTTACATGGTCGAGTTTAACAGTTGTTTCAAATAAAAAAATCAAAAACTTAAAAGTTGATTCTTTCGAAATCTCTTATAACTTAACAGACATTACATTTAAATAAAGGAATAAACTTGGGAAATATCTTTTTAAAAAGAGTCTTCCAAGTTGTAATAATAGCCCTAATCTCAAGTAGTATTGGATTTTTAATGATGCACTTACTACCAGGAGATATGGCTATGAGAATTGCAGCAGGAAGATATGGACCAGACGGTATTACAGCAGAAATAGCTCAAAGTGTAAGAGATGAACTTGGATTAAATAGACCTTTATATGAACAATTCTTTTTATCTATTTACAACTTCTTAAAACTTGATTTAGGATATTCATTAGTAAGTGGGCAGAGTGTTATAAATGAGTTAAAAGTACAATTAGGTTATTCACTTTTACTGACACTTAGTACATTTATAGTTTCACTTATTATTGCTATACCTTTAGGTATTTATACAGCAACTACAAAATTAAGATTCATAAATACAGTTTTTATGTATATATCTATAATTATTAAAGCTATTCCACCTTTTGTTTTGGGTTTATTACTTATACTTGTTTTTAGTATTTGGTTTAACCTTCTCCCACCTGCAGGTTTTGATAGTTGGAAAAACTTTATACTTCCTTCACTTACATTAGCATTAGGTTTAGCAGCTGTATCAAACAGATTAATCAACAACTCAATGAATGAAGTTCAAAACTCATCTTATTTCAAATATGCGAGATATAAAGGTTTATCAAAAAATAGAACTATAAAAAGACATGGAATAAAAAATGCTTTAATACCTCTACTATCTTTTTTAGCCTTACAATCAGTCTATTTAATTGAAGGAGTAGTCGTAGTTGAAACTATTTTTGCTTTTCCAGGAATTGGGCATGCACTAGTTCATGCAATAGTAGCAAGAGATATTCCAATGATTCAAGGAACAATATTTATTATGGGCTTACTTTTTGTTCTAATCAATCTATTAGTAGATATTTTATCTTATATTTTAGACCCTAGATTAAAGGAGAGAAATCATGCAAAATAGCAAAAAAAGTTTTTATTTAGGAGCTTTTATTTTAATAGTTTTAGCTTTTTTCTCAATCTTATCACAAATGATTTTTTACTATGAAAGTGACCAACAAGACTTAATGAATACTTTTGCAAACCCTAGTTTAAATCATCCCTTAGGAACAGACCAATATGGAAGAGATGTATTAATCAGAATAGCACAAGCTACACAACTATCATTTTTTTTAGCTTTCATTACAACTATAACAGCCCTTATTCCAGGATTAATATTAGGAATTCTTGCAGCATATAAAGGTGGAATTATAGATAAAATATTAAACTTCTTATGTGATGTGCTATTAGCATTACCAGGATTACTTTTAGTATTAATCTTTTTAGCTTTTTCTCCTGGAAACTTTTTATTTTTGTATTTAGGACTTGCACTTACTCTTTGGATAGAGTTTTTTAAAGTAAGTAGAGCTAAAACAAAATCTCTTTTAGTTGAACCTTATGTTGAAGCAACAAAGTCACTAGGATTTAATTTCTTTTATATTCTAAAGAAACTAATTTTACCTAAGCTTCTTCCTTTAGTTTTTACAATAAGCACATTTTCAATGAGTACTGCAATAATTGCAATTTCATCATTAAGTGCAATTAGCGTTGGATTAAGACCTCCTACTGCAGAACTTGGAAGTATGATTGTTGAAGTTTTGCCATATTATGAAGAAGAGCCTTTTTTAGTACTACTTCCATCATTAGTAATCTTTCTAATAGTTTTAAGCTTACAACTAATGTCAGAAAGGAGTGAAAATGTCTAAAAATATTAGAATTAAAAACTTATACATTTATTCAAAAGAAAAAACATTAGTTGAAAATATAAACCTAGAAATAAGTGTAAATAAACCCTTGGTACTATTAGGAGAATCAGGTTCAGGAAAATCTTTAATTATTGATGCGTTAATGGGTGTCTTACCAAAAGAGTTAAAAGTTAAAGGTGAGATTCTACTAGACGATATAGACTTGCTAAAACTAAGTAAAAAACAAAGACAAAAACTTTGGGGAAAAGAAATCGCTTTATTACCACAAGAACCTTGGCGAGCTTTAGACCCAACCATGAAAATAAAAGAACAAATAAAAGAAGTAAGACAGTTCGTATATAAAGATAAACATAGTAAAAGCCGTGTACAAAAAGAGCTAAAAGATGTAAACCTTGAAACCTTTGAAAATGCCTACCCTTTTGAACTTTCTGGTGGAATGTGTCAAAGATTAACTATTGCTATAACTCATTGTCAAGAAGCTAAAGTGATTTTAGTAGATGAACCAACTAAAGGTTTAGATAGAGAACTTTGTGACCAAGTTTGTGAAAAACTTCAAACTCATATAAAAGAGAATAAACTTCTATTTATAATTACCCATGATTTAGATATAGCAAAAAGTATAGAAGGTACACTTGGTATTATGCTTGATGGAAAACTAATCGAATGTAATACAACAAAAGAGATATTCCAAAATCCACAAAAGAAGTACACCAAAGAACTTATTAACTCAGAAGCAAAATTTTGGCAAATAAACAAATCTATTCCAAAAGATGAAGTTATAGTAAAGATTGATAATTTATCTAAAAGTTTCAAAAACAATCATCTTTTTAAAAATATCTCTTTTGATGTTAAAAAAGGTGAAATTGTCTCAATTATAGGGAAAAGTGGAAGTGGTAAAAGTTCCCTTGGAAATATAATACTTGAAAACCTAGAGCCATCATCAGGAGAAGTTATAAAGAACAGCCAATATACAAAAGCACAGTTTCAAAAAATTTATCAAGACCCTCCAAGTGCTTTTCTACCTGAACAGATTTTAAAAGATGGCTTTGATGACCTATTAAAACTTTATAATATAAATGAAAATAAACTAAATGGATATTTAAAAGATTTTAATTTATCAGAAGATTTATTACAAAGAAAGCCAGATGAAATTTCAGGAGGAGAACTTCAAAGATTATCTATTATTAGAGTTTTATTACTAAATCCTATTTTTATATTTGCTGATGAGATTAGCTCAAGACTAGACCCTATTTCTCAAAAAGAAGTTCTTTTTTTATTAAAGAAAGTTGTACAAAAAGACTCTTTATGTGTTTTACTTGTAACACATGATATTCAAATAGCTAAATCACTATCCAATAAAATCATAGATATAGAAAAGTTTAAATAAAGAAGATTTATCTTCTTTATTTTAAAAACTCTCTTATATTATCAGCTACCATTTCAAGAAGTCTTGTTCTAGCTTCAATACTTGCCCAACCAATATGAGGAGTAAGTAACAGTCTTTGTTTATTTTGTACTTTTAAAAGTGGATTATCTTCAAGTATTGGCTCTTTTGAAACTACATCTATTCCCGCATAAATCTCTTTTTCATCTAAGATTTTTGCTAAATCTTCTTCATTTATGATGCCACCTCTTCCAAGGTTTAATAATATAGCTTTATCTTTCATCTTTGACATATTTTCATAGTTTAATAAATCTTGCGTGTTTTCATTTAAAGGACAATGAATAGAGATAATATCACTTGTACTTAAAAGCTCATCTAACTCAACTCTTTTATACTCACTATTTGAGTTTTTCCCAGAAGTAGAATAATAAACCACTTCACAATCAAAAGCCTTTGCTTTTCTAGCAAAGTTTCTTCCAATATCCCCAAGACCTATAACACCTACTCTTTTATTATCAAGTTCATAAAAAGGTTTATCTATATGAGTAAAGATTGGTGATTTTTGCCAGTTGCCATTATCTACATATGACTTATAATAATCAAGTTTTGTAACAAAATGAAAAATCATAGAAAAAGCAACTTGTGCAACAGATGAGCTTGAATATCCTGCTACATTTTTAACAGCTATATCTTTTTGATTTGCATATTGTAAGTCTACATTATTCATACCAGTTGCAGTTATACAAATAAGTTTCATAGTTGAGTTATCCATATGAGAGCTATTTATAACTACTTTATTAGTAAGAACAATATCAACATCTTTTACTCTATCCTGTGTTTGTTCTTCACTCGTCATATCATAAACTATTAGTTCACCAAACTGTTCAAAAATAGATACATCCACATCATTTCCAAGTGTTGCTCTATCTAATATTGCTATTTTCATTTTTTTCCTTTGCTATTTTTTTAATCTTATCTTCTTTTGACTATTTAGTCAAGTAAGTTTATATAAAAAAAGCTTGACACAATGCCAAGCTTTAGACTAGTCTTTTTTTACCCAAACCTTGAAGTTCCAAGCAGGAGAAGTTATATTTCCTTCTTCATCTTTTATAGCTTCATACTCTCTTTGTTCTTGTAAATCCCAAGTTGAAAAGTCTATTTCTTTAAGATAAGCATCTGCTTTACCTTCATAATCAACCTCTGATAAATACATCTTATCAACATAGTCAAATAAAGTTTCGTAAATATTTGCTCCACCAATTACAAATAGTTCCTCTTCCCCATTTGCTCTTGCAAAATCAAAAGCTTCTTGTGCATTACTAAAAGTCTCTACACCTTCATGGGAAAAATCTCCTCTTGATAAAACAAGTGAAGTTCTATTTGGAAGTGGTCTTCCAATACTTTCAAAAGTTTTTCTTCCCATTAAGATATGATGACCTGATGTGATAGCTTTAAAGTTTTTAAAGTCTTCACTTATATGCCATAACATCTGATTATCAAGACCAATTTCCCAGTTTTTACCATAAGCTACAATCATTGAGATTTTCATATTATTCCTTTAATTTACACAGCCATCACAGCTTTGATTGGTTCATCACATACATAATCAACTAATTCAAAATCTTCCATTTTAAAGTCATTTATATCTTTAATATCTAGATTTATTTTCATAGTTGGTTTCTTATGTGGTGTTCTTGAAAGTTGTAGATTTACTTGCTCCATATGATTTGAGTAAATATGCGCATCACCAAATGTATGTACAAAATCTCCTACTTCAAGCTCACATACTTGTGCTATCATCATAGTAAGTAGTGCATAAGAAGCAATATTAAAAGGAACTCCTAAAAACACATCTGCACTTCTTTGGTATAACTGACAAGATAGTTTTCCATTTGCTACATAAAACTGGAAGAAAGTATGACATGGAGGTAGTGCCATATTATCAATCTCTGCCACGTTCCAAGCATTTAAGATGATTCTTCTACTATCTGGATTGTTCTTGATTTGATTTATTACAGTTGCAAGTTGGTCATGTGCTTTTCCATCAGCACCCATCCATGATCTCCACTGAGAACCATATACAGGTCCTAGCTCTTTTACTGTATCAGAGTTTTCATAACCTAAATCTTTTCCTTGAGCATCTGCATTTGCTGTCCATACAGTTTTTTTACCAATAAGATTTTCTCTTTTATCCCCAAAGTGAATCTCAGCAAGTCTTCTTTCATCCGTACTACCCTCAATAAACCATAAAAGCTCAGAAATAATAGCTTTTAAATGAGTTTTTTTAGTAGTTACTAAAGGAAAACCTTCACTTAAATCAAATCTCATTTGATAACCAAATACAGAAGTAGTTCCCGTACCTGTTCTATCCTCTTTTGTTACTCCATTGTCTAAAATATGTTGTAATAAGTCTAAATATTGTTTCAATTATTTTCCTTCTTAAAATACTCATACAAATATAAGTATTGTCTTAGTTCTTTTAAACTTTCATACTCTAAGCCTTGTTCTATCCATTGTGTTATTTCAGTTGGAATTTTAATAGGCTCTAATAACTCTTGTTTTTTGTTTTTTGAAAGCTTTTTATGTTCGTATAATAGTGATATATGGCTTAATATCGAACTAATCCCTAAATCTCGAATTTGTGCTATTTCTTCTAGAGTTTTTTCATTTTCAATTAACTCTAAAGTTTCCAAATAAGTCTTTGTTAACTTCTTTGAAGGAGCTTTATTTTCAAGCTCTTCCTTATTCTCTTCTTTTATTTTTTGACAAGCTTGTAAAAAAGCATTTCCATACTTTTCAAATCTTACTTTTCCAACTCCATTTATTTCAAGAAACTCTTCTTTTGTAATAGGAAGTTTTTGACTTAATTCTTTTAGGGTTTTATCTCCAAAAATCACATATGCAGGAACTTCATTTTCATTTGCTATTTCTCTTCGCAGAGTTTTAAACTCCTCAAAAACCTTATCATCAAAGCTTAATTCTAACTCTTCCTCTTCTTGTTTTACTAAAAGTCCAAGTTTATCACTATCTATGAAAAGTTTCTCTTTTCCTTTTAGTATTTTCATTCCTAAATCAGTGATTTTCAAAGCTCTAAACTCGCCTAATTCTAAGGCTTGTATGTCTATAAGCTTATCACAAATTGCTATCCACTCATTTTTACTTTTTTGAGCTCCTATATTATAAACACTTAACTTATCATGACCAAACTCTAAAAGCTTTTGATTTTTTGAACCTCTTAAAACATCAACTATGTGATTTATTCCAAATCTTTGTTCACATCTAAAAATAGCTGAAAGAAGTTTTTGAGCATCTACACTTACATCTACTTGCTCAACCTCTCCTTTTGTACAGTTATCACATAAGGTTTCACAATTAGGTATTTCATCTTCAAAATATGAAGCTATGATTTTATGCCTACAGTTATTTGAGACACAATACCTATACATAAACTCAAGCTTTTCTAAAGATGTAGATTTATAGCCATCATCAATTGCTTCTTCTATTTGTATTTTTCTTTTTACCTCATCAGCTTTTGAATAAAGTAAATAAACATAAGACATTTCACCATCTCTTCCTGCACGCCCTATTTCTTGATAGTAGTTTTCCAAAGTTTTAGGCATAGAAGTATGTAATACAAATCTAATATTTGATTTATCAATTCCCATACCAAATGCAATAGTAGCAACAACTATATCAACTCTTTCATATACAAAATCTTCAAAAACTCTATTTTTCACATCTACACTAAGACCTGCATGATAAGCTGCTGCTTTGTAGTTTTCATCACATAAAAACTTAGCAATACTTTCAGCCTCTTTTCTTGTAAAAGTATAGATTATTCCACACATTCCCCTATGAGTTTTTAGAAAGTTTAGTATTTGTCTTTTCCCATTTGAAACTCTTGGTTCTACTTTTATATCAAGATTATCTCTTTTTGTTTTTGCTCTAAAGTGTTTTGGATTATTTAGTCTTAAACTATTTGCTATATCAGCTTCTACTTTTTTTGTAGCAGTTGCTGTAAATGCACATATAGAAGTATTTGGGAAAAACTGTTTTAATCTATCAAGATTTCTATACTCAGCTCGAAACTCATGTCCCCAAGCAGAAACACAGTGAGCCTCATCTATTACAAAATAGTTTATATTTACTCTTTGAAGAACACCTACAAACTCATTTGAAGTAAATCTCTCAGGAGCTACATATAAAAACTTTAGCTCACCTTGCAAAAGCTTTTGTAAAGTAAAACTGTTTTCATCACTACTTTGAAGGGAACTAATCATCTCAGCACTAATATTTAAATCATTTAGTACTTTAACTTGGTCTTGCATAAGTGCAATAAGTGGAGAGATTACAACTGTAACACCAGACATAAGTAAAGTTGGAAGTTGATAACAAAGTGATTTTCCACCACCTGTGGGAAGAATAGTTAATACATCTTGCTTATTTAATATTGTATCAACTACATCTTCTTGAAATGACCTAAATTTCTCATGTCCGAATATATCTTTTAATACTTCATATTTTTTATTCATGATGGCATAGTATCATAGTTTATTTTAATTCATATCTATTCAATAACTTTTATTTTTTACTTATCAAAAAATAAAAATCTACACAAAAATAGACTTTTTTAGTATTTAATCAAATCTAAATTGATTTTAAAAACGTCATCAATTCTTCTACTTTATTTAACTCAAGTTGCATAAATTTATCTCTTGCACTTTTTGCTTCTCCATCATGCAATTCAATTGCTTCTTTTATTGAACTTGCTCTACCATCATGTAGAAATTTTGCACCCTCTTTTTGTTCAACAATTCCTATTCCCCATAAAGGTGGTGTTCTCCATTCTGAACCTGTTGCATTTTTTTCTTTTACGCCATCAGCTAAGCTCTCACCCATATCATGTAAAAGTAAATCTGTATATGGATAGATTTTTTGATTACTTAAACTTGCAAATTTGCTACTTATTCCTGTTGTCATTGAAGGTCTATGGCAAGAAGCACAACCTATAGTTTCAAAAATCATTTCACCATTATCAAATTTTTCTTGATTAGAAATTCTTCTATTAGGTACTCCTAATGCACTCATAAAATCAACTATAGCTTGAAGTGAAGTTTCTGTAACTTCTGGAGTTCCACCATTTTGTTCTTCAGAACAAATTGTTTGATTACTTGTACAATTCTCTATAGGATTAACTGAACTTGTAAGTCCCATATCTTGATGCAATGCTCCTGCATTTTGAGTTCTTAAACTTGAATTTATTGCTTTCCAACCAAATCTTCCAATTTTTTGTTCACCCTCTTCAAAAACCCAATGAGCTCTTCCTGAAACTCCATCACCATTTGAATCATTTATATCTTCATACTCTAAAATTGTCTCTTCAGAAATTAAATCTAAAAGTCCCATTCCTAATAAATGAGGAGATATTCTTCCTCCTATATTAAATCCGTCACTACTTAAATCAAAAGACCATTTAATGTTAGATTTATACTTGAAATACCATTATCATCTCTAGCCATACCTGAAAATGTCCAGTTTGTAGTTGAAATACTAATATCATTTGATTGATCCATATTTGTCTGCAATGTCGGTTTTACAGATTTAGCACTAAAAGAGATAGTTATATCATCATTGTTATTACTATCATAATTTTCTATTTTTGATACTTTTATAGTGATAATATACTGCTCTGATTCTGTTAAGTTTTGTGTTGGAATTATCTCAACTGTATCATAATCATACTCTAAATCATATTCTAAAATATTTCCTTTAAAATCTGTTAATATAAAAATATCTTTTTTTATGTCATCTTTTTTTATATCTTTTGTAAACTCAATGTCAAAAGATGAGTCATACTCAACTTCATAATCTCCATCTTTTATTGATGTATTTTTTATTTCTAAGATTGTATCATCTTCCACTACCTTATGATGCTTTAATACATTGCTTAAGTGTCTTTTTACATCTGCTTGTGATACTTTTGAAAAGCCCTTTTCACTTAATAAAGTATCAACATCAATCTCATCAACGTTTTTATTTGATTGTTCATTGAATTTTTCAAAATCAGCTCTATTAATTTCAATTTTATTTGTTGTATTATCAGAATCTAAAGATTGTAATAGTGTTGCAATTTTTAAAACTTTTTCATCATCAACGTTAGTTCTATCTAATCCCACTAAATCTTGGATAAATACTTTTCCATCACTATTTAATGAAGTTATTTCACCAATTTTTATATTTCCTAGATAGAATTCAACTGTACCATCAGTGTATGGGAATTCACCATTTTCATTTGTATAACCAGTGTTTTGGCCATTAACATATTTTATTCCTGAAACCACATCATCTATAAATACTCCATTTTTAGAAGTGCCATCAGTAGCCTGAGAGCTACTGTTTCCACAACCAATAAATAAAATAATTGATATAGATAATATTAATAATTCTTTTAATCTTATTCTCATTTATTTCCTTTGCTTATAATAAATGGAATTTTAATGAATATAAAATTAAATATTTCTTAATATTGATAATTGTTTTCAATATTAAGTATTTATAAACACAAGTCTTTTTTAAAGACTTATATTTATTTTATTAATTAGTTTTTAAAAGATTAAGGTAGTTATGTAATTGATCAATACATATATCATAATATTTAGAATCAGATGATTTTTTAGCAGTTGTTAGACCACCTTGAATTGTCGCCAAAATAAACATTCCAAGTGCTTTAGTATCAGTGTTTTGTTTTATCTCACCATTTTTCACAGCTCTATCAAGAGCTTCTTGGAAGATTGCTTCAAATTTAAAGTATGATTGTTCTAAAGCTTTTTTGAAATCCTCATCTTGATTTGATAATTCATGTACAAGGTTGTTTAGTCTACAACCAAAACAAAAATTATATGAAGGTTTATCTGTTAATACACCCATGATAGCTTCTATCATATTTTCATTGCTTTCTAAAATAACTCCATATTTTTTTGCTATATATTCATCAACATGAACTTCTATAATTGCTAAAATCAACTCTTTTTTTGACTTGAAAAAGTGATACATACTTCCTTTATTCATTGAAGCTTTTTTGAGTATCTTATCAACTGATGTTGCATGATAACCGTTTTGATATATCTCTTCAAATGCGACTTTTAATAACTTGTCTCTACTATTCATACTTATTTTCCTTTACTTACTTAAAGCTACTTTAATTCCAAGGCTTATTAAAACTACACCAACAATTCTGTCAAACCATACACCAAAAGAGTTAAAAAAACCTCTAACTTTTGAATGACTTAAAAATAAAGATAAGCAAACAAACCAAATAATAGTAGCAAACATACAAAACAAACCATAAATAGCTTGTATATACATTGGTGTATCTATACTTATAACTACTGTAAACATTGATAAGAAAAATAGCGTTGCTTTTGGATTTAAAGCATTACATAAAAACCCTATACTAAAAGACTTAAAATCACTAATATTCTCTTTATGCTCAATATTATTGTTTTGAAGTTTCATACCTTTTGATTTTAGACTCATTACTCCTAAATAAATCAAATAAGCAGCACCTAAATATTTAACAATATTAAATAAAACAATAGATTTTGAAATAATAAGCCCAATGCCTAATAAAGTATAAACCACATGAACAGATACTCCAAGTCCAATACCAATACTAGAAAATATTGAAGCTCTTTTTCCATATGTTACGCTTTGTTTTAAAATCATTGCAAAATCAGGACCTGGTGATAAAAGTGCAATAAATAGTGCCCCAGCAAGGATTAAGAACTCATTTATATATAAACTATATTCAAACATACTAATTCCTTCTTTGTCCAGATTTTGGTTCACTAACCTCTTTTTGTAAATCTAAACTTAGGTTATGGTAGAAAAGTTCTCCATAATCAGTTGTTCTATTTATAGTTTCGTAAGCTTGCTTAATATCATTGTTATATTTTAGTGCCTCTTGCAAGATCTTAATAATCTTTACTGACTCTAAAAAGTTTACATGAGAAGGTGCTTCAATAGGAGAGCTATAATATTTATGCATTCGCTCAACTAAGTTCTTATTTCTGATTTCAATAAATACAGACTCAATTGGTGATTTAAAGAAAAGTATTTTTTGCTTTACATTTATAGATATATATGTTGTTTCCATTCCATAGATTTTTCTAGAGAAACTATCAAACAAAAAAAGCTTTTTATTATAGTTATTGTTAAATAGCTCATATATAAGCTCTAAAATTTTAATTTTTTCTTCTTTGGTATAGAAGTTTCCAATACTTGCAAAACAAAAAGATAATACAGATTTAATAGAGTACCATTCAGTTGTATCATAATCATATCTTAACATCTGTTCAATTCTTTTTTGTTTTAACTCTTCTATATCTTTTGATGTTTTTGTTCTGTACACTTTTTGTACGGCAGTATCTCTATACATAGGTCCAGGAAACTGTGCTTGAATAACAAATCTTCTATTTTTTTCCACATCCATAATATATTTTAGTCTACCATGATAGTCTTCATCTATAATTCTTACTTCCTTTTGAGGTATCTGAGTAATAGATTTTAAAAACTCTTCATCTGTACAACCATCTTCCCAAATATAATCTGGATACCTAAAAATCTGACAAATTTTCTCTTTTACATCATTACTTGGTTCTACCTCTGTAACATTATCAATCCATGATGTAACAGTTCTTCTATCCTTGTTGATTAAAGAAGCAAACTTTGATATACTTAGGTTCGATCTTTTGAATATCTCTATAAACTTATCTATTGAGCTCTTATAATTCATTTACATTCCTTAGAATTAACTTTATCCTATATTGTACCATTTTAAAGCATAAGAACAAATATTGTACATTTTATATCTTTTGTAAAAAAAGTTGTGTTTTCTTATACAAAAATCATACACTACTGCTATGTCTAAATCATGTATAATAATACTCAATTCAAATTAAAGGATGTGTATGAGCGCAGGAAAAAAATTTAGAGAAGCACTTAAGGAAGAATCTCCTTTACAAATTGTAGGAACAATTAATGCATACCAAGCATTACAAGCTACAAGAGTAGGACACAAGGCGATTTACCTTTCAGGTGGAGGAATTGCAAATGCATCTTACGGTTTACCTGACTTAGGTATGACTATGATTGAAGACGTATGTATTGATATTAGAAGAATTACTTCTATTTGTGATACGCCAGTAATCGTAGATGCTGATACAGGTTGGGGACACGCATTCAACGTTGCTAGAACTGTTAAAGAATTTATCAGATCTGGAGCAGCTGGATTACATATTGAAGATCAAGTAGCTGCAAAAAGATGTGGACACAGACCTAACAAAGAGTTAGTATCTACAGAAGAAATGTGTGACAGAATTAGAGCTGCGGTTGATGCTAAAATGCAATTAGACCCAGATTTCTACATTATTGCTAGAACTGATGCACACGCATCTGAAGGTCAAGAAGCTGCAATCGCTAGAGCTAAAGCTTATGTTGAAGCTGGTGCAGATGCAATCTTTGCTGAAGCAGTTCACACATTAAAAGAGTACAAAGAGTTTACTGATCAAATGGATGTTCCAGTATTAGCAAACATTACTGAATTTGGTGCAACTCCAATGTTCACAACTGAAGAATTAGCAGAAGTTGGTATTTCAATGGTTCTTTACCCATTATCAGCATTCAGAGCAATGAACAAAGCTGCATTAAATGTATACCAAGAGTTAAAAGATAAAGGAACTCAAGAAGGTGTATTAGATACTATGCAAACAAGAATGGAACTTTACGATATGTTAGGTTACCATGATTATGAGCAAAAAATGGACGAATTATTTTCAAAAGGTAAAGCTAAGTAATTAGCTTGCCTTTACAAAAAGCACAAATATAAAATTATAATTTAGAACACAAAATTTAAGGAGAGAGAAATGAGTGGTTTAGCAGGTGTTACAGCAGGTCAATCATCAATTTGTACATGTGGATTAGGTAATGGTCTTAACTATAGAGGTTATGATATCGCAGATTTAGCTTTAAAAGCTGATTTTGAAGAGGTAGCATATTTATTATTAGTTGGTGAATTACCAAACGCAAAAGAACTTAAAATGTTCAGAAGAAAAATTATTGCAGGTAGACAATTACCAGCTTCTGTTAAAGAAGTTTTAAAAGCAATTCCAGCTTCATCTCATCCAATGGACGTTATGAAGACTGCAACTTCAGCTTTAGGTTGTATTGAGCCAGAAGCAGAAGATTTCTCTGATCAAATGGACAAAATCACTAGATTATTAGGTGCATTCCCATCATTCTTAGTTTACTGGCACCACTGGCATGTAAACGGTAAAGAGATTGAATTAGCATCTGATGAAGATACAATTGCTGGTTACATTGTAGAAAGATTAAAAGAAGTTAAGCCTCTAGATGTAGAAGTTAAAGCTATGAATGCTATGTTAACTTTATATGCTGAGCACGAGTTTAATGCATCTACATTCGCAAACAGAATTACTGCATCTACTTTATCAGATATCTACTCTTGTATGACTACTGGTATTGGTACTTTAAAAGGTCACTTACATGGTGGAGCAAATGAAGTAGCAATTAAATTCGTTCTTGAGTTTGATGATGTTGATCACGCATTAAAATCTGTAGATGAATTATTCGCTAGAAAAGAAAAAATTATGGGATTCGGACACAGAGTATATAGAGAAGTAGACCCAAGATCTCCTATCGGATTCGAATTAGCTAAAGAATTAAAAGAGTTAGAAACTTCTGACCCTAAATTATTCGATATCGCTAAAGCAATTAGAGATAAAGTAAAAGCTGAAAAAGGTTTACCAGATAATATCGACTTCTTCGGTGGATTAATTTACCACTACATGGAAATCGAAAGATTATACTACACTCCATTATTCATTATGTCAAGAGCTGCTGGATGGGCTGCTCACGCATTTGAACAAAGAGCAAACAACAGAATTATCAGACCAAGTTCAGAGTATACTGGACCTGAGCCAAGAGATTTCGTTGCTTTAGAAGACAGAGCATAATTCTTTCTTCTCCCCTTTTGGGAAAACAAGAAACATAAAAAACTTACATAAAAAAATTAGTTAGCCTCTTTTGAGGCTAATGCAACACAAGTGCCACATACAGTGGATAAATTTCAAAAAAAGATTTAGCACTGTTTGGAAACATAAATAGAACTAAAGTTCTAAAAATTAAAAAATGGATATAAATAATGACAAACGAAAAATATCTTAAAGACCTTGATGGTGTAGATGGTGTTAAGTATTATGATGTTAAATCAGCAGTAGAAGATATTACTCCTGGTTCATTTGAAAAACTTAACTATACTTCAAGAGTTTTAGCTGAAAACTTATTAAGAAAGTGTCCAAGTGAAGATTTAGAAGATTCACTAGTACAATTAATTGAAAAAAGAACTGACAAAGATTTCCCTTGGTTCCCATCAAGAGTTATTTGTCACGATATTTTAGGTTTAACTGCATTTGTTGACTTAGCAGGATTAAGAGAAGCTGTTGCATCTAAAGGTGGAAACCCAGATAAAGTTAACCCTGTTGTACCTACTCAATTAATCGTTGACCACTCATTAGCAGTAGAGTGTGGTGGATTTGATCCAGATGCATTCCAAAAAAATAGAGATATTGAAGATAGAAGAAATGCTGATAGATTCCACTTCATTAACTGGACTAAAGAAGCATTTAACAACGTTGATGTAATTCCTCCAGGAAATGGTATTATGCACCAAATCAACTTAGAAAAAATGTCTCCAGTTGTTCACTTAAATGATGGTATAGCATCTCCTGATACATTAGTAGGAACTGACTCACATACTCCTCACGTTGATGCACTTGGTGTAATCGCTGTTGGTGTTGGTGGATTAGAAGCTGAAAACGTAATGTTAGGTAACCCTTCTTACATGAGAGTTCCTGAAATCATTGGTGTTGAAATTGTAGGTGAAAGAGCACCTGGAATTACTGCAACTGATATTGCATTATCAATGACTTCATTCTTAAGAGAAAACAATGTTATTTCTGCTTACTTAGAGTTCTATGGTTCTGGTATTAAGTACCTTAACTTAGGTGATAGAGCAACTATTGCAAACATGACTCCTGAATATGGTGCATCTGCTGGTATGTTCGCTATTGATGATCAAACTATTTCTTACTTAAGAGTAACAGGTAGAGAAGAAAAGCAATGTCAATTAGTTGAAGCTTATGCTAAAGCAAATGGATTATGGGCTGATTCTTTCGAAAATGCTACATACGCTAGAACAATTCAATTTGACTTATCTAAAGTTACGAGATCATTAGCAGGTCCTTCTAAACCTCATAAATTAGTTCCTACTTCAACTTTAAAAGATGAAGGAATTGTAAAAGAGTGGACTCAAGAAGGTGATTTAATACCAGATGGTGGTATTTTAATTGCTGCTATTACTTCTTGTACAAATACTTCAAACCCAAGAAACGTTATTGCTGCAGGACTTGTAGCTAAAAAAGCAAATGAGCTTGGATTATCAAGAAAACCATGGGTTAAGTCTTCATTAGCACCAGGTTCAAAAGTAATTGAAGTTTACTTAAAAGAAGCAGGATTATTACCTGAATTAGAAAAATTAGGATTCGGTGTAGTTGGTTTTGCATGTACTACTTGTAACGGTATGTCTGGTGCATTAGATCCAAAAATCCAACAAGAAGTAGTTGATAGAGATATCTATTCAACAGCTGTATTATCTGGAAACAGAAACTTTGATGGAAGAATCCACCCATACGTAAAAGAAGCATTCTTAGCATCTCCTGCATTAGTTGTTGCATATGCATTAGCTGGTACTGTAAGATTTGATATTGAAAATGACTCTTTAGGTAAAGATGCAAACGGTAATGACATTAAATTAGCTGACTTATGGCCATCAGATGCTGAAATTGATGCAATTGAGAAAGAGTACGTTAGACCAGAAATGTATAACGCTATTTATGAGCCAATGTTCGCAAGAGATGGAATTGCAGGTATCAAAGCTGAGCCATTCTATAAATGGAATCCAAATTCAACTTATATTCAAAAGCCACCATACTGGGAAGATGAATATATGCAAATGCCAGCATTAAAAGGTATGAGACCATTAGGTGTATTCCCTGATAATATCACTACTGACCACTTATCACCATCAAATGCTATCTTACCTGATTCTGCTTCTGGTGAGTACTGTATCTCTAAAGGTCTTCCAATTCCTGACCTTAACTCTTATGCAACACATAGAGGGGATCACAATACAGCATCAAGAGCTACTTTAGCAAATCCAAAACTATTTAACGAAATGGTTAAAGATGAAAATGGAAATGTTAAACAAGGTTCATTAACTAAGATTATGCCAGAAGGTACTGAGTCTAGAATGTGGGAAGCTATTGAAGAGTATAACAATAGAAAACAACCACTTATTATCATTGCTGGTACTAACTATGGTCAAGGTTCATCAAGAGACTGGGCAGCTAAAGGTGTTAGACTTGCAGGTGTTGAAGTTCTTATTGCTGAGTCAATTGAAAGAATTCACAGAACTAACTTAGTTGGTATGGGTGTATTACCACTTCAATTCAACGAAGGTGATACTAGATTTACTTACGAAATTGATGGTTCTGAAACTTTTGATATCGAAGGTGAAATCACTCCAAGATGTGAATTAACAGTAGTTATGACAAGAGCAAATGGTGAAGTTGTTAAATTCCCTGTATTATGTAGATTAGATACTTCTGCTGAAGTTGAAGTTTACAAAAATGGTGGTATTTTACAAAAATTCGCTAAAGATGTTGTTGCTTCTGGAAACTAATCTAGATTAACATCTTAAAATTTTAAGGGCTTTTGCCCTTAAAATATTTGTTAAAGAAATCAAAAGATTTTTTTAATAAATATTTATTTAAAACAAGGAGACAAACTTATGGCTTACCAACCACAGTTTAAAGTTAAAGCTACATATATGAGAGGTGGTACTTCAAAAGGTACTTTCTTTAATATTGCCGATTTACCAAAAGAGGCTCAAGAAGATTCAAGAAAAAGAGATAAATTACTTCAAAGAATCGTTGGTTCTCCTGATGTTTATAAAAAACAAATGGATGGAATGGGTGGAGCTTCTTCATCTACTTCTAAAGCTATTTTAGTAGGAAAATCTGATGTTCCAAATCATGATGTAGATTACTACTTCTGTCAAGTTGCAATTGACAAAGATTTTGTTGATATGAGTGGAAACTGTGGAAACCTAAGCTCAGCTGTTGGACCTTTTGCTATTCATGAAGGTTTAGTTGATAATGTTCCCCAAAATGGAGTTTGTTGTGTAAGAATTTGGCAAGCAAACATCAAAAAAACTATTCTTTGTTATGTAACAATGGAAAATGGAATGGTTAAAGAAATGGGTGATTACGAAATTGACGGTGTTGCTTTCCCTGCTGAAGAAATTGTTTTAGAATTCGTTGAGCCAGTTGACCCAAGTGAAGAGTTATTCCCAACTGGAAACCTTGTAGATGATTTAGAAGTTGAAGGAGTAGGAACTCTTAAAGCTACTATGATTACAGCTGGTATTCCAACTGTATTTGTAAATGCTGAAGAGATTGGATACAAAGGAACTGAGCTACAAGGTGACATCAATTCTGATACTGAAGCTTTAGAGAAATTTGAAAAAATCAGAATTGCAGGTGCTTTAAAAATGGGTGTTATGAAAAGTGCAGAAGATGCATTAACTCAACAGCACACTCCTAAAATTGCATTTGTTTCTCCTGCACAAGACTTTATTACTTCTTCAGGAAAAGAAGTAAAAGCGAACGAGATGGACTTACATGTAAGAGCATTATCTATGCAACAATTACACCATGCTATGATGGGAACAGCTTCAGTTGCTATTGGTGTTGCAGGTTCTATTCCAGGAACTTTAGTTAACTTAGCTGCTGGTGGTGGAGAGAGAGATACTGTAACATTTGGACACCCAAGTGGTGCTATCAAAGTTGGTGCAACTATTTCTAAAGATGGTGATAAATATGTAGTTGAAAAAGCTTCTATGAGTAGAAGTGCAAGAATTATCATGGATGGTAATGTTCATGTTCCAGCTGGAACAATGGATATATAATCTATTTATATTCTAAAATAAAAAAGGGGGTAAGAAAACTTTCTTACCCCCTTTTTTTATATCTATAATATTAGTCTAACATTCAAGTGGAACTATTATTTTAAACTCTTCACCTTTATAACTATTTCCTTCATATTCATACTCAATAGTTCTATTAGATAAACTTCCTTTAAAATGTTTTTTTATAATCTCATTTGACATATAAAGTCCCAAACCTGTACCTTGACTTTGATGTTTTGTAGTAAAGTATGGTTCATAAATTTTCTCAGAAATTTTACTCTCTATTCCACCTGCATTATCATATATTATAAGTTCTAACTTGCCATCTTTTATACATGAATTAATAAAAACAAATTTACTTAAATCTTTCAAAGAAGCTTTAGATACTAATGCATCTTTTGCATTATTTATTATATTTATTACTACTTGCATAAGTTCAAACTTATATCCAACTAACTTAATATGCTCTAAATTCAAAATAAGATTTATATTACTTGATTTATATGATGACTCAAAAATCACAAGATTCTCTTTTATTACCTCATCAATGTAAAACTCTTCTACTTCATTATTAGGATTAAAGAAATTCCTAAATTTATCAATAATTGAAGATAAATATTCTATATTTTTCAAAAGTTTATCAAGATTCTTTTGGGCTAACTCTTTATTCAATTTATCTAATTGAAGTTGCATATTAATAGATGAGGAGATTACACTCATTACTGTTAAAGGTTGTCTCCATTGATGTGCAATATTACCAATCATTTCTCCCATTGAAGCTAATTTTGATTGTTGGTAAAGCATTCTTTCTTTTTCTTGATTTTGCTGTTCTAGTAATACTAAATCATTTATATCTGTATGAAAACCAATAAACCTATTTGGTTTATTTTTTGAGTCATAAAAAAGTTTACCTCTAATCTTTATCCATTTAAAAGAACCATCTTTACATTTAAATCTATATTGTGTCTCAAATAATTCAGATTTTTTTGCTAAATGCTTTTTTAATTCAAACAAAGTTTTTTTATAATCTTGTTTATGAATACTTCTTTGCCAAAAACTTTTATATGTGATAATATCATCTGAACTATACCCCAACATACTCATAAATCTAGGAGAATAAAAGAGTTTTTTATTTTTTAAATCAACATCCCATAAACCATCTTGTACTCCATCAATTGCTCTTGAGTATTGTTCTTTTACATCTCTTAATTCAGATATTATATCTTCTAATTTATAGGCAAAATCATCAAACTCTAGCACATTTGAGTTTTCATACTTTATATCTTTGCCATCTTTTACTTTATAAGCATAATTAACTAACTTCTCAAAAGGTTTAATAATAAATCGTGATGATAAATAGTATAAAAATATAAAACAGAATATTACAAAAAGCATAAGTAAAAATGCTTGCTGTAATACTGAATCTTTTAACACTTCAAAGGAACTATTTTTCTTTACATATATAACTTGAAGACTCTTTTGATTAAAAATCTGATAATCAAGTTTTGAATAAATAGTTACATCATCAACAAAAGTATTACTCTTTTTAAATACATCTAAACCTTTATTATTTTTACTATTAGTTGATGCAACTAATGTTTTATCAAAATAGATATGAATATCATCAAGTTTTGCTTTTGTTTTTATATGATTAAGTAAACTAAAATTGTCATTAAAAATTTTTGCAGCATATATTTTTGCTTTAACTCTTCCTGTTTTATCATCAATAATACTATCTTTACTTATCATTAAAACAATATTTTCATCATTTAGATTAACTGTAATGATTTTATTATCAATAGAAGAATCCATTTTTTTAATCTCATCAATTATCTGTTTTGAATCAAATAATGAAGTACTATAATCATAAAACTCTTTATCAATTTTGAAAAAAAGTAAATCTACACTATCAACATAAGATAATGTTTCTAACTTATAAGTTATCTCATCACTATTTTGTAAATCAGCAATATCATAAAACTCATCAGTAACTTTAGAAACTGTATCTTGAAGATTTTTTTGTTCACTCTCTATTATCAATTTTGAAATATTATATGTTTGATTAAAATAGTCTTTAATATTTTTATCAACTACTTTTTGCGTATTTAAATATGTGGAAAATAAAACCGCTGTAGTTAAAACAATAAAAAATATTAGTAATAATAAACTATTTATTATTGAAAGTGAAAGTTTTTTTGTTTTCATTACTGTGCTGTGTACCTAAATGCTCTTTGTTTTAATTCATTTAATTTTTGCTCATCTATACCTTTTTCAACTAGTGCAAAATCACCTGAGAAGATTGTAGGAACTTTTTGAGAATCTCCTTCTAAATCTAGCTTGATAGCTTCTGCCATTGCAACACCATTATCATCATTCATTCTCATTACTGTTATATCCATTAAGCCATCTTGGATTGCTTGAAGTTCACTACTTCCTCCACCCCATCCATTTACTAAAACTTTTCCTATTAGGTTCTTTTCTTTTAAAGCCTCTATTACACCTAAGGCAATATCAGTTGAACATGCATATATGAACTTAATATCTTTCTCTTTATTCAATAAATCAAGAGTTGCTAATCTTGCTTTATCTTTACTTGTATTAGTAAAATACTCTTGTGTCAGTTTTAGATTTGAGTTTTTTGATACATAATCAATAAACTTTGTACCTCTCATATAACTTACATATCCATTTGCTGTATATAAAACAGCATACTTACCCTCACCTTTAGTTTTTTTAATATAGTAGTCTGCAAGCATTTGACTTCCAATCATATGATCAAATCCTACATATAAAAAAGGTTGTTTTTTTTGCCATTTTCTAAGTGGAGTAGTAATATTTTGTAAAATTAATTTTGGCTTTTCTCTACTTATAATTCTTTCAATAAATTTTGCATGTTTACTAGCATCTAAAACAAAAACTAAATAATCAGTATTATCTTTAATAGCTTGTAAAAGTAGTTTTGATTGAACTCTTGTTTCAATATGAGGTTTTGTAAAATGTAGAACTAGCTCATAGTTTAATCCTAGTTCATCAAGTCTTTTTTCAAAAGAGATTTTACTTTTCATCCAATAGTCAGTTAATTGCTTTCCTGGATAGACTAAAACAATTTTTACTTTTTTATTCTCTTGTTTGATTTTTACTGCATCTTTTTGAATTACATCAATAAAATCTTTTGTGATTTGCTCTTGATTTGTAAATTCAATATACTCATCAATATCAAAGTACTTTGAACTTTCTGCATTTAAAAAAGTTATTGTTGCCATTAAAAGAATTAGTTTGATAATGGATTTTTTCATTGTTTACCCTTGTATTATAAGCTTAAATACAATTATTATACCATAACAAACTAATTGTTTTAATGTTTATTATTGAGTTATTTAACCAATTTTGATATCTCTTTAAATACAGGATTTTTTGCATTTAGAGTTAATTCAAATAAAATTGATTCGTAAGTTGTAGGAATAACTCCTGCTTGAATTAATCTTTGAATTCCTACATCAGTATCATTTTGCTTTCTAGAAGTTACACAGTCAGTAACTAGTATAGGTTGAAGACCTGCTTCAAGCAAATCAATACAAGTTTGAAGTACACATACATGTGTTTCAATACCTGCTACAATTACATTTTTTTTACCACTATTTTTTATAGCTTCCATAGTTGGTTCATTTTTACAACATGAAAAAGTTGTTTTTTCAAAATGTGGGTAATCAAGAACTAACTCTTTTAAAGATGGTATTGTCTCACCTATTCCTTTTTTATATTGTTCATTTACAATAAAAGGAACTTCTAAAACCTTTAAACCTTTTATTAATGTTATTAATTTCTTCTCAATATCTTCATGATTAGTTACATGTGGAAATAGTTTCTCTTGTACATCTACTAAACAAAATAGTGTGTCCTCTACATTAATTCTCATATATCACTCCTTAATATGTCATAGGACTATGATACAAAATAATTATTTAATTTTCTTGGAAAATATTGCTTTTTTGAAAGTTTTTTGAAGTGTTGACAAAAGAGAAACTCTTTTGTCTTTTACGCAGATTAAGCTTTTTTAACAAACTCTTGTTTTAATTTAATAGCACCAACACCTGGGATTTTACAATCAATATTGTGTCCATCATTACCATCAACTAATCTAATACCTTTTACTTTAGTACCAACTTTAATTCCTGATGAGCTACCTTTAACTTTTAAGTCTTTTATAACTGTAACATCATCACCATCTTGTAAAATAGCACCATTAGCATCTTTTACTACTAATTGATCTTCATCTGCATTTAAAGATGAGTCTTTTGACCACTCATGAGCACATTCTGGACAAATATATAAATCCATATCTTCGTAAGTATATTCTCCCCCACATTTTGGGCAGTTTGGTAAAGTTTCCATGTTTTCCTTTTCTTGTTAAGTTAAGTTCTATTTAAATGCTATTTCTTCAGCTTTTTTAAGAAGCTCTTTTGCACCTTTTTCAATAAAACTATTTGCTATATTTACACCAATAGTTTCAAAGTTTTCAATAGGCTCTATTACTTCTTCTTCAATTCTTTCACTTGCATCTGGCATTCCAACTATTGCTTGGAATTTTACATTTTTTCCATCTTCTAAAATAGTAGCTTTTGCTCCAATAGGAACTTGACAACCACCCTCTAAAGTTCTTACAAAACTTCTTTCAATAGTTGATTCTATATATGCATTCTCATCATTTAATACAGATAGAAGTTCAATTAGCTCTTTATTATCAAGTGTTTCAATTCCTAAAGTTGCTTGTCCCATTGAAGGAATCATAATATCAGTAGAAATAGGAGTAAAGTAGTTTACTTCATCTTCAATTTGAAGTTTTTGTACGCCAGTAGCAGCTAAAATAATAGCATCGTACTCACCAGCTTTTAACTTAGCAATTCTAGTATTGATATTTCCTCTTAAATCTTTTAATTCAATATCAGGTCTTAGCATTTTGATTTCCATTCTTCTTCTAAGACTTGTTGTTCCAACTACTGCACCTTGTGGTAAAGCTTCGATACTTTCATAATTTTGGCTTAAAAATGCATCTCTTGGATCAAATCTTTTTGTAAGTGCTGCTAATACAAAACCTTCTTCAAACTCAACTGGAACATCTTTTAAACTATGAACAGCAATATCTGCCTCTTTATTTAAAAGTGCAATTTCTAACTCTTTTGTAAAAAGACCTTTCCCACCAATTTTAGCTAATGGCACATCTAAAATCTTATCTGCTTTTGTAGAAAATGTTTTTAACTCAATTTGCATATCTGGATAGTGCTTATTTAGTTCAGCTTTTATATATTCACTTTGCCATAATGCTAACTTACTCTGTCTTGTTGCGATTACTAATTTTTCCATATTTACTTCCCTAATGTTTGATATTTTAATTTTGTATTATCTTTTTGCCCATTGATAAAAATAGTTGGTGTTCCTTGAACCATAACATCATCACCCATTTTAATATCACTTTGAATATCAACTTTTTTTAACTCTTCAAGAGTAATATTTGTTTTAAATTCTTTATTAAAAGATTCAAGAATTTTTTTCTCATCAATTGATTTTGAATTAAAATATTTATCCCAATCAATTGAATAAACTTTTAACTCTAAATCTTTTATATTTTTATGTTTAGCTATTTCCATAATTTTAGATAAAGGTCCTGCTGCAGGGTGAATTCTAAGTAAAGGGAAATGATAATAGTATAAAGAAATATTTTTACTATTTTTATTTACATACTCAATTACATCTGGAACATAGTCCATACAAAAAGGACATAAAGGATCTGAGAAAATCACAATCTTATCTTTTGCATTATGATTTCCAGCAATTAACTTCTCTTTATTATAATAGTTACTAGTTAATTTTGGAGAAACTTCACTTTTTAAAGATTTTCCTGTTTTTAAATCAATTAAATCTAAAGATACATACTCTCCATTTGTAAATAAAATATCTTTAACATTTACAACTTTTGTTGAATCTTTAGAAGCTTGAACTTCTGCTTGTACATTTAATATATATCCATACCAATCTTTTAATGGCATTTGCTTTTTAAAACTAATATCAACATTTAGTACTTCAACATTAGGGTTTTGAGAAATTCTATTATTCTCAAACTCTATGATTTTTTCATCATTTATATTTGCAAAAAGTAATGTAGTACTTAAACTAACAAAACTTAAAGCCTTTAATAGTTTTTTCATCTCTCTCCTTTAACTTCTTGACTTAACTGTTATTTTTTTTACATCTAAAAGCTCTTTTGCTCTGTTTAGCATAGGAGAATTTAAAATATCATTTAACTGTAGTTCCCTTTGTGAAGGTTTTGGGTCAGCTACTTTTTGCATATCAGCAACACAACCAGAACCTACTTCTACATCTTCTAGCATAGAGCCTGTGTCATTTGAGTTGTTTTCTAAAGCTAAAGGTTTATTTGGCTCAACAGGTGCACTAGGTTTAATTTCTGCTAAATCCTTGCGGGCTTGCTCCTTTGTAAAATCTAACTCAACTTCATTTCCATAAACATCTTGAGCAAATGTTCTTATTAATCCAAAGTGTTTATATAAGAATTTTCTATCTTCACCTTGAGCTCTCGAAATTATATATAATTTATTCTCTTCATAACCATTAAAAATAAAATTCTTTTCAAAACACTCTCCTAAAGAGTAATCCCTATCATAAACTTTCTTAGTTAGCTTTTCATACAACTCATTTGTTAGAGGTTCTTCTTCAACCTCCTCTTCAAATGGTACTGCCTCTACTTCCATATTTGGATTTACAGCAACTTGCTGTTCTACAGATTCCATATATATTTCATTTGAACTATTATTTGTTTCTTTAACCACTGTCTCATTTTGCACTTGTTGAGTATTTTCTTGAGAAGTTTGTTCAAAAGGATTATTTTCTGACATTTGAACTTCCTTATTTAGAGCTACTTGTGGTTCTTCAATTTTACTTATTACTTCATCTTGAGTTGGTACTTGCGTATTTATTGTAGGTGGAGTTGTTGGCAAATCATCAAAAGGCGTTGGATAAGATACAGTCTCAATTGCATCTGTAATACCTAAATCAACAATATCTCCAAGACTATTAGCATAAGCTAAATCTTGTGGTGTTGCTTCTTCAATTTTAGTTTCAGGTTCATTATCAAAAGGATTTTCATTTACACTTTGATTTTGTTCTATTTGAGATTGAATTGTTTGCTCAACTTTTTGTACAACTTCTTCTACTGTTTGAATTGGCTGAATTTCAGGAGTATTGTTTTGTTCTGGTATCTCAGGAATAATCTGTGGTTTTACTTCTTCTACTAAATTAGGTGTAACTTCTTGAACCTTAGGTAAAACATCTTCAACTTTGGGATTAATAGGCTCTTCTTTTTCCTTAACTTTTTGAACTTGATTAATAATCTCATCAATTGTTCTAATATCAACCGCTTCAATCATTTTCATTAAAGTTAAAATAAGTACAAAACCACCATCAGAGTTCATAGCTAATAAGTGTTTTGCATCACTTAAGATTCTAAAAAATCTATCATATAAAAGTAAATCAAATCTTGAATCTTTTTCTAACATTCTATGTTTTAAATAGATTGTCATTTCATCACAAACTTGCGATACTTCATAGTTTTCAAGCTCTTTTACAATAGCTGTAATATCACCTTTATTTAAAACCACTTGGAAGATTGTATCCATTACTTCTGGGTCAATTAGTCCTAGCATATCAACAACTGCTGTAGTTGTTACTCTTCCTTTTGAGAAAATAATAGCTTGGTCAAGCATAGTTAAAGTATCTCTTAAACTTCCTTGTCCACTTCTTGCTAAAATCTCTAAAGCTTCACTTTCAAAATCAATTCCTTCTTCATTTAAAATATGAGATAAATGATGAATAACATCAGAATTAGAGATTTTATTAAATCTAAAATGCTGAGTTCTTGAAAGAATAGTAGCAGGAAGTTTTAAAGGATCTGTTGTTGCTAAGATAAACTTTACAAAACCAGGAGGTTCTTCTAAAGTTTTAAGTAAAGCATTAAAAGCTTGAGTTGTAAGCATATGAACTTCATCGATAATAAATACTTTAAATCTTGCACTACTTGGCTTATATTTTGTATGCTCAATTAAATCTTTAATATCATCAATACCTCTATTTGAAGCAGCATCCATTTCTATAATATCTAAGTGTCTTGAAGCATTTGCACTTTTACAGTTATCACAAACTTCACATGGTTTTGAAGTAGGACCATTTGAACAAAGCAGAGCTTTTGCCATAATTCTAGCAGTCGAAGTTTTTCCACTTCCTCTTAATCCACTAAATAAGTAAGCATGAGATAATCTATTTGAATCCAATGCTAAAGATAAAGTTTGAGAAACAGTACTTTGTCCAACTAAATCTTCAAATCTATGTGGTCTATACTTTAAAGCTAAAACTCTTTTTTCTACTGATTCACTCATACTTCACATTTCCTTACCATTATTTCATCTTGTTTTTTATATTCTTTAAAAATCATATCTACCATATTTTTATTTAATTCACCTGTATAACAAATGGATATTTTTAAATCACCTAGATTTTTATGCCCTTTTTGGCTACTAAGACTTATCAATCTATTGGCTATTGCTTCACCTGTTTGAACTAAGTTTATACTCTCACCCATAATAGTTTTAATTGCCTGTGATACTAAAGGGTAATGAGTACATCCTAAAACAATAGTATCAACACCATTTTCTTTCATAGGTTGAAGCCATTTTTTTAACATCTCATCTGTGTCTTTATGTAAAATTTTTCCTTTTTCAATCTGCTCTACTAAACCAGGACACTCTTGCTCAAAAAGCTTTACTTCTTTTGAACGAGAAAGTTTATCAACTAAAAGTTGATATTTATCCCCTTTAAGTGTTGCTGGAGTTGCTAAAACTCCAACACTCAAACTCTTAGTATTTTCAATTGCAGGTTTTATACCTGGTTCTGTACCAATTACGATTAAAAAAGGAAAATTTTCTCTTAAATGTTTTATAGCAGCAGAAGTTGCTGTATTACAAGCTACAATCAAAACCTCTATTTTATGTTCTTTAATAAAATAGTTCGTAAGCTCAATACATCTTTGAAGAATTTGTTCATGGGTTTTTACTCCATAAGGAGCATGGGCAGTATCTGCAATATAAAATATTTCAGCGCCATAAAAAACATCTTTAATAGCACTTACAACAGTAAGACCACCAAGACCAGAATCAAATACACCAACTTTCAACTTTTGCCTTTTATAAATTTAGGTGATTATATCTAAAAAGGTCAAAAAACTAGATGAAAACAGTTACTCTATTTTAATAATAAAAATGTTAAAACTACTAAATTCAAAAACAAAAGGAATATCTTGTTTTTTCATTTTCATCCATACGAACCATTTTTAAATGAAGATACTAAAAAAGTAATAATAGGGACTCTACCTCCTCCACGATTTTGTAATAAGGAATTTAAAGAAAATGATGTAGATTTTTGCTATGGCTCAAAAGATAATCTACTTTGGCAAGTATTAAATAAAATCTATAATCTAAACTTACTTTTTAACAATTCAAGTGATGCAGTTTTACAAAGAAAAGAGTTTTTGATTAAACATAAAATTGGCATTTGTGATATTGTTGATTCATGTAAAAGAGAAAAAATTGATGCAAGTGATTTAGGAATGAGTGATGTTAAACTTCGTGATATTCTAGGATATATAAAAAAGTACAAAAACATAGAAACTTTGATATTTACAGGTGGCAATAGCAAAAATGGCCCTGAATATTTTTTAAGACAAATATTAAAAAAAGAAAATATCAAATACACTCTAATCTCTAAAGAAATACCAAAAGTTCATAGCTTTACTTATGATAATAGAGTTATTAAAACCATAAGCTTAACCTCTCCCTCAAATGCAGCAAATAGATACATAGGCTCAAATGCTTTATACAAGAAAAGAAGACATGAAAATAAAAACTACACAACATTTGATTTTAGAGTTGAACAGTATGAAAAAGTATTTAAAGATAAAATTTGACATAAAAAAAGCAGAAAAGAAAACTTTTCTGCTTTAAAATAGAAGTTATAAACTTTTACTAGAAAGCTTCTACGATAGAACCTTCATATTTCTCAGCAATAAAGTTTTTAATTTCTGTTGAGTTTAAAACTTCATTTAATGCTTTAATTGCTTCACTGTTTTCATTACCAGCTTTTACAACTAAAATATTAGCGTATGGAGAGTCTTTTGGCTCAATTACTAAAGCATCTTTAACAGGGTTTAAATTAGCTGCTAAAGCATAGTTTGTATTAATAATAGCACCATCAACTTCATCTAAAACTCTTGGTAATTGTGGAGCATCTAACTCTTTGATTTTTAAGTTTCTTGGGTTATCTTTTATATCTAAAGCTGTTTTAAATTGAACATCATTAAATGTTAATAAACCTTTTTTCTCTAAAATATCTAAAGCTCTACTCTCATTTGTTGGATCATTTGGAACTGCAATTGTTGCACCATCTTCTAATTCACTTAAGTTTTTTAACTTATTTGAGTAAAGTCCCATTGGCTCTAAGTGAACATTTACAGTTTTAACTAAGTTTGTATTTTTACTTTTGTTAAACTCAATTAAGTATGGCTCATGTTGGAAGAAGTTAGCATCTAACTCACCCTCATCAACAGCAATATTAGGAGTTACATAATCAGTAAACTCAACAATTTGTAAATCATAACCTTTTGCTTTTAATAAAGGTTGAGCAATTTCTAAAATCTCAGAATGAGGAACTGGAGTAGCTCCAACTTTGATAACTTTTGATTCAACTTTTTTCTCTTCAACTTTAGAATCAGTACAAGCTACTAATCCTAAAGCAACTGCTACTGTAAGTAGTAATTTTAATAAATTTTTTAACATATATTTTCCTTTCTTTATTTTTTTGTAATTTTATATAAATAATCCCCTGCACTTTGACAAGCTTGAACAAGTGCAATAAGAATAACAACTGTATAAATCATAGTATCAGTTTGGAATCTATAGTAACCATACTTAATAGCTACATCACCTAAACCTCCACCACCAACAGCTCCTGCCATAGCAGAAAAACCAATAACTGTAATCAGTGTCAAAGTAATTGCTGAAATGATACTTGGTAGTGCTTCAACAAGCATTACTTTAAAAATAATTTGTGAATCACTTGCACCAAAAGATTTTGCGGCTTCAATTACACCCTTATCAACTTCTTTAAATGCACTCTCAATCAATCTTGCAATAAATGGAGCTGCACCAATTGTAAGTGGAATAATGGCAGCTGTTGTTCCAATACTCTTTCCAATTAAAAACTTTGTTAAAGGGAAAAGAACAATCATCAAAATAATAAAAGGAAAAGACCTTAATGTATTGATGATTACATCTAAAACAGCATACACTTTTAGATTTTCTCTTAATCCACCTTTTGAAGTTAGAATTAGAACAATCGCTAAAAGAAATCCAATAACTACAGCTAAAAAAGTAGAAACAAATGACATATAGACAGTTTCACCAAGTGCAGGTAATAAAATATCAACCATTATAAAACCTCCCATACAATATCATGCTCTTTTATATAGTTTGTAACTATTTCTTTCTCTTCATCTTTTATATTTATAACCATATTTCCTACAATATGAGTATTGATCTCTTCAAGTTTTCCCCATACGATATTGAAATCCATATCTAATTCTCTTGCCATTTTTGTAATAAATGACTGATATGCATTATCTTTTGGGAAATATAGTTTAATATTCACTCCCTCATTAGGTACAACTTCTGTTTCACCTAAAAAGTCTTTCATTTTTTCATCAGGTTTTAAAAACAACTCTTCAGTATCATCAAAACCAATAATATTTCCATGCTCTAAAAGTAAAGCTTTTTGGGCAATTTGTTTTACAACTTCCATTTCATGTGTTACTAAAACTATTGTAATATTTAGTTTTTCATTTATCTCTTTTAATAGATTTAAAATAGATGTTGTTGTATTTGGATCAAGTGCTGAAGTTGCTTCATCACTTAATAATACATCAGGGTCTAATGTCAAAGCTCTAGCAATTGCTACTCTTTGTTTTTGACCTCCACTTAATTGATTTGGAAAAGCATTAATCTTTTGCTCTAAACCAACTAAGGCTAATAACTCTTTTACTTTTTTTGAAATTTCTTCTTTTTTGTAACCCCAAAGTTGCATTGGTAGTGCTACATTTTCAAAAACAGTTTTTCTTTGAACTAGCGAAAAATGTTGAAATATCATTCCAATATTCTTTCTAAACTCTCTTAACTGCTGTTTATCTAAAGATTTTATTTCTTTGTTATTAACTTTTAATGAACCATCGCTATAATCTTCAAGTCCATTAATACATCTAAGTAGTGTAGATTTTCCAGCGCCACTGTGTCCTACAATAGCGAACATCTCACCTTTTTTAATATCTATAGAAATATCATTTAAAACTTTTGTATCACCATAGTATTTATTTAAATTCTCTATAGTTATCATGATAAATCCTTCATTAAGTGATGGAATAGTAGTAAAATTTGAATAAAATATGTGTTAAAAATAGAATAAAAATAGAATTTTTTTGAAATTAATTGTAATTTTGTGTAGTTTAATTTTGACTAGTTTTGTATAGTTTATTGATTTGAACAAAAGAGAAAATCTCTTTTATTCATTCATTCCTGCAAAAAACTCTTCATTGTCTTTTGTCTTTTTCATTTTTGAGTATAAGAATTTAAGTGCTTCAACTTCATCCATAGATGCAATTGCATTTCTTAAAATCCATGTTTTTTGTAAAATTTCAGGAGTAAGAAGTAATTCTTCTTTTCTAGTACCAGATTTAGTAATATCAAGAGCTGGATAAACTCTTTTATTAGCTGCATCTCTACTTAATACAACTTCACTATTACCTGTACCTTTGAACTCTTCAAAAATAACTTCATCCATTTTTGAACCAGTTTCAATTAATGCAGTTGAAATAATTGTTAAAGAACCACCCTCTTCAATATTTCTAGCAGCACCAAAGAATCTTTTTGGTTTATGTAAAGCATTTGCATCAACCCCACCTGAAAGTACTTTTCCAGAACTTGGTGTAACAGTATTGTAAGCTCTTGCTAGTCTTGTAATAGAATCAAGTAAAATAACTACATCTTTTTTCATTTCTACAAGTCTTTTTGCTTTTTCAATAACAATTTCAGCAACTCTAACATGATTGTGTGCAGGTAAATCAAATGTTGAACTATAAACTTCACCTTTTACACTTCTTTGCATATCAGTAACTTCTTCTGGTCTTTCATCAATTAATAAAACCATTAAAGTTGTTTCAGGGTGATTTTTTGTAATACCGTGTGCTAACTCTTTCAATAACTCAGTTTTACCAGTTTTTGGTGGTGCAACAATAAGTCCTCTTTGACCTTTACCCATTGGAGCAAATAAATCAAGCATTCTACCTGTCATTCTTGTAGAGTCATACTCAAATTTAAATTTTTCTGTTGAATATAAAGGAGTTAAGTTATCAAATAATGGTCTGTTTTTTGATGCTTTGATTGGTAAGTAGTTAATTGCTTCAATTTTTAATAAAGCATTGTATTTTTCACTCTCTTTGTTTGGAGGTCTAACTTGACCTGTAACAATATCACCTGTTCTTAAGGCAAATTTTCTGATTTGTGTAGCACTTACATAAGAATCATTTGATGTATCTGAGAAGTTACCATCAATTGCTCTTAAGAATCCAAATCCACCCTCTTTAATCTCTAAGATACCTGTAAATAGAATAAATCCACCTGCATCAATTTGATTTTTTAAAATTGAGAACATTAAATCTTGTCTTTTTAGTTCTTGAGGATTTTCTACATCTAATTCTTTTGCGATATTTAAAAGTTCTTCTAAAGGAAGTTCTCTTAATTGTTCTATTTTATACCCTTCAACTGGTATATGTGTTCTAGTTTTCCTAGTGTTTTTTGTTTTACTTTGAGTTTTAGACTCTTCCATGAGTAATCTTAACCTTTGAATTTACATATTAAGTATGTAGTTTTTTTGTAGTTTTTTGTAGTTTAAAAGTAATAGTGTAATTGTAGTGTTAATTTTAAAAAAAGTCAATTAAATGATTTTTTAAGGGATAATAAAGGTGCAAGAGCACCTTTATTAAAAATATATTCAATTATATATTATAAGTCACCCTCGTGCTTACCTAAGTACTCAGCAACACCTTCAGTTGAAGCTTTCATACCTTCGTCACCTTTATTCCATCCAGCAGGACAAACTTCACCGTGCTCGTTAGTAAATAACATTGTGTCAACCATTCTGATCATCTCATCAATGTTTCTTCCTAATGGTAAGTCATTAATTACTGCGTGTCTTACAGTTCCATCTTTATCAATTAAGAAAGAACCTCTTAAAGCAACTGAATCTCCGAATAATACATCGTAATCTCTAGAAATTTGTTTAGATAAGTCTGCAACTAATGGGTACTTGATTCTTCCAATTCCACCATTTTCAACTGGAGTTTCTCTCCATGCAAAGTGAGAGAATTGTGAGTCAACAGAAACACCAATTACATTGATACCTCTTGAAGAGAACTCTTCAATTCTTTTAGAGAATGCAATAATCTCAGATGGACATACAAAAGTAAAGTCTAATGGGTAGAAAAATAATACCGCACCATTCTCACCAATGTTCTCATATAGGTTAAAATCTTCAACAATTTGTCCGTCTGCAAGTACAGCTGTAGCTGTAAAATCTGGAGCTTTTTTAGTTACTAACATATTTATTCCTTTATTAATTTTTTTAAGTTGTGATGTAATTATACATTAAAAAGTTACAAATTAAGCTACAAGTTTCCTTAAATTTTGAAATTTATATAATTTTTATCCTAAGATAATTTTTATCCTTTATAACTTTTACTTTTTGTACTTTATTTATACATTATATATATGTATAATTAAAGAGCTATTTTTATCTCAATAATCATTATCATTTTAAGTTCCAAAAATCGCTGTTGTTACCAATATAGCTACATTTGAAGTATCATTTGATAATTTTTATTTTTTAAAGTTAATTTTATATTTACTGTGATAAAGTTTTACTAAATTTATATATAGGAGATTTACTATGGCAGTAAAAATTACTGATATTTGTATTAGCTGTGACGCATGTTTAGATGAGTGTCCAGTAGAAGCAATTGTTGATAACGATGATAACCCAACTGGTGAAGATACATACTACGTATACGCTGATAAGTGTGTTGAGTGTGTAGGTCACAATGATGCTCCAGCATGTGCTGACGCATGTCCAACTGAGGGATGTATTGTATGGGATGAAGCTGGTTCAGGTTCTGTTGAAAAAGAAGACAGAGGTGAAGCTGGAACTCCTGTAGTAGAAGACTAATTTTTAGTTTTTAACTATATCTAAACACTATAAAAGGTAAGTAGTTTTTTTAACTACTTGCCTTTTTTTATTTTTTTAGGTATAATCCGCGACTTAAAAAAATATTGAGGGATATATAAATATGGAACAAACACTATCAATCATCAAACCTGACGCGGTAGCTAAAAATGTTGTAGGTAAAATCTTAGACAGATTTGAATCAAATGGATTAAGAATTGCAGCAACTAAAAAAGTTCAATTAAGCAAAGCTGATGCAGAAGCATTCTACGCAGTACACGCTGAAAGACCATTTTTCGGAGAATTAGTTGAATTCATGATTTCTGGACCAGTAGTAGTATCTGTTTTAGAAGGTGAAAATGCAATGGCTAAAAACAGAGACTTAATGGGTGCTACTAACCCTAAAGAAGCTGCAGCTGGAACAATTAGAGCAGATTTCGCTGATTCTATTGATGCAAATGCAGTACACGGTTCTGATTCTTTAGAGAATGCAGCAAACGAAATTAAATTCTTCTTCTCTGACAGAGAAATTTGTTAATAAATAAGTATTTTTTATAATTTAACATGAAAATAGAATTTAAGAAAGTTCCTCAAAACCCTAGTGAATTCAGTGCTTCACTTGATTCAGTAGAAATTGAAGGTACTTTTTGTAAAATATCGCAATCGTTAGTAAAAATCGATGCAGTATTAAAAGGTAATACTGACATTGATTGTTGCAGATGTGGTATCACAGATATTATTACTTTAAATGAAAAGGCAAACTTTTTATTAAGTGATGGTATTTATAAAGATGATTCTGAATCAGAAGATTTAGTAATCGAAATAGAAAATAATACAATTGACTTTGATGAAATCATCCAAAGTGAATTAGAATCAATTAAAAGTGATTACTATCTATGTGAAAATTGTTCACAAGACGATAGTGAATTTCAAAAAGAATTTTAAGGAGAAAAAAATGGCAGTACCAAAGAGAAGAGTATCTCATACTAGAGCAGCGAAAAGAAGAACTCACTACAAAATAACTTTAAAGAAACCAGTTAAAGATAGTGATGGATCTTGGAAAATGCCTCATATGGTTAACCCAAACACTGGTGAATACAAAAGCTAATGTTAAAGATCGCTATAGATGCAATGGGTGGGGACTTCGGTCCTGAACCTATTATGGAGGGATTAATATCCGCTCTAAAACAAAACAATAACTTCACTGCAATTGCAGTTGGTAAAAAAGAACAACTAGAATCTTTATTGCCAAAACAATATCAATCAAGAGTTGAAATATTAGATACAGATGATGTAATTAGTATGCACGACTCTGCTACAGATGCACTTAAAAGAAAAGACTCTACAATTTACAAAGCTATAGAATTAGTAAGAAACCAAGAAGCTGATGCAGTTGTTTCTGCAGGACACTCTGGTGCCTCAATGTCTTTAGCAACACTTAGAATTGGAAGAATCAAAGGTGTATCAAGACCTGCTATTGCAACACTTATGCCAACAAGCGAAAATCAAAATACTTTAGTATTAGACGTTGGAGCTAATGTTGATAGTGATGCTAAAAATCTATTCGAATTTGCTGTTATGGGACAAGTTTATGCACAAGATGTATTACAACTTGATGAACCAATAGTTGGTTTACTTTCAAATGGTGAAGAAGAAAGCAAAGGTAATGAAGTTACTAAAGAGGCTTATAAACTTATATCAAGAGTTCCAAATTTTGCAGGTAATGTAGAAGGTAGTGATATCTTCAAAGGAACAGTTGATGTTGTTGTTTGTGATGGTTTTGTAGGAAATATCTTACTTAAAACAGCTGAGGGTGTTGCAGACACTATCGGTCAAATCATCAAAAAGAATTTAAAAAGATCTCTAATTTCAATTGCTGGTGCAGTTCTTATGAGAAAAGTATTCAAAAACTTAAAAGTTAGAGTTGACTATGCAGAATATGGTGGAGCACCATTATTAGGTGTTAAATCACCTGTTATTATTGCCCATGGAAAGTCAAATCCTAAAGCAATTCAAAATGCAATCTTCCAAGCTATCAATGCAGCTAGCTCAAACTTAAATAGTCATATTGAAGAGAGATTATCACAGTATAGTAAATAGTTATTTATAGCTACACTATACTTTCATTTTAAGGATATGTAAATGGCATATGCAGCTTTTAGATCTATTGGTGCTTATATTCCACCAAAGATTATGACAAATGCAGATTTTGAAAAAATTATTGATACTAGTGACGAGTGGATTACTAAAAGAACTGGTATTAAAGAAAGAAGAATTTCTGAAGAAAACGAAGCTTCATCTGATTTAGGAGCAAAAGCAGCGGAAGTTGCTATTGAAAGAGCAGGAATTGCAAAAGAAGATATCGATATGGTTATCTGTGCAACTGTAACTCCTGATTATTTATGTATGCCTTCAACGGCTTGTTTAATCGCATCAAAATTAGACTTACCTCCTGTTCAAGCTTATGATATTAGTGCTGCATGTACTGGATTTGTATACGCAGTATCAGTAGCTAAAGCATTTATTGAATCAGGTATGAAGAAAAATGTTCTAATTATAGGTGCAGAAACTTATACATCAATTTTAGATTATACTGACAGAGGAACTTGTTTTATCTTTGGAGATGGAGCAGGAGCTGCAATTATTTCAGCTACAGATGATAAAAGTGAAGCTATTGTAGATGTAAACTGTTCAAGTGATGGAAACTATGATGATTTAATCAAAACTCCAGGTGGAGGAAGTAAACATCCATGTTCACAAGAAGTAGTAGAGCAAAAAATGGCATGTATTAAAATGAAAGGTAATGAAACTTTCAAACTTGCAGTAAAAACACTAACAGCAGATGTTGAAGTAATGATGAAAAAACACAACATTACAAATAGTGATATAGACCATTTTATCCCTCATCAAGCGAACTATAGAATTATTAGTGCTGTAGGAAAAGCTTTAGGACTTAATGATGAACAAACAGTTGTTACTGTAGATAAATATGGTAATACATCAGCAGCGTCAATTCCAATGGCAATGAACTATGCTTATGAACAAGGAAAAATCAAAAAAGGTGATAAAATCTTATTTGATGCTTTTGGAGCAGGACTTACTTGGGGAAGTGCTTATTTCCCGTTTGCACCAAAAAACTAGATAAAAGAGGCTAAAGCCTTTTTATCTACTACACAAACTATAACTCTTAAATCATAATATTAATCAAAAAACAAAATAAGACTTTAGCACTATAAATATTGTACTAAAGCCATATAAAAAATCGTTCCAGAAAAAATAGAAACTAAATAGTTTTTAAAAGTTAAATGTAAAACTGCTGTAAAAACAATTCCACTAATCTCTTTAAATCCATATGGAGCAAGAGAAAAATCAACATCTTTAACCGAATAAACAATCAAGATTGTCATAATAACAGCAGGAAAAAACCTTTCAATAAATACTACATAAGAAGGTAGTTCATTTTTCCTAAAAAATAAAAAAGGAAAAACTCTTGTAAAAAAGTTTACAACTGCCATAATAGCAATAGCTATATATATTTCAATTCCACTCATTGTTCAATCTTTCTTCTAAAAGTAAACATTAAAATTAAAGCTAAAACGATTGAAACTATTAACATTTTATCACTAGGGATAAAAACTAGTGAAAATAAAGATGCAATTCCGCCAATTATAAAAGGCATTATATTTTGTAAATTTTTATATTGTTCAATACATAAAACAACAAATAAAGCTGTTAAAGAAAATTCTAAACCTGCTGTATTAAATTTAATATTTGAACCAACAATAGCCCCTAAAGTACATCCTATAAACCAATATGATTGATTAAAAGCTGTTAAAAAAAAGTAATACCATTTTTTCTTTAATGATTCATCATCTTTTATTGTTGTTAAAAGTGCATATGTTTCATCAGTCAATCCAAAAATCAAATAAGGTTTTAATTTCCCCGTTTTTTTAAATCTTTTAAGTAGTGATAATCCATAAAAAGACTGTCTAATATTTATAAACCATGTTGCAATTGCAATATCTACAAAACCTGCTTTTACATTAAAAAAGTTTATTGCTACAAACTGTAATGCTCCAGCATAAATAAAAAGTGACATGATAGGTGCTAAGTACCATGGGTAATCAAAAGATACCAAAAGTAAGCCAAATGCGAATCCTAAAACTGCATACCCCATCATAACTGGGATTGATACTTTAAATGCAGCTTTTATCTCTCTTTCATATTTCAATACTTACACCACCTACTTATCAAACTTTTTATTATTTGGATTGTTTTTGAAAACATTCATTGATTTTTCTTTTGGGTCTTTATTAAATTTATCAACCGTTGCAACAGAGTTTATATACAAAATTGATTCATCAACTACAATTTGAAATACACTATGAAGTGGAACTTTTACAACAGAACCAAAGTTTTCACTTCCAAAGCCGGCTTCAAAGCTTATATAATCTTCTGTCATTTCAATAGTTGTATAAGTATAGTTACTTAAAATAAATAGTGAAAATTTTTGTAATTGATCTTTTATTGTTGTAGGTAATTCAGGAGTAAACTCTATTGGTTCAATATTAGCTGTTATAGAAAATTCTTGGTCTTTATCTAAAAGAAATTCTATCGTTTCAAACACTTGTTTCTTTACTAAGTTCTTGTAATTTACATCTTCTATTATATCATTTATCATTTTATTAATATCCATTTTAAAATTTTAGTGGTATTATAACTTATGAAACGAATATTTTTGCTTATTTTAATACTTTATAATATTACTTTTGCTTATGAATTTAAATTAAATAAAGATGATATTAAGTATATACAACAATCTAAAAAACAATCATTTATTGTTAATAGACTAAAAAAATACAAAGCATTAAAAGAAAAAGTTGTAGATTATACACTAATAAGAAAACTATCACATGTTAATACCTTTTTCAATAAAATATTACCTAAACAAGATATTACAGCAAACTCTTCTATTGATTATTGGGCAACACCTAAAGAGTTTTTGATACAAGGACATGGAGATTGTGAAGATTATGTAATTAGTAAATATTTCACATTACTTGAATTAGGAATTAAAAAAGAAAATCTTTATTTTGCTGTTGTAAAAGTAAAAGGAGAGAGAGACTATCATATGGTATTACTTTATGTGGAAAAGAAAAACAAAAGTCCCCTAGTTTTAGATAATCTTAGCTTTAAAGTAATTCCTTTTAACAAAAGAAAAAGACTAATCCCAAAATTTGCTTTTAATGAAATTGACTCTTACTTATTCACAAAAGATGGTTTTACTAAAAAAGTAAAAGTAAATTGGGGAAGTGAAAATAAATGGGAAAATCTTCTTAAAAGAGTCTATGAAAAAAATGAATAATCTTTAATTTCATCAAAATCAATCATTGCATTCATTAAAGAGATTTTCTCTGATTCTTTTAACATTTCAACTGTTATATCTTTTTCAAATATCTGCCCTTTATCTATAAGTCTAGCTCTTGTTGTACCTTCAAGTAAAGGTTTCTTAGGAGTAATCCATCTATTCTCATAGAAAATAGCAATATTAGCAATTGAAGTATCAGTTATAAAACCATTTTTAACGATAATAATTTCATCACAATTAGCTTTTTTTTCATATAAACTATTTAAAGATTCTCTATTTAAATACTTTTTTGAATAATCAATATTTTCATCACAAACAATTTTAAAAGTCTTAATATCTCTTTTTTTATACTCAAAATAGCTTACTTCTAAAACACCTGTTTCATCATATATTAACTTACATCTTAGAAGTTTGTTTGATATAGGATAAATATATTCACTAAGATTTATATTTAAACCTACAGTTTTAGCAATTCGTTTTTGATGATATTCTAAATTAAAAACCTCGTAATCATCACATTTTATAGTTTCAAAATACACTTTCTCTTCTTTTATAATCAATTTAAATTTAAAAGATATAATATCAAAACTTTATTTTAAGGCTTCTCATGCAAAAAAAATACCAAAAAATTATTGATAGCTATAAAGATTTTGATAATACTTATAAATATGCCTATATAGGTATTCCAAAAGGTTTTGGAGGCTTAAAGAAACACTACTTTGGAACCTTAGAAAAATTCAAAAAACTATACCCAAATTTTAAAGCTTCAAATAAAATACCAACTGTTTTATTTTTACATGGTTCAGCAGGATTAAACAAAGGAGTAATTTATAGAAAATGGATTGTTGAAAAAGCAAATTTTATTTTCTTTTGTCCTAACTCTTTTAAAGTAAAAAATAGACCAACATATGAAACACCAACAAAACTAAAAAATTATGAGAAAGTTCATAAATTTAGACAAGCAGAAATACACTACAATCTTCAAAAACTACAAAACATAAGTTTTATAGATACAAATAATATCTTTTTAATGGGTAATTCAGAAGGTGGTTTAGCTGCTGCTGCCTTTAAAGGAAAAGAGTTTAAAGGAAGAATAGTAACTGCTTACTCTTGTGAGAACTCATATTATTCAAAAAACTTTGAATTGGGAGCTACTAAGTATGAACCTTTTTTAAATATAATAGGAACACATGATGAATATTTTTCAAATGATGCAAAGCCTACTAAAGATCATGAAGTAGAAGGTCATTGTACTAAAGCTTTAAAAAAATATAAAAATGCAAAGGTTATAATACTTCCACAAACAAAACATGATATTACTACAAATATCTATGTAAAAGATGACATTATAAACTTTCTAAAACTTTGGAGTAAAGAAGCCTAAAGGCTTCTTTTTTATCTTACAAAAACTTGTGCGACATCTTTTGAATATTGTAATTCAGTTGTAATTCCAACACATGAACAGTTAATTTCAGATAAAACATACTTATCAGTTCCATCTTCATTATAATCTAAAATATAATCCATTGTCCATAATAATGGATAGTTTTGACCTCTTAAATATGGTCTTAAAACTTCTAAACCTTCAGTTGTTAAATCAACAACTTCTTTCCATTTAGGTTCACTTGGTGATTCATACTTATATTTTGCACCAGAGAAAAGTGTAGCTGAGAACTGTCCATCTTGTGGCTTTTTATGTACAACAGAAATAGGTTTATCATTTACTAATAAAACTCTAATTTCACCCTCTTTTATTCTTTCTAAATATCTACATCCAACAAAACCAACTTTTCCTTGGAAATACTCAGCATATTCACTATCATCTTCAAAATTCTTCTCAAATTTTGAGATAAATTCATGAATATCATCAAAGAAAAACTTCTCATTATTAACAGCTTCTGTTGAAATAATAGAACCATCATCTTGTTGTCTTACAAGATAAACACCCTCTCCTGTTGAACCATAATTTGTTTTTAAAACTCTGATTCCATGTTTTTGTAAATCTGAAGGAAATTTTGAAGCAAAATCTGGGAAGTTATGGTAGAAATACGACTCGTCATCACCTAAAATAGTACCTTTTAATTTTGCAAGAATATCTTTAAAATCAAGATTTATCATCACATCAGGGTGAGTATGAATCTCAACTCCACTATCACCTAATGCCTTTAAAAATTGGAAATATTCATCTACTTGTTTTAAATTACCTGGGTTAATTCTTGATATAACTGCAAAAGCATTTTGTTTTAAATACTCTAATAGTTGATATTTTTTGTTTGGTTTAAAAAATACAATCTCTGTCTTAAAAGAAGTTGCTTCTTCAATTGCTCTTAAAATTGGTTTTGTATCTGGTCTAAAACCATCAAAACCTTTATCACTACCTTTTTGATACTCAATTATAAAAACTGTATCTGCTTTTTTCATCTACTACTATCCTATTGAAAATATTAGCAGAATAATAAAATTATTTGATTACATTAAAGTTACAATTTTAGAAGGGTAAATATATCTTATCTAGAAGCTCTTCATACTCTAATATGGCTTTTGAATCACATGTGATTCCACCTCCACTTTTATAGTACTGATTATTATTTTTATCTTCTTCAATAAATCTAATCATAACTGAACTATCAAAAGTTTCACCATCATATATACCAAATATACCTGTATAAAAATCTCTTTCATAATCTTCTACTTCATCTAAAAGTTCAACTGTTTTTTTCTTTGGTGTTCCTGTTATTGAACCTGCTGGTAACATTGAAGTAATAATTGTTCCTAGTTTTGATTGCCAATTAGATTCTAAGTGTGCAGAAATTTTTGAGCTTACTTGTAAAAGTTTTTTCTCACCTGCATTTATTTTATCAATATATCTAAACTTTTCAACTCTAACTTTTGAAGCAACAATTCCTAAATCATTTCTCAATAAGTCTACTACCATTGTATGCTCAGCCATTTCTTTTACATCACCTAAGATTTTAGCTTGAGCATTTGGTATTTTTGAGTCAATAGTCCCTTTCATAGGGTAAGTATAAATTTTATTTTTCTTAATTTTTACAAATCTTTCAGGGGAAAAACAAACAAAATTATCATCATCATTTTCATATCTTAATTTAAATTTTGCATTAACTTTTTCATATATTTCATCTAAAGAATAAGCTGTTTTAATCTTAGTTTTAGACGTAAGATTTAAAAGGTATGTATTCCCTTCTTTTATTTGTTTTTGTAAAAAGTTAAACTTTTTTTCATACTCCTCAAAAGAAATAGGATATTTTTCAACTTTTGTTTTGTGTTTTGATTCATTTGTTTTTTGTGAGTTGATTTCAAACTTTATATTATTTGGTAAATCTTTGATTTTCTTACAATAGAATTTTTTGAAATCATATGAGATTACAAAGAAAAATGGCTCGTTTAACGAGCCAAATTTATTAATTTCTTCTTCAATTAGTTTTTTATTCAATTTCTACTTTTTATTGTAAAACAAGTTTTTTAAGTGCAGCCATTCTAATAGCAACACCATTTGTAACTTGTTCTAATACTTTATTTCTAGGGTCTTTTAGCATTTCATCTGAAATATCAACGTTTCTATTTACAGGCCCTGGATGTAATAATAAAATATCTCTATCACCCATCACTTCACTTGTAATACAAAAATCTTTTGCATATTCATTTAAAGATTCAAAATATACTTGATTGTGTCTTTCTAACTGAGTTCTTAAACTCATGATAATATCTACATTATCAATTACGTCATTTAAAGATGTGTAAGTTTTGAAATCATCACCTTCATATCTAAAACACTCAGGAGATACAAAACATACATCTATTCCAAATTTAGGTAATAATCTTTTGTTTGATCCAGCAACTCTTGAAGTTCTTACATCACCAACGATAGCAATACTCTTACCATCAGTCTTTCCTTCAAAATGTTCATAAATAGTAAACATATCTAATAATGCTTGAGTTGGGTGAGCGTGTTTTCCATCACCTGCATTTAAAATAGGACAATCAACAAAATCTTTTAATTTATCAGGAAGTCCACACTCTGAGTGTCTAATAATAACTGCGTCAGGTTTCATTGCATTTATATTTGCAACTGTATCAAAAATAGTTTCACCTTTTGAAGTTGAAGAAGTTCCAACATCAAGTGATACTACCTCAGCACCTAATCTTTTAGCTGCTATTTCAAAAGAACTTCTTGTTCTTGTTGAGTTCTCAAAAAATAGAGTAACTATAATCTTACCTTTTAAAACCTCATTATATTCAAACTTTAAAAATTCTCTTGCGTCGTCAAATAAACTAATAATCTCTTCTTTAGAAAAATCAGAAGTTCTAATCAAATGCTGCATTTTTTCCCTTTAATTTTAGTTTTTATTGTACCCAAAATGTGTTTAAAGAAAAAATAACTTCAGGAAAAATTGTTGTTAATATATGGTTTAAAATTTTTAGCTATAATCTCTTTTAATTTATAAAGTATTTAGGAAAAGAAATGTTAGAACAGTTAGATAAAGATTATGTACTTCAAACATATGCAAGAAACTATGTAAACTTCAAAAAAGGTATTAATGCAACTTTATTTGATGAGAATGATAAAGATTATATAGATTTCACATCAGGAATTGGAGTAGTTTCTGTAGGTCATGGAAATAAAGAAGTAGCAGATGCTATTTATGAGCAAGTAAGTAGAATTACTCATATTTCAAATCTTTATGCTATTGAACCACAAGCAAAGCTAGGTGAAAAAATTGCAAAATTATCAGGTATGGATGTTGCAACATTCTTTGCAAATAGTGGTGCTGAAGCAAATGAAGGTGCTATTAAACTTGCTAGAAAATATGGTGAAACTAAATTTCAAAATAAAAGATTTAAAGTAATTACATTAGAACACTCTTTCCATGGAAGAACTATTACTACTGTAAAAGCAACAGGTCAAAGCTCAATGCATTCACCAAACTTTGCTCCTTATCCAGATGGTTTCTCATTTAACAATAAAATTGAAGATATTTATAACTCTATTGATGAAGAAACAGTAGCTGTTATGATTGAACTTGTTCAAGGTGAAGGTGGAGTTCAACCTTTTGATAAAGAAGAGATTCAAAAATTAGCAAAATATTTAAAGCAAAAAGATATTTTATTAATCATTGATGAAGTTCAAACAGGTGCATTTAGAACTGGTGAGTTTTTAGCTACAAATCTTTATGAAATCCAACCTGACATTATTACAATGGCAAAAGGTTTAGGTGGTGGTGTACCAATTGGTGCTGTTATTACTACTCATAAAGATTTATTTACTTATGGTGACCATGGTTCTACTTTTGGAGGAAACTATTTAAGTACTGCTGCTGCTTTAAAAGTATTAGATATTTTAGATAACTTTAAAGATAGTGGAAAACTTGATGAAACAATTATTTATTTCCAAGATAGATTAAACAAAGTTTATGAAGCTAATAAAGAGATATTTACAGGAAGTGTTGGACTAGGACTTATGAGAGGCCTTAGAGTAAAAGATGCAGATACTCTAGCTTCTATTATCAAAGAATCATTTAATGAAGGTTTATTAGTTTTAAGAGCTGGTAAAAACACACTTAGAATGTTACCTGTTTTAACTATCTCAAAAGAAGAAATAGATGAAGGGTTCAAAAGGCTTGAAAATGCACTTTCTAAAATCAAATAAAATTAAACTACTTTTATGTAGTTTAATTAGTGTAAACCTTTTTGCAAACAGTAATTTTGATGATAATATATTATCAGAGAGTAGAAAAAAGAGTTTTGATTTAGAAAAAGAACAAGCAACACAAGATAGTTCAAAACTTAAAAAAGATTGGATAAACCCTATAACTTTACAATTTAAAAAGAATTTAGGGGATGATTATAAAGGTGAGACATCACTGATTTCTATTAATCAACCAATCTTTCAAAGTGGGGGAATTTATCAAGCTATAAAATATGCTAACTCAACATATAAATATGCAAATCTAGAAATAGAACAACAAAAAAAACTTTTAATAAAAGATGCTTTAAACCTTCTATTTCAAATAAATAAAATTGATTTAAATATTCAAAAAACACAACTTTCTTTAGCCAATGCAAAGATTGATGTTCAAAGAAAAAAAGAGCAAGTTTTAAATGGCTTTTTAGATAGTTCATTTTTAGATAATGCTTTACTTACATTAAATAGTTCAAAACATACATTAGTTGATTTAAAGTATCAAAAACAAGAGCTTATTAATAGTTTTGAAAATATTGCTTCGGGGAAATACACAGATTTTGAACTTCCAAAGTTTGAACTTATTTCAAAAAAAGAGTTTATAGATAAGAATATTGAACTAAAAAAAGCAGAAGCAGTAATTCAAAAAGATAAAAACTATTCACATATGACTATGGCTAGATATTTACCAAGTGTAAATGTATACTATAACTATTCTAAAACACACTACTCTGATGGAAAACCAAATGTTGGACAAACAAATGACCAAACATACGGATTATCTGTTACTATGCCTTTAGATTCAAGAGCATTAAATGATATAGAAAGTAAAAGAATAGAGTATCTAAAATCTAAACTAAATCTAAAAAATAAGATTGATGATGAAAAAAGTTTTTTTAAAACAAAACTTGATAAACTTAGTATGCTAGATGATAGATTAAAGATTACTAGTGAAGATTTAAGCCTATATAACTCTATTTTAGAGATTATAAAAGAAGAAAAAGAAGCTGAAATCAAAACTCAAAGTGACTTTGATACACTTAAAAACTCTAGGGATATTAAACTTTTAGATGCTAAAATCTATAAAATTGATAAACAAATAATTTTACTGGAGCTATACTCTAAAGTTTACTAAAATAAAGGAAGTTTATGAGAAAAATAAACAATATCACTTATTGGATCATAATACTTCCTATCATTGCTGTTTTATTAACTTCTACCATTTTAACTTATGAATTTATCTCTTATGAAAATAAAGAGTTTCAAGAGGAGATAGAACATACTCAAAAAAGACATATTGAAGAAATAAAAGAAAGAATTAAAAATAGAGTTAATAGAACTATAAAATTAATCGAAACACAATCAAAACTACAAACTCTTGAAGAAAAAAACAATATAAAAAATATCGTTAATATTGGATATAAAACTATTAAACAAATCTATTTACAAAATGAGTCTTTAACTAAAGAAGAGATTTTAGAAAAAGTAGTAAAAAGCTTAGATCCTCAACGATTCTATTCAAATGCAAGTGGATACTACTTTATTATAGATTTAAATGATAAAGTAATAATGCAGCCTCAAACTCCTTCTCATGTGGGATTAACTCTATCTGATTTACAGGATAAAGAAGGAAAATATTTTATACAAGAGTTTAATAAAATAGTAAAAGAAAAAAAAGAAGGTTTTACAACTTGGTATTGGGATAAACCACATACAAATAAAATATCTAAAAAACTTGGTTATGTAAAACTCTTTGAACCTCTTGGAATTTATATTGGAACAGCAAGATATGTTGAAGATATTGATAAAAAAATTGAACATCAAATATTAAGAATTATTGACACTATAAAATATGACAAAAACGAGTATCTATTCGTAATGAACGAAAAAGGAACTACATTATCTCATATAAATAAATCTTTTGTTGGTAAAAAATTAGAAACATTATCTAGTATAGAACAAAATGTTGTTAAAAATATATTAGAAAAAGGTTCTGTTGAAGGCGGTTCATTTTTAGGATATACTCCAACAAGTCATAATGTCTCAAAAGAACTTTCTAAAAAAATATCTTTTGTTAAAAAAGTTCCTAAATTCAACTGGGTAATTGGAACAGGACAATATACTACAAAAATAGAAGAACAATTTTTAAAGAAAAAAGCTGATTTAGAAAAAGAAGTAGAAGATGCAAAAAACAAAATCATTGTCATCTCAACAATTATTAGTTTACTTCTAATTGTCATTTTAGTTTTTATTGCAAAAAGAATTGACTCGCAATTTAGAAGATATGAAAAAGAGCTAAAAAAGAACAATGAAGAACTAAAAAGTTTAAATGAGTCTTTAGAAACTAAAGTTAAAGAGCAAGTTTTAAAAATAAGAAAAACAGATGAACTATTAAATCAACAATCAAGATTAGCTTCTATGGGTGAGATGATTGGGAATATTGCCCATCAATGGAGACAGCCTTTATCTACTATAAGCACTATTGCTTCAGGCATAAAACTAGAAGATGAATTAAATCTAATGACAAAAGATAAGATGTACAAAAATCTTGATTTAATTGTTTCAAACACAAAACATTTATCAGATACAATTGAAGATTTTAGAAACTTCTTTAAAAAAGATAAAACAAAAACAAATTTTATATTAAAAAACATAATAGAAAAAGTAATAAACTTAATGTCTGCAAGTTTGAAGAATAAAGATATAAAAATCAAACTTGATATAGATGAAAACATAGAACTTTATACACTTGAAAATGAACTAACACAAGCTATTTTAAATATTTTAAATAACTCCAAAGATGCCCTTCTTGAAAAAGAGTTAGCTTGTAAAATTATAAAAATCAAAGCTTATAAAAAAGAAGAAAAAATATATATTGAAGTTTATGATAATGGTGGGGGAATAAGTGAGAGTATTATTGATAAAATATTTGAGCCTTATTTTACTACAAAATTTCAATCACAAGGTACAGGTATTGGATTATATATGACTAGAACAATTATTGTAGGACATATGAAAGGTAAAATCCAAGCTATGAATACTAACTTAGAGTGTGATGGAAAAGATTATAAAGCAGCTTTAATTCAAATAGTTATAGATGAGTAAAAAGAGCAAAGCTCTTTTTACTCTACTTCTTAAAGTTTAAATAATATTCAATCTCTGATGGAGTTAGAATCTTAATAGTATTTGTACTTCCTGGCATTCCAACTGGATAACCAACAGTTGCTACATAAGTCTCTGTTTTATCTAAGAAACCTTTAGCATCAAGTTCTTTAAGCATTTTTTGGAACATTTTTGAAGCTTGTGCTTCTTTAATTGTACCAATTGGTTTTACACCCCAAATTGCTGTTAAAGATGATAATATCTTCTTTTTATGTGTAAAGGCATAAATTGGCGTTCTAGGTCTATATCTTGACATTTTTACAGCAGATTTCCCTGAACTTGTTAGAGCTAAAATACCTCTTGCGCCTAAATCATCTGCCAACTTTGTTACCGTTGCTTGAATTACATCAAAGTGATCTAAGTAATCAAGTTTATCTTGCTTGTCAAAATTATAAATATCTTCTGTCTTTGCAATAATATTAGTCATTGTTTCAACAACATTTATTGGATCTTCACCAACAGCACTCTCTTCACTTAGCATTACAACATCAGTTCCATCTAATACTGCATTTGCAACATCAGAGATTTCTGCTCTAGTAGCTCTTTCATTATGAGTCATTGATAAAAGCATTTGTGTTGCTGTAATTACAGGCATACCAACACTATTAGCTTTTTTAATAAGCATTTTTTGAATAGTTGGTACATCATAATATGGTACTTCAATTCCTAAGTCCCCTCTTGCAACCATTAATCCATCTGATTCTTCAATAATTTCATCTATATTTTCAACTGCATCAAATTTCTCAATTTTTGCTATTAATTTACCTTTATAACCATCTAAAAGTCTTCTAGCTCTTTTCATGTCTTTTGCATTTTGTACAAAAGAAATAGCAAAGTAATCAACTTGGTTTTCAACACCCCATGCAATATCTTCTTCATCTTTTTTAGTAATTACATCAATATCAATTACAGTATTAGGGAAGTTTACACCTTTTCTAGAAGATAAAATACCATGATTCTCAATCTTAGCTTTTACCTCTTCTCCTGTTTGAATTACTTTTGCTCTAATAGTTCCATCATATAAATAAATATATTCATCAACTTTTACTTTTTCTAATATATCTGGGTAATTAATAGATACTACATATTTTTTATCAGCTTCTTTATAACCAATAATCTCTTCTTTTAAAAATGTAATAACATCATCTCTATGTAGTTCAAAAGGTTCTTTTAAATCTCCAATTCTAACTTTTGGACCTGAGATATCTTGTAAAATACCAACAGTTTTATTTAAGTTTTTCATTGCAGTTCTAATATTATCAATCGTTTCTTTATGATACTCATGACTTCCATGAGAGAAGTTTAATCTAAACATATTTGCACCTGCTTTGATTAATCCTTCAATCACTTCAATACTATGGCTTGATGGCCCTAATGTTGCCAAAATTTTTGTTCTTTTTTCCACAGTTTCTCCTTTTTTTCATCTGGATATTATAGCACAAATATATTACATATTAATTACTATTTTTAACACAATTATTTCACACTACTTATGTTAAAATAAGATAGACTAAAAAATAAAAGGTTTTATCATGAAATATTTTAACTTAAAAACTTTTGTATCATCTATTGCTGCTGTTGCATTACTTTCTGGATGTACATCAGGTTCAACAGGAAACCAAACAATTGACAATAATCAAAGAGCAATCATAGGTACAACAATTGGTGCAATAGCAGGTATTGCTTTAGGAAATAATGTTGGTGGTGGAAGTAAAAGCAGAAACAAAACAATTGGTGCTTTAGCAGGTGCAGCAATTGGTGGATATATTGGCTATAGAATGGATCAACAAGCAAAAGAAGTTGCAGATAGTTTAAATACAACAGTAAATAATGACCCAAATGCTGTTTTAGACCCTAGCCAAGATTTAATTGTATCTCATACAGATAGCTATGTTAAAATCATGTTTAGAGATGATATGATGTTTGCTACAAACTCAGCAACCCCAACATCAAGTGCAAATTATAAAATAGCAAAAGTTAATAGTGTTTTACAAAAATACCCTAATACAATTGTTCAAGTTGTAGGACATACTGATAGTAGAGGAAGTTATGAATACAACAAAACACTTTCTGAAAAAAGAGCTTCAAATGTAGGAAATACTATTTATAGTTCTGGTATAAAAAATCAGATTTTCTCAAAAGGTTGTTCTTATGATAAACCAGTAGCACCAAATACAAATGAAACAAATATGGCATTAAATAGAAGAGTTGAAGTTTATCTTTATGCAAATGCAAATGCTGTAATTGATACTTGTAGATAGAAGATTTTCTCTTCTATTTACAATAATTTCTTCTTCAAATAAACTTTTAGATACAATTGCTCCATGATAAGATTTAATGATTATTTTAATGATTGGCTATATGGAAATGATGGCTATTACTCAAACTATAAAGAGATAGGAAAAGAAGGTGACTTTTTCACATCTGTTTCTACAAGCTGTTTTTTTGGTGGTTCTATTGCAAAAAAATTAATTGATTCAATTGAGAAAAATGTAGTTCCTAAAAATACAACCTTACTTGAAATAGGTGCTCACCATGGATACTTGCTTGCAGATATAATTCAGTTTATTTATACTTTAAAACCTGAACTTTTAGATAGTTTAAACTTTGCTATAGTTGAAAGATTTGAGAATCTTCAAATACAACAAAAAAACTATATAGAAGAATCATTTGGAGATAAAATAAATCTAAAACATTACAATGATATAAGTGAAGTAAAACTTGATAATGCATTTATAGTTGCAAATGAGATTTTTGATGCTTTTGCCTGTGATTTAGTATATACAAATAAAGATGGTGTTTTACAAAATGCTTATGTAAATGAACATAAAATTGAATTCAAAGATTGTGAAGATACAAAACTAATTGAGCACTGTAAAAAATATAGTATTGAAAAAGGTGAAGTTTGTTTAGACTATGAAGAGTTTGTAAAAATATTATGTAACAATATAAACTCTTTTGAATTCGTAACATTTGATTATGGAGACAGATATCCAAGAAATGATTTTTCTGCAAGAGTCTATAAAAAGCATAATGTCTATCCTATTTTTGATGAGGAAATAGACTTAAAAAAATTATTTAAAAAAAGTGACATCACTTATGATGTACATTTTAACTATCTAAAAGAGCTTTTTGAAGAACAAAATGTAAAAAGTGCAAAGTTTAGCACTCAACTTAAATCACTAGTTGATTTTGGTATATTAGATTTACTTGAAATACTTAAGATAAATGTTGATGAAAACACTTATCTAAGAGAAACACAAAAAGTAAAAATGTTACTAGAACCAACAGGAATGGGTGATAGATTTAAGACATTAAATATAATAAAATAGATTATATTCTATTTTATTATGTCAATTAGTTACAATTTTTATTCGTTGATACTTTTTTTCACATATTTTAAATCTTGTAAATTATAATTTGTTATAATTTCGTATGAAAACCTACAACTTTAAACTAGATAAGAGTTTTTCCAAAGAAGAGATTAACTTAAAAACTTTCCAAAATCATAAAAATATTTTAGTCCAAATTTTTTGTGGGCAAGATAAAAAGCTCTTTCAAGAGCTTTTAGATTATATAAAAGAAGAACTTCCAAATGCTGTTTGTATAGGAACAACTTCAGATGGAGAGATTTTTGAAAAAGAAGTTGTAACAAAATCTACAGTAGTTTCTATTTCTGTATTTGAACACACATCAATAAAATCTAGTTTTAGTGAAGAAGAAGACTCATATGAAAAAGGTGTTCAATTAGCAAAAAATATTTTTACTCCAAATAGTAAACTTCTAATACTTTTTACAAACTCTTTAAATATGAATGCAGAAGAGTTTTTAAAAGGTGTAAATAGTATTACAAAAAATGTAATCGTTTGTGGAGGAATGGCTGCTGATAATGGTAAATATAAAAATACTTATATTTCTCATAAGAATAAGATTCTTCAAAACTCTGCTGTTGGGGTATCTTTAAACTCTGATATCTTAGAAGTAAAAAATGATTTTAGATTTAACTGGTCTAGTATTGGAATTGAACATGAAATTACTAAAGCTGTTGATAATAAAATCTATGAAATAAACAATCTAAAAGTATGTAAGTTTTATAAAAGATATTTAGGAGATGAGATTTTAGAATCACTTCCTGAGAGTGCAACTACATTTCCAATACTACTAAAGAAAAATAAGAGTTTTCATGCAAGAGCCTTAGTTAAAATAAATGAAGATGGAAGTTTTCAATACACTGGAAATTTTAAAAACAAAGATAAAATAAAATTTGGTTTTGGTAATGCTGAAGTTATTCTAAAAAAGCCAATTATTACAAACAAAAAAAAGTTTTTAAACAGTGAGAGTTTTTTTATATACTCTTGTTTAGCAAGAAGAAGATACATGCCTAATCTTATTTTCCAAGAGAGTGAAGCATACTCTGATATTGCTAATACAAGTGGTTTTTTTGCCAATGGAGAGTTTTTTTATAAAGATGGGGAAGCACAACTTTTAAATCAAACTTTTACAGTTATTTCACTTAGTGAATCTACAAATGAAAATAAAAAAGATTTACATAATAAAAAAGATGAAAATAAACAAGATGATTTTTATACAAGAAATATCAAGACTTTAACTCACTTAATAGAAGAGTCTTCAAAAGATTATGATGAACAATCAAAAAAGCTTGAAGTTGAAAAGTTTAATTCACAAATGCTTTTAACTTCACAAAAAATATTTTTAAGACATGCTGTGCATGAAACAAATACTCCATTATCAGTAATAATGAGTAATATTGAACTTTTTGAGATGCAGTATGGAAAAAACAACTATTTATCTACTATTGAAGTTGCCTTAAAAAACATCTTCAATATCTATGATGATTTAAGTTATCTTGTAAAAAAAGATCAGGTTTTATATCCTAAAAAGAAAATTGATATAGTTGATTTTATTCGGTCAAGAATTGATTTCTTTAGTCAATCGGCAAATCAAATTGGCTCTGAAATCAAGTTTTTTAGTGAAAAAAATTCAATAGTTTTTGAATTTAATGAAACAAAACTTCAAAGAATAGTTGATAACAATCTAACAAATGCAATAAAATATACAGAAGAAAACTCTGATATATATATTACATTAAAAAAAGAGAATAGAAACTATGCTTTAACTATTTCAAGTTGTTCTCAATATATACAATACCCTGAAAATATCTTTAAAGAGTATTATAGAGAGACTTCAACTAAAAAAGGATTTGGATTAGGACTAAGTTTAGTCAAAAGAATTTGTGATGAAGAAAATATAGAAATTAAAATAGATTCAAATGAATACTTTACTTCATTTAGATACCTATTTAAAGAAAGAGAAATTATATGAGAATTTTATTATTAGAAGATGATGTGATGCTAAACAGAGCAATTACTGAGTTTTTACAATCAAGAAAATTTGAAGTAAGAACTGCAAGAGATGGAAATAATTGTCTTAGAATATTAGAATTAGAAGAGTTTGATCTACTTATTTTAGATATTAATGTTCCAGATATTAATGGTTTTGAGATTTTAGAGTTTTTACATAAAAAAAATAAAGTTGTTCCAACTATTTATATTTCTGCTTTAATTGATATTGAAGATATCTCAAGAGCTTTTGAACTTGGTTGTTATGATTATTTAAAAAAACCTTTCCACTTAAAAGAGCTTTCATTAAGAATTGATAAGATTGCTCAATCAAAAATGTTACCACAAAAGGATAAAAAACTATCAGATTCTTATAGTTTTAACCCAAATACTTTAACTCTTTTGTATAATAACGAAGTTCAAAGTCTTACAAAAAGACAAATACAAATTATTCAACTTCTAACAAAGTTTAAAAACTCTGTTGTCAACTATGATATGTTTAGAGAGTTTGTATGGAATGATGAAATTGATAATGCAACTATCAGAGCAGAAGTTAATAGAGTAAAAAAAGCTTTAAAAGAGGACTTTATTACTAATGTTAGAGGCGTTGGATATATGATTGAATATGAAAAAGAGAAGGTTTAAATATGACTTTAATTATTAACGGTGAAACAAAAGATTTTGATGAGAATTCAACACTTCAAGATATTATTACATCATTAAAAATCGAAGATAAAGTTATGGCAGCAGCTGTAAATATGGAGATTGTAAAAAAAGACAATTGGAATACTTGTACTCCAAAAGAGAATGATAAAATCGAATTACTACAATTTGTTGGTGGTGGTTGATTTTTCATGAGTAGGCAAAAAGGAGATTTTGCAGAAAAAAAAGCTATTTCTTTTTTAGAAGAAAAGGGCTTTTGTATTATAGAGCAAAACTTCTATGCTAAAAAACTAGGAGAAATAGATATTATTTGTAAGAAAGATAATATCTATCACTTCTGTGAAGTTAAATCTGCACCTGATTATGAAACTGCAATAAACAATATACATAAAAATAAACTCTCAAAACTAAAAAGAAGTATAAACTACTATATCCAAACAAAAAATATAAATCCAACATTTTGTATTGATGCAATAATTGTATGTGACGAAGAGATTGAGCATTTAGAAAATATTACTTTGTAAAAAAAGTAAACAGTTTTATCTTGTAAAAAAAATATACTTTAGGATAAAATATATACATGGAATCAATACTATTTATACTATTTTTATCACTGGCTATTTCATCAATTTTAAATATCATTTTAAAAAAATATGAAATTTCTCATATTATTGGCTATATAATCACAGGGATTATAATAACATCAATTTTTAACTTAAGTAAAAACCATAATTTAGATGCACTAAATCTAATTGCAGAATTTGGTATAGTATTTTTAATGTTTACTATTGGTTTAGAGATGTCAGTTAATAAACTAAAAAAAATCAAAGAACTTTTATTTGTGAATGGTTTTTTTCAAGTTGCAGTTAGTGCCTTACTTATTTTTTCAATTGCAAAACTTGTATTCTCTATAGATACAGTCTCAGCAATTATCGTTTCATTAGCTTTTTCTTTATCATCAACAGCTATTGTTTTAACATATCTAAAACAATCAAAAGACATCTATACGCCATATGGAGAGAAATCAACAGCAATTCTCATATTTCAAGATTTAGCTGTAATTCCTATACTTTTACTAATAAGTTTTTTATCAAATGATACTTTAGAGTTACAAGATATTATTATAAAAACAACTTTTGCAGCAATTGCTATTATAGTTTTTATGTTTACAATAGGTAAAAAAATTGTAAATTGGCTACTTCAATTCTCAACAAAAGCAAGACTTGAAGAGCTATTTATTGGCTCAGTTTTATCAATAGTATTTGGAGCGTCTATTTTAGCCCACGAGTTAGGATTTACATATTCATTAGGTGCATTTATTGCAGGTATGATTATAGCTGAAACAAAATATCATATAAAAGTTGAGTCTGATATTGCTTCATATAAAGACTTACTTTTAGGTACATTTTTCTTTACTGTTGGAACAAAAATAGATTTACTATATCTTTTTGAAAATATAGTATATATAATTTTAATTTTTGCAGGAATTCTTCTTTTAAAAGCATTAGTAATTTATTTCTTAATTAGAAGAAAATCCAATAAAAATGATTCAGTAAAAGCAGCTCTTGCTTTATGTCAAATAGGTGAGTTTTCATTTGCTGTTTTTGCACTAGCTTCATCAAATGGTATTCTTGATGAGAATCTAAGTAAATTTCTAATCTTAGTTACTGTTTTATCAATGGTTATAACACCATTTATCGTAAACAATATCTATAAAATAGCTTCATTTTTTGCTGTTGAATATTTTGAATCAGATAAAATTACACCAATTAATAAAAAGAACCATACTATTGTTTGTGGTTACTCAAATCTAGGAAGAAGAGTTGCAAGTAAATTAAAAGATAGAGACATTCCATTTGTAATAATCTCAGATAACTTAAGACACGTACTAAGTGCTAGAGAAAATGGTCATATGGCATATTTTGGACACTTAGAAAAAGTTCCTGTTTTAGAATCTCTAAAAGCAGATGAAGCTTCAAGTATTATTATTACTTTAGATAATGTAGTAAAAAAAAGATTAATTTGTGATTCAATTCTTAAATATAAAAGTGATGCAAATATAGTTATTAAAATTAATAGCTTTAATGAGAAAAATGAGTTTGAAGATTTAAATATATCTAACTTTGTTCATGCTCATAATAAAATTGCATCATTATTAGTAAAAAAGAGTTTATAAGGCTTATTTGCCTTTAAACTCTTTACTATTTGTATCTTCTACGACTCTTAATGCTATTTGATTAGTTTGCTCAGCAATTGTTTTTGTTTCTGTTGCAACAGAAGCATTTTGTTGTGTTTGTCTATCTAACATATTGATTGCATCATTGATTTGTTCAACTCCAGTTTGTTGTTCACTTGAAGCAGAAGCCACATCTTTTATAAGTTCAATAGTTTCAGTAATACTCTCATTTAAATCTGAATATCCCTTAATCATATTTTCTGAAATTTGTTTTCCTTCATTTGCTTTAGATGTTGCATTTTCAACAATTGATTTTATCTCATTAGCAGCTTCAGCACTTCTACTTGCTAGGTTTCTAACTTCTTGAGCAACTACGGCAAACCCTTTTCCTGCTTCACCTGCTGTTGCTGCTTCAACTGCTGCGTTTAAAGAAAGAATATTCGTTTGAAAAGCAATTTGATCAATTACTAAAATAGCCTCACTAATTGATTGTACTTGTTCATTTATCTCTTCCATTGCTGTTGTAGTACTTGAAGCTAAGTTCTCACCATCACTTACTGATTTTGTAAGTTGATTTGTTTTACTGCTCATTTCATTTATTTTTTGAGTATTTGTAGCAACTAAACTAGTAATCTCTTCTAATGCTGCAGCTGTTTCTTCTAAAGATGCTGCGGCTTCATTTGAGCTTGTATTTAAAGACTCAACATTTCCTAGAAGTTTTTCTGAACCATTTTGTAAAATTAGTCCGTTTTTCTTATTATCAACTAACATTTCTGTTATTGAGTCACCTAAATTATTAATTCCATCAATTAGTTTAGATAACTCTCCTTTTAAATCTTTTTTATCAACTTGGTGTAAATAGTTATAGTTTGTATACTCATTTAAAACTGCAAGGATATTATTTATGTTTCCATCAAGGTTTATAAGCATTGTATTAATTAACTCTTTTAAATCATTTAAACCTTTATTTGATGAACTTAGATTAATTCTTTGTGATAAATCACCAGAATTTACACTATTAATTACTCTACTTGCATCATTTATTAAACTCTTTTCTTCTTCTATACTTTTCTTAGTTAATTCAATATTTTCATTTACTGCTTGAGCCATTGAACCTATTTCATCATTTGAACTAATTTTTAAAAGTTCAATTTTGTCTGTTTTTTTATTTACATAGTTGAAGAAATTAAGTAAAGATGATTGGAAACCTTGTAAAGGTTTTAATACTAGACTATTAAAGAAATATAGTGTAACTAAAGCAACAATTATAATAATAACTAAAGATAAAATTGAAATAATATTTCTTAGTTCATATGCAGGAGATAAAGCCTCTTCTTCATCAATTTCAGCAACAATTGCCCATTTTACTGTATCAAAAATATTTATTGTTGAAGAGATACTTAATACATCTATTCCTCTATAATCTGTAACTATATCTCTATAATCATTATTTGATAAGGCACTTTGAACAGAAGCTGTTTTTACTTCCCATACACCAATAGTACTTCCTAAGCTCTGTACTACCTCATCTTTTATATCTTTAACAAACCTTGAGTTATTTCTCATTTTATAATCACTACCAACTAGATATACTTCACCACTTTCACCTAATCCAGCTTTTTTAAACTTATTATCAAAGTTCATAATATCATTTATTTTATCAACTGGCATTTGGAAAATTAAAACACCTTTTTTCTCATTTTCAATATATATTGGTGTTGCAATAAAAGAAGCTGCTGAGTTATAACTTGGTTCATAAGGAGCAAAATCATCAAAAGCTAATTGTCCCTTTGATAAACCTAATGCTTTTTTATAAGCTTTTGCAATTCCAGTATTTGAGTAAACACCTGATTTTAGATTTGTTGCAAAATCTTTTTCTTTAAAGTCTGTATAGATTAAATTTCCTTGTAAATCAACCATAAAAATATCATATAAAGAGAATTCATTTAAATACTTATCAAATGTTAAATGATATTTCTTATGAGCCTTCATATATGAAGATTCAAAAGATGCATCATATACAAGACCATTTTTTTCACCAAGCTTTTCTTTATTATTTGTAATAAAAATATATTGAGCAATTAAAGCATCATTTATAGAAGGTAAATAAGAAGATATATCTTTTCTGCTTTGAGAATTTGGAACTTCATAGTTAACACTATCTAAATAGTTTTTATTAAAATCTCTTTTTAAAGACTCCTTTACCATTGATATATCAATATCAATTTCACTACTTAATTTATAGAATCCATCTTCAAAATCAAGAAATGCTTCTTGTGTAGATTTTGTATTTGCTAGTGAAACTAGTAAAGATTTAAGTGAATCAAAATAGTTATTAACTTCACTTGCCTTTGTAGTTTCTATTGATCTTAATTTATTATATTCTGCTTCAAGTAAGGCTTCTGTAGATTTATTTACTGCTAATAATGTAATAAAAACACCTAATATAAGTAAGCCTATAACCGTAACTAAAGTAAGTTTTATTTTAATAGACATGTTGCTAAACATTTGTTCTCCTTTTAATGCAGTATTTTATCTACATATTCTATCACAAAAGTATCACATTTAATATAACACTATTTTTTTATTACTTTTTTTGATAAAAGAAGAATTAAAACTCCAAAAGATACAATAGCAGCTGTTAAGTATAAAGCATAGTCATAATTACCTGTAAGTTTTGTCAAACTTACTGCATATAAAGGAGCTGTAACTTGCCCTATTCCATAAGCTGTAGTTAATGCTCCCATTAGCATTACAGGGTTTTTCTTAGCTAGTTGTCCACCTAAATTCATAAATAAAGCAACTAATCCAACAAAAGTTCCACCATAAAAAACTCCACATAAAAGATTTAAATACATATTTGTTGTAAGCGTTGGTATTAAAATTCCAATAACTTGAAGACTCATAGCTAAAATGATTATATTCACACTTCCATACTTATAAGCTAATCTCATCCATATTATAGAAGAAGGAATACCAGCTAGTCCTACTAAAAGCCACGATAAAGCCGCAATTTCTTCTAAACCTTCAATAGATTTTAAAATCGTTGGAAGAAATGTTCCTTGAACAACAAAACCAACACCTTCTGTAAAGTATGCAGCAATTAAAATAACTACAAAAGGAGAAAATATAGCCTTATTAAAAGGGTGTTTTTCATTTGATGTTGCAACTTTTTTATCAAAAGACAATATATATAAAGGATAAAAACAAACAAGAGCTGCACTTAAAGTTAAAATAATCCAAGAGTTCTGCCATGAAGAGTACTCTAAAACAAATCTACTTATAATATCAGAACTAGCTAAAGCAATTCCAATACCAGAAAAATATATCCCCATAGCTTTTGTTTTATCTTCAAAGTTCAATTTTACCATCACAATTGCAGCACCAACAATAAGTGCCATTGCAGCCGCAAAACCAGCAACTACTCTTGAAACTAACCATAAGATATCATTTGATGTAACACCTAAGACTAAAGTAGTTACAATACATAAAACTATACCTAATCTAAAATATTTTACTTTTGTATCTATGTCTTTTATAAAAATGGCAAAAATTGCTCCACTTAAATATCCTACATAATTTAGTGAAGCTAATACACCTGAAAAAGTTAATGTTAAAGCTTCATCATCAAGCATTGCAGGAAGCAAAGAAGTATAAGAAAACCTTGCAACCCCAACTCCAATAAAAAGTCCTATAATTCCAGCAAGTAAAATATTAAAATTACTATTTTTATCAAGTAGATTAATTCTCATTTTTTTTAATTTCCTTTTGATATGCCTTTGGCGTTATTGCAAAAACTTTTTTAAAAACATTTGTTAAGTGACTTTGGTCGTAAAAACCAACTTCAATAGCTGCTTGACTTATATCAACACCATCTGAAATTAATTTTTTTGCCCTATGAACTCTTTTATTAACAATATAAGCATTAGCTGATAAACCAAAATCTTGATTACAAACCCTAATAATATGATAAGGACTAAAGCCCAATTCGTTTGCTATTTTTGATAATGTTAATTTTGAAGATATATTATTTTCTATATACTCTTTAAAGTCTTTTGCTATTTTTGTTGTATTATCAATATTTAGAAACTCATCTTTTTTACAAAACTTTGAGAAAATATCTTTTAAAAACTCTAATAGTAAAAGCTCTTTTTTAATACTATCATTTGAAGAGTTTAAAAAATCAAAAAGAGTAAAAAAACTCTCAAGTAATAAGCTATTTTCAATTTTATTAGGTAAAAGAAAAATTTCATTAGTTTTATATGTAATACTTTGCAGATTTTTATACCAATTCCTATCTATATAAATCACATAATAATCTTCACTAAAATCATTGGAAATAGAAAAATGAACTTCATTTGGATTTATAATCACTAAAGAATTTTCATCTAATATTATCTTCTCATCATTTATAACAATAGTTGCACTGCCTTTTTTTAGGCCAAGAAAACAGATTAAATTATGATAATGTTTTTGTGAACACTCATGAAATTTTTTACTATATTTAAGCTCTAAATAGTCTAAATCTTTTATTTTTAATATTCTATTATTCATGGTAAAAATAATACATGATTGTTTGTTAAAAGTCTTGTAAAATATTGCTATATATTATAAAGATGAATGTAATGAGCGAATACATTCATCTTTTTAAAGGACGTATATAAAATTAGTAAAACAAGTATAACTATATAAAGTAGCAATAAACTAGCAACTAAATGATTCTAAAATTATTCAACTAAATTTTATGATTTTTTAGTTAACATATACAAACACTTATGGAGAATTTTTTGTATTCAAAAGAACTACTTTCAATTAAAAAATCAAATCGATATAGAACAAGAGACATATTCGATGAAGAGTTAATTGACTTAGCTTCCAATGACTATTTAGGTCTTGCTTCCAATGTAAATATCTTCCAAAATGCTTACGAAAGAGTACTAAAACAAAAGTACTATTCCCCTAAAGCTTCTATGCTAGTAAATGGCTATAACCCAATTCATAAAGAGTTTGAAGAAAAACTTTGTAAAGTTAATAAATTTGAAGCCGCAGTTTGTGTTGGCTCTGGTTTTTTAGCAAATATTTCAATGATTGAAGCTTTATGTAGAAAAAATGATACTCTATTTATTGATGATGATTATCATGCAAGTGGGATTTTAGCTACAAAACTTCTAAAAGATGAACAAGTTGTTATCTTCAAACATAATGATGAAAAAGATTTAGAAGAAAAGCTAAAAGCCTGCACAAGAAAGGGTAGAAAAATCGTAGCTATTGAGGGTGTTTACTCTATGGGAGGAGATGTAGCTAAAGAAGAAATTTTCCACATCTCAGAGAATTATAATGCTTTACTTATTGTAGATGAAGCACATAGTTCTGGTGTTTTAGGAGAAAATCTCTTAGGGATTTTTGACTACTATAAAATCAAACCTAATAAACTTCACATCAAAATGGGTACATTAGGAAAAGCTTACGGCTCATATGGAGCTTATATTTTAGCTTCAAATGAAATAATAGAGTTCTTACAAAATAGAGCAAAACCTATTATTTATTCTACTGCACCATCTCTTTTTGATATTTCTATGGGTTTAGAATCTTTAAAACATATAGTAGAAAATAAACAAACACTAAAAGAAAACATAAATAAAAATCTTAAAATTGTAAAAGAAATTCTAGGTATTACTTCACAAAGTCTAATTATTCCAATTGAAGTAGCAGACAACAAAAAAGTTAAAGAAATACAAAAAAAGCTTCAAGAAAAAGGCTTTGTTGTTGGAGCAATTAGGCAACCAACAGTAAAGATTGCGATTATAAGACTTATAGCTAAAATTGATATTGAAGAAGAAAACTTAAGAAATGTTTGTAATTTAATAAAGGAACTTTTATGAAAATTCTAATTTTATTAATGGCATTTTTAACATTTAGTTTCTCAAATGAATTTAGCAAAATAAAGAATTGTGAAAAGATTCAATTATCTAGGTATACAGTTTTGGTATCTTGTCATCAAATAGATTATATTATTGAATATACACTGCAAGATGATGAAGAGAAAGACAATATTAAAAAAATTACAGCATTAACTGTAAATGATAAAAAAATAATAATGGATAAGAGTAAAATAAAATGATTTTAAAACAACTAATTAAAGGACACCAAAAGTTCCAACAAAATAAGGTTCCAAAGTGGCAAGATGAATTAAATGAGTTAGTAATTAATGGACAAAAACCACAAGTTTTATTTGTAGGTTGTTCAGATAGTAGATTAACTCCTGATTTAATGTTAAATACTAAACCAGGTGATATGTTTATTTTAAGAAATGTTGGTAACTTTATTCCACCATTTAAACATGATGAAGATTTCCATGGAAGTGCTGCTGCTATTGAATATGCAGTTGCTGTTCTTGGAGTAAAACATATTATTGTATGTGGTCATACTCACTGTGGAGCATGTAAGAGCTTATATGAATATGATGACATTCCAGATACAACTTCTTTAGTTCATGTAAAAACATGGCTTAAACTTGGAATGGCTGCAAAAGAGAAGACTTTAGCAGATAAAAAATTCACAACTGAAGAAGAAATGTATAGAATTACAGAAAGAAACTCTATTAAACATCAATTAAAAAACCTTTTAACATACCCTGATGTAAAACAAAAGGTTGAAAACGGTACTTTAGAGATTCACGGATGGCACTATGATGTAGGAAATGGTGAAATCGATTATTTAGATAAAAAAGAAAACCAGTTTAAACCTCTAAAAGAAATGAAAATAGAAGATTAGGAATAAAATATGAATGAAACCGAAGTTAGAAGATTACCTAAAAAAACTGTAATTATAATAGGAATTATTGTAATAATTGCCCTTGCAATCTTTTTAGTTTTAAAAGACTTAAAAGAGAAAAAAATGACTGAAATACTTGCTACTTTAGGACACAAAAACGTAAATAGTATGGAAGTAATTAATAAATTAAGGGTAGAAGATACAAAGACTAGATATAAAAGTACAGTATATAAAGTAAGATTTTTTGATGGTAATCTAAATAAAACTTGTGTTGGTTTTATTCATATTGGAAGACATCAAGAGTTCACTAAAGATTTAGACTGTAAATAGGAAAATTATGAGTATTATTGAGAAATTAGAGAATGGGCAAAGATTAAGTTATGAAGATGGTATTCAACTTTATGATTTAGATTTATTTACTTTAGCTCATTATGCAAATAAGATTAGAGAAGAAAAGCACGGCAAAAAAACATATTTTAATATAAATAGACACATAAATCCAACAAATGTTTGTAAAGATGTTTGTCAATTCTGTGCTTACAGTGCAAGTAGAAAAAATCCAAATCAATGGACTATGACACATGAAGAAATTTTAGAGATTGTTAAAAACTCTTCTAAAAATGATATCAAAGAAGTTCATATAGTATCAGCTCATAATCCAGATACAGGATTACAGTGGTATATGGATGTATTCAAGAAAATCAAAGAAAACTTCCCTTCAATTCATGTAAAAGCTTTAACAGCTGCAGAAATTCACTTTTTAAGTAAAGAGTATAATGTATCTTATGAAGACTTAATTAATATGATGAAAGAGCATGGTATTGATTCTATGCCAGGTGGTGGAGCTGAAATTTTTGATGAAAAAGTAAGAAAGAAAATCTGTGGTGGAAAAGTTAAATCTGATGAATGGTTACAAATTCACAGACTTTGGCATAAAGCAGGAAGACAAAGTAATGCTACTATGCTATTTGGTCATGTTGAGTCAAGAGAACATAGAATTGATCATATGATTAGACTAAGAGACTTACAAGATGAAACAAATGGATTTAATGCATTTATTCCTTTAGTATTCCAAACAGAAAATAACTACTTAAAAGTTGAAGAGCCTTTAACTGGACAAGAGATTTTAAAAACTTATGCAATTGCTAGAATAATGCTTGATAATATCTCAAATATTAAAGCCTATTGGGCAACTTCAACTGTAAAATTAGCATTAATAGCACAAGAGTTTGGAGCTAATGATGTTGATGGAACTATTGAAAAAGAATCAATCCAAAGTGCAGCTGGAGCATCTAGTGCTGGTGGTGTTGCATTAAAAGAGTTTGTTGAACTTATTCAAAATTCTGGATTTATTCCAGTTGAGAGAGACTCTATTTATAATGAATTAAAGGTTTGGAATTAACCTTTAATTCCTCTTTTATTTTAAAGTTTATTGGGGTTGATTAAATTGAACATTAAACTCAATATCTATTTTACCCTCTTCATTTCTAATCATACTTATAGGATAAGAAATACTAATTGAATATAACTCATTGTTTATCATATCTATTAGATTAAAGAACTCTGTTGGAGTTGATACTTCAAGATTAACTAAATAGTTAAATTTTGTAACCTTATTATTTTGACTAGACTGGAACTTTACTATTGCATTTTCAGGCATTAATATTTTTAATTGTTCAGTAACCCTTGAAATAGGGAAAAACTCATCAACAATATACCTATTATTATATGTTTTATAAGTTATATTTTCTAAATCATGTAAATCTTTTGCCATTACAGTACCTGTAATAAAATACTTCTCTTTTGAATCTAGTTTAACTTCAATTGTTTCATATAGTGTTTCAAGCTCTGGTTGCAATGACTTGATAAACGTATCATCTTTAAGGAATTGTGCTTTTAATAGTAAGGCATCTCCATCTATTACCATCTCATCTAAGATAACATCATAAGGAATTGATTCAAAAATAGCTTGAATTCTTTTTGTGATTTTATCATTCTTATTCACATGGTCAGGAAGTTTTACTTCACTTCTTAAATTCTTTTCAACTTTTACTTCTTTAGTTTTATTATCTTTAACTTCATCAAATAATAAATAAACTCCATAGAAGGCCATAAGGAAAAATAGAACAATGAATATTGTAAGGTAATTATTCTTTTTCTCTTTTTTTCTTGGACTTATAAAACTTTGTTTATGATGTTTGTCTTTTGATAATTCAAATATCTCTTCATCAATATTTATAGGTTGATAATCTATTGTAAGTAAAAGCTCGTTACTTAGTTGGTCTACTTGATCTTGACTCAACTGTTTTAGAGTATATAAAATAGTAATTTTATCGATAAATGTTTGAGACTCTTTTTCATAAAATTCATTTAAATTATTATGAATAATTTCACTTAATTCTAAATAATAAATTTCATCAAAAAGTTTTTGACCTACAACATCATCATCATAAAAGTGAGTTTTTTTAATACTTTCAAAAGTTGGAAGCTCTATAGTTTTACTATAAACAATCTTTGATTTATCATCAAGTATTAATATAAATGCTTTATTATTAAATAAAAAAATCAAAAGTTGATTCTTACAAACTTTTTGTTCAATATGAAGATTTAATATATGAAAAGCAGAATATATGTAATCTATTCCTGTTTTTTCAAAATAGTGTTGAGTTTCAAATAATGTTGTTTTTAAAACAGCAATATCATAGTCATTATTAAAGTGTGCTACTTCGCAATCATTTGGTTTTTTACTATTTTTAGGAATTAGTTTTGTAGTATCACTAATTAATAAAGTAGAAATATATGTTAAGGGTGTTTCTTTTTGGGATGCATTAATTTTATGAGCAATTTCGTGAGATAAAATCTCATCTTTTACTAAAAAAACAGAATTATTGGCATTTATTATCTGCTCATCATCTAGTTTTTTATAATCTAGCTTTAATTGAGTATCATATTTAATAGCATTAATATACAAAGACTCTTTACTAAACATATACTTCCTACTTAAACTACTTTATTGAATGAATCATCAGTTTTTCTTTTATAAAATCTTTTGCTTCGTCCATTTGTAAGTCATTAATATTATAAGGTTCTGACATATAAAAATCTATTTTACCAAAAGGCTTAGGTAAAACAAACTTATCCCAAGATTTAAACTGCCAATATTTACTTGGTTTAGAGTTTAAAACTACAATATTAGAACCACTTTTTTGAGCAATAGCTACAACACCATTTGCAACAGAAAACCTAGGCCCTCTTGGACCATCAGGAGTTATTGCAATATCTGTTCCTGATTTGATTTCCTTAATTGTACTAATTAATACTTTAGCTGCACCTTTAGAAGAAGACCCTCTTAAGGCTTCTATTCCTAAAAGTGAAAAAACTCTTGATAGGATTTCCCCATCTTTATTTAGACTTATCATACCTTTTACAACTCTTTTACCTCTTAGGGCTCTATAGTTGAAAGGCTGACTTAATAAATCTCCATGCCACATTACAAAAACATAAGCCTCATCATCCTTTAATTGTGGATGATGATAAACCTTTTTATTAGTAGCATAAATCAATCTAACTAAAAAATATAAGAAGTATGGTAATATTTTTAGTTTAAAGAAAAGCTTCATTAGGCTAAAACTTCACCTTTTAAAGCTGTTCTAGTTACATCTGTTACTTTAACATCCACAAATTTTCCAAGTAGTTCATCACTACCTTTTGCAAATACTTGAAGATAGTTATCTGTATATCCAGAAATTTCACCATTTGGTTTTAATGACTCAACTAAGATATTTACAGTTGAACCAATAAGTTTAGGCATTTGCTCTTCAAGATGTCTTTTGTGAAGTTCAATTAATCCAGTTAATCTTGCACTTCCAATTTCATCAGGAATCTCTTGGTCTTTTAACTCTAAAGCTGCTGTTTCAGGTCTAGGTGAGTATTTAAAGTTAAAGATTTGGTCAAATCCTACTTTTCTTACTACATCTAAAGTATCTTCATAATCCTCATCAGTTTCACCTGGGAATGCAACAATAATATCAGTTGTAATTCTAAGATCAGGAACAAGTTCTCTCATTTTAGCTGCTCTATTTAAGAACCACTCTTTAGTGTATCCTCTTTTCATTGCTCTTAAAACAGCTGTTGAACCACTTTGTAATGGCATATGAATACATCTTGAGATCTTTTCATTTTTTGCAAACTCTTCAATAAATTCATCATCCATATGTAAAGGGTGTGGAGAAGTAAATCTAATTCTTTTTAAACCTTCAATTTTTGAAACGTCTTGTAAAAGTTTTGTAAAAGAGTATTTAGGTCTTTTATCTGAGAATCTTCTTCCATAAGAGTTAACATTTTGACCTAAAAGCATTACTTCAACTGCACCTTCATCAACTGCATTTTGAACTTGCTTTACAATCATTTCTGGTGGAATAGAAATCTCTTCACCTCTTGTATTTGGAACAATACAATAAGTACATTTTTTATCACAACCAACAGAAATATTTACACTAGCTCTATATTTGTTTGTTTTTGCTGCAGCAAACTCATACATTGACTCATCATTATCAATTGCAATTTCAACTGAACCTTTTACATCAACTACATCTTTGATTTTTGATATATTTCTAGCCCCTACAACAAAATCCACATAAGGTGCTCTTTTAATAATATCTTTACCAAGATGACTTGCTGTACATCCACAAACACCAATTTTTGCACCCTCTTTTTTCTTTTTGTTAAATTGACCAATTTCTGAAAAAAGTTTTTGAACTGGCTTTTCTCTTACAGAACATGTATTAATGATGATTAAATCAGCATCTTCCATATTCTCAGTAGGAGTATAACCTTTATGTTTTTCAAGCTCTGCTTGAATATGCTGACTATCAGTGTCATTCATCTGACAGCCTAATGTTTGAATAAATAATTTTTTGTTTGAACTCATTTTGCTACACTACTTTCTATTAAAGTGCATGAACCTCATACATATACTCATCATCAGCTAAACCGTATTTAACTTCTCTGAAGTATACATTTAAGCCTTCATCTTCTAAAGCATCAACTAATGCCATCATATCTTTGTGTGAATTATCTCTATCAAAATAGAAAATCTTTTCACCCTCTTTTTGTAATTCTTCTTTAATCTTATCTAATTGTACTTTTTTGGGTTTTTCATTTAACTCGTTTCTAGCAAATAATAATTCCATTTATTAAGCCCTTTTTCTTTTTTAATGTAACTATACATTTTATCTTAAAATTGCTTTAACTTCTATAAAAGAAGTTTTGGATATAATATCTGCCTACATTACATTGGAAATCAAAACAAATCATTTCAATGTCAACATAAAAAAGGTTATTAATGGAGAAAATAATAGATATATTAGATTCAATTGCCTATGAAAAAGGTTTAAAAATTGAAGATGTTGAAAATGCTTTAAAAGAAGCATTAATCAAAACTGCCCAAAAAATGGTAGATGAAACATTAGTTTTTGATGCAAATATTGATAGAGAAAATAAAAAACTTGAACTTTCACAAAAAGTAGAAGTTGTACCTGATGGAGACAATAGAACATTAGGTTTAGGTGAAGATGAATGGGGAAATAAACTTAATCCAGAAAACTTTATTGAATTAACTGAAGCAAAAGAGATTGATGAAGATTTAGAAGTTGGTGATACTGTTGATTATGACCTTGAATTTGAAAACATGGGAAGAAATGCAGCAACAATTTTACATAACAACTTTGAATACAGAGTTCAAAGATTTATTGAAGAGAATTTAGTAAGTAAATATAAAGATAAAATTGGAAAAATCATCTCTGGAACTGTAACAAGAGTAGATAGAACAGAAAATACTTTTATTGAAATTGGTGAAGTAAAAGGTATGTTACCTAGAAAAAGTAGAATTAAAGGTGAGTCATTTAGAGTTGGTGATACAATTAAAGCGGTTGTAAAATCAGTTAATATTGATAAATCAAATGGATTAATTATTGAGATTTCAAGAACAAGTCCTAAATTCTTAGAGTCATTATTAAGACTTGAAGTTCCTGAATTAAAAGATGAAAAAATCTCAATTGAAGCAAGTGCTAGAATTCCTGGTTCTAGAGCTAAAATTGCACTTTTAACTACAGACCCACAAATTGACCCAATTGGTTCAGTTGTAGGAGTAAAAGGTGTTAGAATTGGTGCTGTTTCACAACAATTAAATGGTGAGAATATTGACTGTGTTGAATTCTCTGCTATTCCTGAAATGTTCTTAGCTAGAGCTTTATCTCCTGCTATTATTTCATCAGTTAAAATTGATAAAGCACCAGAAGGAAATGAAAAAGGTAAAGCAACAGTTACTATTCCAAGTGACCAAAAATCAAAAGCTATTGGTAAATCAGGTTTAAATATCAGATTAGCTTCAATGCTTACAAAATATGATATTGAATTAATTGAAGTTGAAGGGAAAACAGCAAACACTTCTATGGACGCATCAATTCAACCTGAAGAGAAAACTACTGATACTTCATCTTTAGAGGCACTGTTTAAATAATATGAATACTATATACATATATGACTCAGTAAAAAAGAAAAAAGTTCAATTTGAAGCTATTAAAGAAAATCAAGTAAAGATCTATGTGTGTGGGCCAACAGTTTACGATGACTCACACTTAGGTCATGCAAGAAGTGCAATTGCTTTTGATTTACTTCATAGAGTATTTAAAACAAATAACTATGAAGTTACTATGACTAAAAACTTTACTGATATTGATGATAAAATCATCAAAAAAATGTATGAAACTTCAAGAACATTAGAAGATATAACTAATGAATACATAAACGCTTACAAAAATGATATGAAGGCTTTAAATGTGTTAGATAACACATTAGAGCCTAAAGCAACTCAAAACCTTCAAATAATGAAAGATATGATTAATAACCTAATGTCAAAAGATGTTGCTTATAAAATAAGTGATGGTATTTATTTTGATACATCAAAAGATAGTTCATATGGTTCTATATCTTCTATGGCTAGCGATGAAAACTCTCAATCTAGAGTAGAAACAAATACTGAAAAAAGAAACCCTTCTGATTTTGCCTTATGGAAATTTGCTAAAGAGAATGATGTAACTTTTGAAGCGCCATTTGGAAATGGTAGACCTGGTTGGCATATAGAGTGTTCGGCTATGATTAAAGAACATTTAGCTTATGAAGATAGCGAATATCAAATTGATATTCATGGAGGAGGAGCTGATTTACTATTCCCTCACCATGAAAATGAAGCAGCTCAGACTAGATGTGATTCAAAACAACATTTATCAAAATACTGGATGCATAATGGTTTTGTAAATATCAATGGAGAAAAAATGAGTAAATCTTTAGGTAACTCATTTTTCTTAAAAGATATTTTAAAATCTTATTCAGGAGAAGTTGTAAGATTTTATCTTATGACTGCTCATTATAGAGCAAACTTTAACTTTAATGAAGAGGATTTAATAGCTTCTAAAAAAAGACTAGACAAACTTTATAGAGTTAAAAAAAGAGTTTATGGTGGAGGAAAATCTGCTGTAAATAAAGAGTTTAAAACTTCAATAATAGAGGCTTTAAATGATGATATTAATACTTCAAAAGCTTTAGCTGTTATAGATGAATTTATTAATAATGCTAATGAAAAACTAAATGAAAATGCAAAAGATAAAGCCTTCAAAAAAGAGCTTGTAGCTTCTATTGAATTTATAGAAGAAACACTTGGTTTTGGAGGAAGTGATGCTTATGAATATTTCCAATTTGGAATTGATGAGCTAACTAAAAATAAAATCGAAGAGTTAATTTCTAAAAGAAATGAAGCAAAAAAAGCAAAAGATTTCGAAACTGCTGATAAAGTAAGAGATGAATTAACTTCAATGCAAATAAACCTTATGGACACACCAAATGGTGTTGTTTGGGAAAAACAATAGAGTCTAGTTTAAACTAGGCTTTATTTAAATACTTAATAAATTTCACTTATATAAACTTCATATTATCTTTTTTTTGTATAATGAATAATAAATAGATTATACAAAGGAATTTAATGACTACAAAATTAAATAAAACTGTTTTTTACGTCTCCTCGGGACTAATTATTTGTCTGGCACTTTTTGCATCTACTTTTCCAAAAGTTGCAGATGCTTTCTTCAAACAACTTCAAGCTATCATAGTTGAAAATGGAAGTTGGTTCTATGTACTATCCGTTGCAATTATTCTTATTACCGTTGCTTTTCTAGCCTTCTCTAAATATGGAGACATTAAACTAGGGCCTGATCACTCTACATCTGATTATAGTAATTTATCATGGTTTGCTATGCTATTCTCAGCTGGTATGGGTATTGGTTTAATGTTTTTTGGTGTAGCTGAACCAGTAATGCACTTTTTAAGTCCACCTGTTGGAGAAGGAAGTAGTGTTGAAGCAGCTAGGGAAGCCATGAGAATAACATTCTTCCACTGGGGTTTACACGCTTGGTCTATCTATGCAATAGTTGCAATTATTTTAGCTTTCTTTAGTTATAGACACAACTTACCACTTACATTAAGATCTGCTTTATATCCAATAATAGGAGATAAAATATATGGACCAATCGGTCATGCAGTTGATATTTTTGCTGTAATTGGTACACTATTTGGAGTTGCTACTTCTCTTGGATATGGTGTTTTACAAGTTAATACAGGATTAAACTACTTATGGGATGTTCCAGTTGGAGCTACAACACAAGTGATTTTAATTTTAGTAATTACAGCTTTGGCAACGCTGTCTGTTACTACAGGTCTTGATAAAGGTATTAAAAGATTATCAGAAATAAATCTTTTATTAGCTGTAGGTTTATTATTGTTTATTTTAATAGTAGGACCTACTGTATTCTTACTTCAAGCTTATGTTCAAAATATTGGTGCATATGCTTCAAATATTTTAAATAGTACATTTAACCTATTCGCCTATGAAAAAACTGATTGGATTGGTGGTTGGACTATTCTTTATTGGGCTTGGTGGATTTCATGGTCACCATTTGTTGGACTTTTTATTGCAAGAATTTCAAGAGGTAGAACAATTAGGGAATTTACACTTGGTGTTTTATTAGTACCAACTGGTTTCACTTTAATGTGGATGACATTTTTTGGTAACTCAGCAATTAATTTAATTTTAGTAGAAGGGATTACTCAATTAGGAACTACTGTATCAAATGATGTTACAGTTGCTTTATTTGCATTTTTAGAGAACTTTCCTTTTGCTTCATTTACTTCTGTTGTTGCAACTATTATGGTAATTGTTTTCTTTGTAACTTCATCAGACTCAGGTTCTATGGTTATTGATATGCTTTGTTCAAATGGTGAAGATAATACACCAATATGGCAAAGAGTTTACTGGGCAGTTGGGGAAGGAGTTATTGCTTCGATTCTTATTTTAGCTGGTGGACTTGCTGCTTTACAAACAATGACAATTGCAAGTGCCTTACCTTTTAGTATAGTACTTCTAATTGCTACGTATGGTTTAATCAAAGCATTAAGACTAGATATTGCAAAAAAAGAGAGTTTACAATACTCAACTACTATTGCTACATCTACTTCAAATCCAGATGATTGGGATAAAAGACTTAACAACATAGTAAACTATCCTACAAAAAAGAATGTTAGAAGATTCATAGAAAAAGTTGCAAAACCAGCTATGGATGATGTAGCTGAAGTTCTTAGAAAAAATGAGTTTGATGTTGAAGTTAATATCAGTGAAACTAAAGATAAAGTAACTTTAGTTGTAAATTTAGGTGAAGAGACTAACTTTGGTGAAAATAAAAACTTCTTATATCAAATAAAAAATATCTCAAGAATTAAACCAGGTTTTTTACATGATGATAAAAATGAAGAAGATAGGCAAGAAGATGAACTATATTATTGTGCAATTGTACACTTAATTGAAGGTGGACAAGATTATGATATTATGGGTTGGGAAAAAGATAGCATTAGAAATGATATTGTTGACCAATATGAAAAACACATGCACTTTATGCACTTAATTAACTAAAAGAAGGGATTTCCCTTCTTTTTTATATATCTTTACTTTTATTTATACTTAGCCAATAGTTTTGGCATCATTAAACCTATATCTTTAAAATCATATTCAAAACTCTTTACTACCACCTCGTAAAGTTTATGACCTTCATACTTTTTATGCCACTTTTGCTCTTTGTTTTCATACAAGTTATAGTATTCAAATCTAAGACGCATGGCCTCTTTTAATAAACTATTCATTTTTATATGTATAAAAAAAGGGAAGAGATAAAATCTCTTCCCTTTTTAACTATTAAAGTTCTAATTACTTAGCGTAAGCAGCGTCAGTAACGTTTTTAGTATCAACAATGTAAGGAACTAAAGCCATGTGTCTAGCTCTTTTGATTGCTTTTTCTACCATTTCTTGAGAGTTTTTAGAGTTACCAGTAAGTCTTCTTGGCATGATCTTACCTCTTTCACTCATAGAAATTTTTAATAAATCAACATTTTTGTAATCAATGAAATCAACTTTCATTTCAGTGTATTTACAATATTTTTTTCCGTATTTTCTTCTTTCAGCCATTTTATAATCCTTTAAATTCTAGAACGGTATTTCGTCTTCGTCTATATCTATTTCAGGTATTTTATGCTCAGGCATTTGTTGCGCTTGATTATTCATACCACCATAGTTGTTTTGCATATTACCATTTTGAGAGTTCATATTATTGTATTGGTTCGCAGCTGGTTGATTATACGATCCACCTTGTGGATTATAACCTTGGTTATCCCCAGCCATGTTATTCATAGAATCACCTTTTGAATCTAACATTTTCATAGTGTCAACTCTTAAAGAGTGTCTATTTCTGTTAGACCCATCTTGTGCAGTCCATTGTTCAAATACAAGTCTTCCCTCTAATAAAACTTTAGAACCTTTTCTTAAGTACTGATTAGCAACTTCAGCAGATCTTCCAAAAATATTAAAATCTAAAAAACAAACTTCATCTTTTTGTTCACCCGTAGATGTTTTATATTTATATGAAGTCGCAATAGCAGATTTAGCAATAGCTGCACCTGAAGGTAAATATCTTAGTTCAATATCTCTTGTAAGATTTCCAACCATAATTACTTTATTATACATAAGTGGTTCCTGTCTTTATTTTAATTAGTTAGCTTTTTTAGCTGCCTCGTCGCTCATTTTAGTCCATGCAGCGATTTCTTTTTTGTTTTCATATTTAATGAAGATAAATCTAATGATATTTTCATTGAACTTGTAATTTCTTTCAAGTTCTTTAATGCTTGAAGGCTCACCTTGGAAGTAAATTACGTAGTAGTAACCTCTTTTGTTTCCATCAATTTCGTATGCTAATTGTTTAGCACCCATATCATCACAAGCAACAACTTCACCACCGTTTTTAGCAATATTTGCTTTAACGATTTCAATTTGAGCTTGAGTCTCTTCTTCAGTTAACGTAGGTTTAATAATAAACATTGTTTCGTAATGTTTTAATTTTGACATCTATTTTCTCCTTATAGTTTGTGCCGGTATCTTTACATTTCCTAATATCAGCAAGGATGAATTTTTGTAAAGTCCGTGATTTTATCTAAATAAAACTGTAAACTTTCTTAGAGTTGCTTGTAAATACAAGTTTTGATTAGTAATTTTTGAAGTTTTGAATTCTAGCTCAATATCTAGTAGATATTCCATCATATCTGCGAAAACTTCTGGTTTAATATTTATTGCTAGTTTAGATTTTCTTTCCCATATATTTTTAGGTGGAATAAACCCTAAAATCTCTTTTGGGTTTGGTGCTCCCATTGTTCTTGCATAAGAGCTTATCATAAATAACTGTTGTACATAAGATGTAACTTGAGTTAAAAGATAAATTTCATTTACACCCTCTTCTAATAAAAGTTGTAAATCATCACTTATATCTTTTCCTTCAATTAAATCATTTAAAAAATCTTCAAAAGAAACATCACCTATGCCAAAGCAATGAGTATTTACTACATTTGAAGTTATCTTTTTATCTAATACAGCTAATTTTTTTAAATCATTCATACATAATGACAAGTCATTTTTATGCATAAAGAAAAGATGGTTTAAAGCAGAAACTTCATAATCCATTTTTAGATTTGTTGCTTCGTTTTCTAAAATTTTAATAGCTTCATAATTTGCAGGAGAGAACATTCTAATACTAACTGAATTAGTTTTATCACTAAAATAAGTTCCCATAGTTTTAAATTCACTATCACCTAAACATGAGAATATTACTGTACTGCTAGTATTTGTGTTACAAGCTTCAATAAGTTCCATAACTTCTTTTTTAGGTCTTTTTTTATCAAGTTTAATAAGTAAGATATTGTTATCTGAGAATAATGAAGATTGCAAAAGTTTATCTTTTGCATATTTGAAATCATAGTCATCAAAATATAGTTTTTCAACATCTTCTTTATTGCCATGTAGTGCTGCTACTTTAGAAGCATAATACTCAACTAAAAAAGTTGATTGACCAAAAAACATATAAGCATTAAATTTTTTATTCTGTTTTAAATGATTATCAAATTCGTTTCTATACATAAGTTATATCATATCCTAAGTATACTTTCAATAAAATTCAGTCACTACTAAAAAGGCTTCAAATGTATGAAATTACTATTCCCTTGCAAGGTTTTGATAATATAAAAAAAGTTGAACTAGAAAATATTGATGAAAATTTTTCATCTTTAATTTTAGATAAACAAAACTTTATAAGTTTCACAATAGTTAATATTAAGTACTTACAACATGCAGCTTTTGATTTTAATATCGAAGATGAGATTTTAGAGAAAATGCATATTAGAAGAAGAGAAGATTTTGATATTTATTTTTCTGTTGTACTTCAAGACCCTATTGAAAAATCAATAGTAAATCTTGTAGCACCTATTTTAATAAATAAAAGGCATAAATTAGTAGGTCAATACATTATAAAAGATAGCATTCCAAAACTATTTACAAATCTTGTAGAATAGTTTAGTATTTAATAGAAGCTATAATTTGTTTTGTAACAATATTTGCTTCTTTAATTTTTACTCTTAACTTAGTATATAAATTCTGTCCCTTATAATTATCTAAAGTAACTTTCATTCCTTTAGCTTTATCATAACAAACTGCCTTGCTTTTTTCAATATCAATAATTTTTACTTTTAATTCAATACCAATGTTTTTTGCAGCCCATCTTGCATATTTTCTATCTTCAAAATCCCAAACAAGTTTATCAACTTCTCGCTCTCTTGTTGAAATATATTCACATATTTCATCTATATTCTCAGGTGTTTTTTTAGTTTTTAACATTCTGTGTAAAACTAAATCAGAGTATCTTCTAATAGGACTTGTAAAATGGGAATAAGACTTAAATCCTAAACCAAAGTGTCCTAAGTTTTTTGAACTATATTTTGCTTGAGTTTGAGCATGAATAATAAGCTCATCTATCTCTTCACTTAAAACACTATGACTTGCTCTTTCTTGAATATGAGTAATTGTATCATGAACATCACTTTTAAGTTTTACTTTTACACCTAAAATATTTACATCATCAACAAGTTGCGAAATAGCTTTAAATGGTGGTTCTTCATGAATTCTAAAAATTCCAACACTATTTACTTTTTTACTAGCTTGAATATTTGCTAAAAGCATACACTCTTCTATTAACTGATGAGAAGCTGTTGATTCTTCTTCATCTATTCCAAAAAGTTCACCGTTTTTAAGTTTAAGTCTAAACTCACTTGTTCTAAAATCATAACCTTTTTCAAGTCTTTTTGCCCTAAAGCTTTTTGTTACTTCATATAATGGAAGTAAATAGTCAAAAATCTCTTTTTCTACGCTACTATATTGATCTAAGTGCCCCTCTAAAACTCTATCTATTCTTCCATATGAAAACTTCTTATGAGAGTTTATAATGGCTTCAAATAACTCAGCCTTTTTTACATCTTTATTTTCTAAATCTAAATACATTTTAAAAACGTAAGAGTATCTATCAACCCCTTCTTTTAAGGAACACATATCTTCACTAAGCTCATTTGGAAGCATTGGTAAAACTTTTCCAGGAAGATATACAGAAGTTGATTTTTTAAAAGCAAGTTTATCAAGAGCACTTCCTTCTTTTACAAAATACGAAACATCAGCAATTGCCACATATAAAATTTCATTTGATTCATCATAATAAATTGCATCATCATGGTCTTTTGCACTATTTGGATCTATTGTACAAAATGGTAAATCTCTTAAATCTACTCTTTGTTTTTCATCATCCATCAAAGCTTTAACTTCTAAAGGCTTTTCAAGTCTTACAGTTTCATTATAAAGGTGTAAAGATATAAATTCATCTACTTTAGGATCAGCTAAATTTCCAACATGTTTAATCAACTCTAAAGTTTGATTATCAACAAGCAAAACATCACCTTCTTTATATTGTAAAGCACCCTTATTCTCTAGTTTTATATGCTCTTTTACTGTGTAAAAAGAGTTATCTTTTACATAAAGTAAAACTTCTGATTTTTTACCATCTAAGACTCTAATTACCTTTGCTTTTACCTTACTTCTTGGATTAAAAACTCTCTTTGCTAAAATAAAATCTCCATCATAAGCACCTGATAAGTGCTCAAAATCTAATGTGATATCTTTATGTTCATTAGATATATCTTTTAATATTGCTCTTTTATTTTGTAATTTTATAAACCCTACTTTATACTTAGAATTTAAGATATATTTATCATCATTTTTTATAACAATTTCATCTTTTTCTAATACACTTAATTTATCTAATTCATCTTGATTAAAATCGTTATTTTGTTGAACTATTTTTTTAAATATTGAACTATACAATTTATAGCTTCCTTATATATTTTCTAATTTTTAGTAAATATTTTATCTAAATTTTTTTGAATTATTGTTATTTAGTGTTATTAAGCTGTAACTATTTAGACTAATTAGTCAATTTTAATAACTTTTCTCAAACTTTTAGTTTTGTTTGGATATAATCACAAAAATTTTTACTGAGGGTTAAGTAATGGCATTAAATGTATACTATGACAAAGATTGTAATATCGAATTAATCAAATCTAAAAAAGTAGCAATGATTGGATTTGGTTCACAAGGGCACGCACACGCAGAAAACTTAAGAGATTCTGGTGTAGAAGTTGTTGTTGGTTTAAGAAAAGGTGGTTCTTCTTGGGCTAAAGCTGAAGCTAAAGGTTTCGAAGTTAAAACTGTTGGTGAAGCAACTGCTGATGCTGATGTAGTAATGATTTTATTACCAGATGAAAACCAAGCTGATATCTACGCTAACGAAATTAAGCCTAACTTAAAAGCTGATGCAACATTAGCATTTGGACACGGGTTTAACATTCACTACGGAAGAATTGCACCAGAAGCTTCTAATGATGTAATCATGGTTGCTCCTAAAGCTCCAGGTCACACTGTAAGATCTGAATTTGTTAAAGGTGGAGGAATTCCTGACTTAATCGCAATTCACCAAGATGCATCTGGTTCTGCTTTAGAATTAGCTAAATCTTACGCTTCTGCTGTAGGTGGAGGAAGAACTGGTATTATTGAAACTACTTTCAAAGATGAAACTGAAACTGATTTATTCGGTGAGCAAGCTGTATTATGTGGTGGAGCAACTGCATTAGTTCAAGCTGGTTTCGAAACTTTAACTGAAGCTGGATATGATCCAATGATGGCATACTTCGAGTGTTTACATGAGTTAAAATTAATCGTTGACTTAATGTACGAAGGTGGAATTGCTGATATGAGATATTCTATTTCTAATACTGCTGAGTACGGTGATTATATTGCTGGTAAGAGAATCATCAATGATGAATCTAAAGCTGCAATGAAAGAATTATTAGCTGAGATTCAAGATGGTAGATTTGCTAAAGACTTCATCTTAGAAGGTCAAGCTGGATACCCAAGAATGAATGCTGAAAGAAAGAACAACAGAGCTTCTTTAATTGAGCAAACTGGTTCTCAATTAAGATCTATGATGCCATGGATTGCTGAGAAAAAAATCGTTCAACAAGACAAAAACTAATATAATTTAAGGAAGTTTCTTCCTTAAATTAGTTTCTTCTATGACTAAAAAAAACAAAAAAAAATCACCCAAAAAAAATAAAAACAATACTCCTATATCAAAATTAAAACTAATAAATATATTTTTATTAGTATTTTTATTTGCATTCATAGCTTCAGCTCTTAGCTATTTTATTATGCAAAATGAAAAAAAAGATACTAATAAAACTATAATTGAAAAAGAATCAATTAAGCACTTCCAAGAAGAGAAATTAAAAGAGTTCTTTAAGTTAGAAGATCATCCAAAAGAAGCTTTTGAAGAGTATACACAAGAGTTTGATAAAGACCATATTGATAAACCTATCAAACAAATTAAAGAAGAAATAGAAAAGAAAAAAGAGACTATAGAAGAACTTAAGCCTCTACCAAAAAAAGAGCCTAAAATAGAAGTAAAAGCTGATAATAAATCAGAATTTATTAAAAAGTCTCTTTATAAATATGATGGAATAAGCAAACCTAAAATAGTTATTATGATTGATGATGTAAGCTCATCAAGACAAAAAAAAGCTATTTTAGATATTGGATATAAAGTAAATATGGCTTTTCTTCCTCCTACAAAAGGTCATCCAAATTCAGCAGAAATTGCACAAGATTTACCTTTTCATATGATTCACTTTCCCATGCAAGCATCAAGCAAATTTAAAGGTGCAGAGAAGAAAACTTTAAAAGTTACAGATACATATGAAGAGATAGAACAAAGAGTTAAAAATCTAAGAAAATGGTATCCAAATGCTGTTTTTACAAATAATCATACAGGTTCTGTATTTACACAAAATGAAGAGGCTATGGATAAACTATTTAGAGCTTTAAAAAAGTATAACTTTATTTTTGTAGATAGTAGAACAACATCTAAATCAGTAGCAAAGCAAATGGCTGAAAAATACAATATGCCTTATATTGTTAGAAATACTTTTATAGATAATGTAAAAGAGTATGACTATATTCAAAATCAACTAAAAAAAGCTATCTCAATAGCTAAAAAAAGAGGTTATGCTATAGCTATTGGACATCCTCACTCTATGACTATCAAAGTTCTTAGAGAATCAAAACACTTACTTGAGGGATTAGAACCTATTTTTGTAAACGAATTGCCTTATTTATAAAATCTTGATATAATAATTTATTTTATTATAAAGAGATATTATGATTAAGACTATAGATTTTCAAATACCACAACTTCATAGCATGAAGAATTATCCAAAAAAACTTTTTTATATTGGTAATAGTAAACTTCTAGAAAATAAGATGGTTTCTATTGTTGGAACAAGAAAGCCTAACTCCTATACAAAAGAGTTCACACATAAACTCTCAATAAAACTATCTAGTCATAATATTACTATTGTTAGTGGTGCTGCGATGGGAGTAGATGCGATAGCTCATAAAGCAGCAGGAGCACAAAATACTATAGCTGTTGTTGCAAATGGCTTAGATATTAGATACCCAAGTATCAATAAAACATTAATTAATGATATTGAGAACAATGGACTTGTATTATCTGCATATAATACTGGTGAAAAAGCAAGAAGTTATACTTTTGTATTAAGAAATGAAATAGTTGTTTCACTAGGAGAAGTTTTAATAGTAACTCAAGCTGATTTGAATTCTGGTAGTTTACGCTCAATTGAATATGCTTTAAATATGGGTAAAAAAGTCTATACACTACCACATAGAATAAATGAAAGCTTAGGTACTCAAGAACTAATAAAAAAAGGGCTTTGCGAAGTTATTTATGATATTGATGAGTTTATAGAGACAATTACAGGAAGAAGTATATCTGTATGTTATGAGAATGATGAGTTTTTAACTTACTGTAAAGAATCACCAACTTATGATGAAGCTATTTTAAAATATTCTGATAAGGTTTTTGAATACGAACTATTAGGAAAAATTGAGATTAAAAATGGAAAAGTTTTTGTTATATAAACTTCCCTAAGGAAGTTTAGTCTACGCTACAATATTTTTTTGATTTTGTAAATCGTAAAACAGTGTAACCAATAATTCCAGATAAAATTGAACCTATTAAAATAGCTAATTTATCTGTATAAAAAAAGGCATCAGAATCACTATATGCCAATGAGTCAATAAATAAACTCATTGTAAATCCTATACCAGTTAATATGGATATTCCATATATTTGAAGCCATGTTGTACACTTAGGAAGTTTTGCTAATTTTAATTTAACAGCAAGTAATGTAAATAAAAATACACCTATTTGTTTACCTAAAAATAAACCTAAAATAATTCCTAATGAAACAGGATTAGAGATTTTCTCAATTGACATTTCTCTTAAATCAATTCCAGCATTTACAAAAGCAAAAATAGGTAATACATAAAAAGCAACCCAAAAATGAATATGATGTTGAAGAGTTTTTACAGGAGAAATTCTTTTGTGTTTCTCTTCATCAACCATATTTAAAGGTATAGCAAAGGCTAAAATAATACCTGTTAAAGTTGCATGTATTCCAGATTTCAATATAAACACCCATAAAAAAACACCTACAATTACATATGCACCTATTAGTTTTATTTGCATTTTATTCATCAAATATAATATTATTATTGTAAAAAAGGCTAAGGCAAGAGCCTCAAAAGATAAAGAAGAAGTATAGAAAAATGCAATAATTAATATTGCTCCTAAATCATCAAAAATAGCAAGTGCCATCAAAAATATCTTAAGTGAGTTAGGCACTCTTTTACCTAATAAAGCTACAATCCCTAAAGCAAAAGCAATATCAGTTGCTGTTGGAATCGCCCATCCTCTTAAAGCAAATTCATCATTATAATTAAAGAATACGAAAAATAAAGCAGGAACTAACATCCCTCCAATTGCAGCAATACCAGGTAGTGCAATCTTTGAAAAAGAAGAGAGATGCCCTAAAATAAGCTCTCTTTTTATCTCTAAACCTATGAGTAAAAAGAATACAGCCATAAGGCCATCATTTACCCATAAAATTAAAGGTTTTGAAATATCAAGAAAATCACCAATTTTAAAAACTATTGGTGTATGTAAGAAGGTATTATAAAAATCTGATAAAAATGTATTGCTAAAGATTAAAGCAATACAAGTTACAACCATTAAGATAATACCAGAGGTTGATTCGTTTTTTAAAAATTTTCTAACTAAAACCTTCATATTATTACCACCTTTTTAAAAATAGTTGGTTTTAGTTATTATTCTATTACAAATATGTTTACTTTTAGTTAAAAAAATAAATTAGTGTCTTAATTGATAAGTAATATCTCCTGCACCAACACCTAAAACTATACCTTCATCTAATACAGCTACAATTTTATCATCTTTAATAAGTTCAATTTTTCCATCGCTAGTTTTAAGTCTATCAGCAAAAACTGGATTATAAGAAGCAAACTCTTTTTCAAAATCAATTTGTAACACTTGTTCACCAGGAATTGTCCAAATTGGAAGAATCACTAACTCATCACATCTTCTAAAACATTTTTTGAAACCTTCTAAATTATCATATGTTCTTGAGTATTTATGAGGTTGCCAAATTACAACTCTTTTGTTTAAATTTGTAAGGTTGTCATATACTTCAACTGATTTCATCGTTGCTTCTATTTCTGTTGGATGGTGAGCATAATCATCAATTACAACCATATTGTCATTTTTTTGAACAATATCAAATCTCTTTTTAATACCCTTATAGTTTAAAAGATTTTTTCTAATAGTTTCAACATCAAGCTCTTCTAATGCAGCTAAAATAGCTAAAGAAGCATCTAATGCAATATGATAACCAAATCCCCAAACTTCAAATGAACCTAAATCTTTTAAATCAAATCTAGTAAAAGGTTCACCCTCTTTTAATAAAAAACATAAGTTTTTAATATCTGCACTTGGATATAAAAAGTTAGGATTTTTAATATTTAATTTTTTGATGTACTCATCTTCACCATTTAATACATTTTTTTGCCCAAGATTAATAAACTTCTCATATGCTTGAAAAAATTTCTCATAATCATAATGGTAATATTCCATATGTTCAGGCTCTGCATTTGTTACAACTGAACAATAAGGATTTGAAAGTAAAAATGATGCATCTGATTCATCTGCTTCAAAAGCAACTAAATCATTTACATATCTAAAGTTTGAACCAAAATCCTTAGAGATTGCTCCAATAAGTGCTGAACTATCTAAAATTGAGGCTAAAATCGCTGTTGTAGTAGATTTTCCATGGGCACCTGCCACACAATAGTTCTTCTTATCACCTAAGATAATAGGTAATGCTTCTTTTCTTGAAAGAGTTCTGATTTGTTTTAATCTTGACTCAATTAGCTCTGGATTTTCATCTGTTACAGCTGCTGAATAAATTACTAAATCTAAATCATCAGCAATATTTGAAGCATCTTGAGGGCATGAAACTTTAATACCCTCTTTTTCTAACTCTTTTGTAATAGGAGTACTTTTCATATCAGAACCACAAACTTCATGACCATCATGTTTCAAAAATCTAGCTAAAGCTGAAAGCCCTATTCCACCTATTCCTATAAAATGTACTTTCATCTATGCGTCCAGTAATGGTTGTAATTTTTTGTATACATCTTGTAAAAGTTCTTTGTTCTCTTCAAGATATTGATTTGGATTAAATTTAAAGTCAACTAAAAAGTATCCATACTTTTCATTTGTACTATTTGTATCTAAATTAACTTCTGTTTCATAAAAGTCATCTAATGGTATTTTTTTATCTAGAACTACTAAAAGTACATTTAAAGCTTGTTCTAAAATCTCATCTTCAATAATATTTGCTAAAACAAATACTAACTCTTGCGCTCCATCAAAATTATCATAAGACCATTTTTCTATTGCGTGTTCATAAAAAGCTCTAACATAAAGTAAGTTATTATCAAGCAAGTCTAATTTTTTATTTTCATTTACTATAACTTCAACATTTTCAAATGCTGTTTTTAAAATAGCTTCATATAAAGAGTTTATATTCTCTTCATCTAAACCTAAAACTAGCATAGAATCTAATGTTTCATACATAGCTGAAATATCTTTATTTTTCATAGAAGAAACTCTAGTTTCTTCTAAATACTTTAAAAAATCTGGGTTTGTTCTTGCTTCAAATAACTCATTTTTGTCCATCAATAAAATCCTTTAATCTTGTTAATACTTCTTTTGTTTTTTGAGCGTTTTCTACTAATGCAATTCTTACATAACCTTTACCAATACCATTTCTTCCTAAGAAACTTCCTGGTAAAACTTTTATATGTTTTTGTCTATAAAGTTCTTTCGTAAACTCTAATTCATCTTTTACTTCAAGCCAAATATAAAAAGTTGCTTTTGGAGGGTTTATACCTAAAATCTCTTTTGCAAGTTCAAAGTTCTCTTTGTAAACTGCTCTAAATTCATCAACATGCTCTTTATTATTCCAAGCTACTGCTGCAGTTATTTGTAAAGGCACAGGAGATGCACAACCTACATATGTTCTATATTGTAAATAGTTCTTTAAAATCTCTTCATCACCTGCTACAAAACCTGATCTAAGTCCTGGAGCTGAACTTCTTTTTGAGATAGAGTTCATTACTAAAACATTTTTAAAACTTCTATTTCCAACTTCTATACTAGCTTCTAAAAGAGATGCTGGTTTATCTTTTTCATCAAAATAAATCTCTGAATAACACTCATCATTTATTAAAATAAAATCAAACTCTAAAGCTTTCTTAACCCATACACCTAACTCTTCTTTTGTCATTTCTGCTGAAGTTGGATTGTTTGGGAAGTTTAAAATTACTAAATCACATCTTTTCAGTTCTTCATCACTTAAGTTTGCTTTGAAATCATTCTCTTTAGTTAAATCAATATGAATAACCTCTGCTCTACTTGCAATAGCTGCACCTTCATAAATTTGATAAAATGGATTTGTAAAAGCCATAACTGGATTTTTCTTATCAAAAAGTGCAAATTGAGGAAAGTTAAAAAGTGCTTCTCTTGTACCAAAAGTAGGAATTACTTCACTTTGTTTTAAATCAACATCAAATCTCTCTTTTACAAAATTTACCATTGCTTGTTTTAATTCTGGTAATCCAGCACTTGCAGGATATTTTTTTAAAGAAGAAGTTGTTTCTTTTAAAGTCTCTTGAATAAATCCAGGAGTTTCAAATTTAGGTTCACCTATTGTTAACGCTGATAATTCATATTCTTCATTTGGAACTACATCAGCAAGTAGTTCATTTAATTTTTCAAAAGGGTATTTTTCAAAATTCATTATAAAACTTATCCTTAATTTAGTTTTGTTCTTCAACAACTGGGATTAACAGTTGATTATATTGATTCATGTCAAAAGATATGAAATCTGTATTTGTATAAATAAATTTAAAAGAGAATCTTTTTTTGAACATCTCTTTTTTCAATGGCAAGATTTGAAGCATATTTTTCTCTTTTTTTAGCTTTCTTATTGGGTTCTCAGTTGTTGAGATAATCTCAACTTTTTCATTAAATATCTTAGCTAAATTCTCAAAATGATCTAAAAGATTTGATTTATCTTCCTCTTCTCCAATTGGGTCTAAATCAAATATTTTAGTTTTTGTTTTTATTTGACTTGCCACATCAAATACCATAGGAGAGATTTGTTCATAAGACGCTGTATCATTTAAAAGTACTACTGTATTTTTTATAGATTTTAGTTTCTCTTTTCCAAGCTTAAATACTGGGATTTTAAGATTTATTATTCCAGCAATTGCTTCTTTGTCTTTAAACATCTCTTGAGTTAATATAATCATACCAATATCAAATCTTCTAAAATCTTCTCTTAGTATTTTAAATAAACCACTATTTGCATAATCAATTCTTAATGTAATAGTCGGGAAATGTCTTAATTCATCTTTTATAAAATTCATTATTCCAACTGTAGTTGGTCTAGTAATTCTAACTATTAATTTTCCATTTTTTAGTCTTTGGTTTAAATACTTAGCCTCTAAAATAGCTTTTTTTACACTCTCTTCATCTTGTAAGTATAAATCTAAATATAGATAAATATTATGTCCAAATGGCATTGGGAATTGCCCTTGGTTTTTACCAATAGCATTAAATACTTGCATTAAAACATAAGGTTTACCAACTACTAAAATAACATCATTGGGTTTTAAAACTAGTGAGGGTTTTATTGTAAGAAGTTGTTGATTTCTGTATAAAGCGAAAATTTTCCATTTTTTTTGTTCAATTGAACCTATATATCTATAAGCATATGAACTTCCAAATGGAATCCTAATCTCCATAATTTCACCCTGCTTAAGACCAATATTTTGAGCAACAACAGGAATATTTGGAAGTCTTTCAACCATTCCATTTGCTAAAACTTCAATACCTTTATAAACATTTACATGAGGATCATCAACTTCTAATCCCCAATAGTCAAGTACATTCATTTGAAGGTTTTGTTTATGCTCTCTGATGTTTTTTATAACATTTATCATTTCATCTTTTGAGTTTAAAGCAATTAAAACTTCTGTATGAATATTTTTGTCTAAAACCATTGCTAGTTTTGATTTTGAAGTTGGGTCAAATTTGTAAAAAGTGAAGTTAGAAGGCTTTTGAACAGGTAGTATTAAATCACTCATGTAAATAACATCATATGCATTATCATTAGTGTTTGCTTCAACAATTCTATGCATTAGCTTCTTAGCAACAATACCATCTAAAATTATCAATATCTTTTTCATTTTGACATTATATCTTAATTAAATTAATAGTAGATTTTAATAAAAACACTCATCTCTTCAATAAAATTATTTATATTTATAAATTCTTTTAAATAGGCTTTTATAAAATTATTTAAGATATTACTTCTACCTTAATGCTTTTTAAAATCAATCTTTATATGTTATAATATTTAAAGAAAAGGATAGCCATGAAAAAAGCATTTATCGACCAAATTATGTTAGGTATATTTTTATTTGCAACTTTGATTATAATTGGAGCAACACTATTAGATGATGTTGAGGCTAGAAACAAATATTATAAGCTTAAAAGTTTAACAGACAATGCCGCTTTAGCTGCTGCAAAATACTATATTGATGTTGAAATGGATACTGATAATGCTGAAACTATTGCAAATGATATCTTAGCTCAAACTCCATTGGGTTTAGAAATAAAAGATGAAATTACCTATACTTGGGATTTTATCTCTGATCCTTATACAGTTACAGTTTCTCTTCCTAATTATAAACATGATACCTTTTGGTATAAATTTATTGATTTAGCGAGCTTTGATTTAAAAACACTTTCAATAGCAACAATTGAGGACTTGAAAGAGACTAAAGACTTAGCACCCTTTGGGATAAATGGATGTGATGATTCACATTTATTTAAAGACAATATTATAACATTCAATTTAAGTGGTCATAGAGGATATACAGATACAGATTATGATGAATTTTATGGAATTGATTTAGGCGATGCTTGTACGGCAACTGGTAATTCAAATTGGTCACACTTTAAAAATGATATAAAATATTTTTATACTGATGATGGTTTTATTAGAAATGATCAATCGGTTTTAGAGACAGATGTATATAATGACTTTTGTGTTCCTATGGTTGATTCTTTAGCAAAGGAACAAGATAATGACCCAAAACAAATAAGTCAATCTTTTAAAAATTTAGAAAACTCTTATGATTTAACTGGAGCTAAAATGCACATGGCACTTTTTGAATGTGGTAGTACAGCTGATAATCTGATTATTGATAAATTTATTGAGGTTCAACTTTTGACAAATCCAAGTACAACATATAAAAAAGTTAATGGAGACTATGATGAATTTGAATTTCATCTAAAAATTATTGGAACAAAAACAAAAGATACGGTAAAACTAACTAAATAGTTTTATCTTCATCTTTTTGTTTTAAAGGTATCTCAATAATAAAACTTACGCCATTTTCAATATTCTTAGCATAAATTTTACCCTTCATATTTTGTTCAATAATCATTTTTGACATATAAAGACCAATTCCAGTACCCTTTCCTTGCTCTTTAGTAGTAAAATATGGCTCAAATATTTTAAGCATAACAGATTCATCAATTCCACCTGCATTATCACTTATAAATATTTTTCCCACACCATCATAGTTTTTTAACTTAACACAAACCTGTGGTTTACTAATTCTTTTTTCAATTAAAGCATCTTTTGCATTTGATAATACATTTAGTAAGGCTTGAGCAAATTCATTTGGAAAACCATAAACTTCTAAGCCTTTATCAATATCTTTATTAACATGAATATTATAGTTTTTAAAAGTTGAACCAATTAACTCTAAAGAGCTATTTAAACTCTCATGTAACAAGAAGTTTTCTTTTCTCTTATTTGGTATAAAGAAGTTTCTAAAATCATCAATAGTTTTAGACATCATAGTTGTTAAATCTAAAGACTCATCAATTGATTTTTTCATAAACTCTTCATTTAATTTACCAATTTTATATGATAAATCAATATTTTGAATAATAATACCTAAAGCATTTAAAGGCTGTCTCCACTGATGGGCGATATTTCCTACCATTTCACCCATTGCAGCAAGTCTTGATTGCTGTAAAAGCATTTGTTCTTGCTCTTTTCTTTTTTCAATCTCTTTTTTTACTTTCGTATCAAGACTTCTATTTAACTCTTCTAATTGCGCTGATTTTTCATTTAAACTTTTATTAGCTTTTTCTAAATCAGCTGTTCTTTCTTGTACTCTTTTTTCTAAGTCTGCTTGATATTTTTTAAGATTTTTTTGTGATGAACTTAATTGAGATATCATAGAATTAAAAGCTTTTGTAAGTTCTCCTACCTCATCATTACTAACATTATCAACTTTTATTACATCTAAGTTGTCTGAACTTACTTTTGAAACTGTTTTGTTAAGTTCAACAATTGGTCTTACAAAAGTTTTTGCAATATAAAAGGAAATGATAAAACCTAATATTGTAAAAGATATAAATAGCACAAGATACTGTGTATATAAATGTTCAAGTTTTTCATAGTATTTTTCCAAGTCTAAACTAATATGCAACCATCCCCAAGTAATACCTGAAATTTGCATAGGATAAACATAATGAAAAACCTCTTCATCTAATATTTTTGAGTAAAGCATACTATTTGAAGGTATGTCTTTTTGCATTTTTACTAAAGAGTTTGATACCTCTTGCTTATGTTCCCACGACTCTTTTTTTATGATAAAGAAATCTTTTTTATTTGATTTTGAGACAATTATACTTTTTACTCTATCTGCTTTTTTAATATACTGTTTATTAAAATCAATAATTGATGAATCATCTTCAATTAATAAAGACTTTGAAATCACAAAAGTTATTGATTGAGCTAAACTTTTAGCTTCCGACTCCATTAGTTCTAATACAGCTTTTTTTTGTAAAGATACTCCAATTACAGCAAAAGTGATAGTAATTAAAGTTATTCCTAAAAAAAGAAGAACATAAACTTTTTTAAATAATCGATTTCTACTGTAATTTGATTCCATACTATTTTAACTCTTTTCCTACTAATTTATCTATTTTTGCTAAAGAGATTAAATAGTCATGAACATATTTTAAATAATCAGCTTTAACATAAGCTTCTATATATTGAGATTGAACTACATCTTCAGGTTCAACTGCTTCAATCTGATAAGCTCTTATATTTAATTCTCTGCTATCTTTTGCAAGTTTCTTTGCTTTTTTAAGTGTTTTAATTTGTTTAAAACCTATTAACGCATTTGTTAACTCATTTTTAATTTGCATTGCAACTGCATCTTTTAACATATCTCTTAATAGATACATTTTCTTTTTTTGAGCAACTTTTTCTTCTACTTCACTTGTAGTTTTAAATCCATCAAATAAAGGCAGATTTGCAGCAAAACCAATATTCCATCTATTCTCTTGGTCTTCATTTAAAAATCCATATTTATAAGAGTTATATGTTTGAGAGATTTCACCCATAAAAGCTAATGTTGGATAATGCCCTGCTTTTTTTTCTTTTATTTGCTCACTAGTAACTTTTAAAGCTATATCCATTTCATTTATATCTTTATTTGTTTTATAAGCATCTTCCACAAGTTTTGCTAAAGTATAGTTTGGAGGAACTAATCTGTTAGTGTAAGAGATATTTATATCACTATCCCAAGATAATCCCATTGAGTTTATAAGTGCTGATTTAACAAGATTTCTATTTGCTTCAAGTTTTGAAACTACTGATTCGATTAATGTTACTGTTACTTGAACTGATAAATAGTCAGTTTTTTTAACACTCAAAGACTCTCCACTTTCATAAAACTTTTTTGTTAAATCAGAGATAAACTGCATTCTTTCATAAGACTCTTTTGCAATTTTATGTAGTTCATTTGTTAAAACATATCCATAAAAATATTTTTTAGTATCAAATACTACATTCTCTTCTTCTCTTTTCATAGCATTAAAAGCGATCTGCTTATTTAGTTTAGCTTGTTCAATAATTGCTGAGATTTTTCCACCTGTATAAACTGGATATTGTAAGTTTAATGAACCTTTTACTGTATCTCTACCTGCTGCTTTTACATCAGTGTCTAAAGAAAGCGAAGCATTAGAAAAAGTTGATGCGGGTAAACTATTTATATAGTTCCTTGCATTTGTAGCATCAAGTCCACCTAACATTGCTTCAACCATAGCTAATGATTTTGCTGTATTTGAAGGCAATGAAATATTTCCTTTCATTTGAAAGTTTAAGTCTTCATTATTTCTAATCCCAACTAACATTGCATTTATTGTTGGATAGTTTGCACTTAAAGCTTGGTTGTATTGAGCATTTGCAACCTCTAATGCTAGTTTTGATACTTTATTTCTTTTATTATTATCTAAAGCTATTTCTATAGCCTCTTCTAAAGTAATTGATTTTAATTCTTTAGAAAATAAGAAACTAATACTTAACGCAAAAACAAACAGTAATCTCATCTATACCCTTTTGGTAAATTTTTTGTTATTATATCTAAAATTAAATAATATTATTTAAAGCTTAATTTAATAACTTTTTTATAGAACAATAGATACTATTAGCTATCAAAAGAGGCCAAAATATAATGATTAATGAACAAATGTTAAAAGATATAACTGTATTATATGTTGAAGACGATCACGCAATACAGCAAAACACTATTGTTACTCTTGAACTTGTAAATGCCACTATCATCTCAGCAGTAGATGGAAAAGATGGAGTGGAAAAATTTAAAGAAAATCAAGACAAAATTGATATTATTGTTACTGATTTATCTATGCCAAATATGGATGGCTTAGAGATGATTGAAGAGATTAAAAAAATAGATAGAGATGTACCTGTTTTAATCACAACTGCTCATCAAGATATAAGTTATTTAAAAAAAGCAATAGAACTTGGAGTAACTTCATATATAATCAAACCTATTGATATTAGAAATATTATTAGGTCAATTTCTAAGGCAATTGAGCCTGTGAATGAGAAAAAAGAACTACTAAAAAAAATCAAAACTCTAAAAGAAGAGAATGAGAGTTTAAAAAAACAACTAGAAGAAAAACTATCAACTTAATTTAGATATAATTGCGAAATTTTAATCAAGGTTAATAATATATATGCAATTTAAAATCGACGCAACTGTAAACAAAGCTAGGGCTTGTACTATCCAAACAGCCCATAGCACTATTCAAACTCCTGTATTCATGCCAGTAGGAACTCAAGCAACTGTAAAAGCAATGGATGCAAATGACCTACTTAGTATGGGTGCAAAAATCATACTTGGAAATACTTACCATTTATATCTAAGACCAGGAAGCAAAATAATCAAGAAATTTGGTGGACTTCATGGCTTTTCAAAATTTCCAAACTCATTTTTAACTGATAGTGGTGGTTTTCAAGCTTTCTCTTTAAGTGATAATTCAAAACCTGATAATAATGGAATTATGTTCAAATCACATATTGATGGGAGTAAACACTACTTTACACCTCAAAGTGTACTAGATACACAATATGATTTAGGTAGTGATATTATGATGATTTTAGATGATTTAGTTGCTCTTCCAAACACAAAAGAGAGAATTAAGGAGTCAATTGAGAGAACTACAAAGTGGGCAAAAGAAGCTATAACTTACCACAAAGAACAACAAGCAAAAGGAATTGGAGTTGACCAAAATATTTTTGCTATTATTCAAGGTGGAACAGATAAAGAGTTTAGAAAATTAAGTGCTGAGCAATTATGTGGTTTAACTGATTTTGATGGATATGCTATTGGTGGATTAAGTGTTGGTGAACCAAACCAAGATATGTATGATACAGTTGAGTGGACAACACAGTTTATGCCAGAAGATAAACCAAGATACCTTATGGGAGTTGGAACACCAGAAGACTTAATTGAGAACATTCACAGAGGTGTTGATATGTTTGATTGTGTTATGCCAACTAGAAATGCAAGAAATGGTACACTATTTACATCATTTGGAAGAATGAATATTAGAAAAGCTGAATTTAAAGAAGACCCTCGTCCTATTGATGAAGAGTGTAACTGCTATGCTTGTCAAAACTTTACAAGAGCATACTTAAATCACTTATATAAAGCAGGTGAAATGACTTATTACAGACTTGCGTCAATTCACAATATTCATTACTATTTAAATCTAATGAAACAAGCAAGAGAGGCTATATTAGAAAATAGATGGGATGATTTTAGAAAAGAGTTTTATGAAAAAAGAGCCTAAAAGCTCTTTTTTTAATATCCTAAAATAGCTTTTACTCTTTGTTCATGTAAACTTTGTGAGTCTTCTTTTTCCTTTTTTTCTTCATCAAAACTTTTATTTTTCTCTTTTTGCACTGCTTTTTTATCACTCTCAAACTTTTCATCTATAGCTTTTGTAAATGTAGTTTTTTGTAAAAACTCTTGTTGTTGATTATTAACTTTTGGATCAACTATTTCAGGTGTTATAAAAAATACTAACTCACTTTTACCCTCTTTAAAGGCTTTACTTGTAAATAAAAACCCTAGTACTGGAATATCTCCAAGTAATGGTATTTTTTCTATATCACTTGCATTTTTTCTATTTATTAGACCACCTAAAACTATAGTTGATTTATTTGCTACTACTACATTTGTAGTAATTGATTTTTCTGTAATATTTGGTATACCATCAACTGTATTTGCGAAATCTGCTGTACTTGATTTTGTAACAATATTTAGTTTTATGAAGTTATCATCTACTATATTTTTAGCTTTAATATTAAGTTGTAATCCATACTTAATCTCTTTTAATTCTGTTGTTGGAATTCCTTGAGAAGTTGTAGTTTGTGTTCTAATATTTAAAGTTCCACCTGCAAGAAAATCAGCATCTTGATTTTCTAATGTTAAAAGTGTAGTTTCATCTAAAACCTCAGCTACACCTTTTGAAGACAAGTAGTTTAAAGTAAGACCTACATTAAAATATTTTCCAAGATAGTTTGCTGCACCAGTTAATCCACCTGTTAAAGATACTGCTTTCCCCATCATTTCATCAATTGCATCATTTACTAATACATTTCTTTGATTATTTACTGAACTTCTATCAGCACCAGATATAGACTCCCATGTATCTGGAACAATAGTTCTATTGCCATCTGCATCTACGGATTCTTTATAAGTTTTAACTCTATATCCAGCGCCATATGAGTCTAGTGGCTCATTATAATACTTATTATCATCTGTAATTACTTTCATATAGTTTTTACTTGAAACAAGCCAATTATTCTTTAAATCAAGACCTTTATCATTGTTCACTTCAACAGCATAAAGTTTTATTCTTACCATCTTATCTGGATTTTCAAGCGTTGCTAAATCAACTAAATCTGTTTCTAGATTTATTCCTGCCTTTTTAAATAAATCTAAGATTTTATCTTTTTGTTTCTGATTTTTTACTCTTCCACTTAAAATTACTTTCCCATTAGTTTGCTGTATTTTTAGCTTTGGACTAATAAACTTTGCAACATCAATAATAGTACTTAAGTTTTCAGTTATATTAATATTTATATGAATAGAAGTAGAGTCATAAAAAGTAACTAGAATATTTCCATTACCAAGTTGTTTTGTGAAAACTTTTATAGTTTGCAATGGCTTTGAAGAGCTTTCTAAAAAGTCTACATCAATCATATTCTCATCACTTACTTTAATACTTTTTATCATTTTTTTAAATTCAAAAACTTTAAATGAGCCCTTACTTACAGATATATTTTTATCATGTAAATCTTTATTTATTAACTCATTACTATTTGAAAAACTAAAAAATATAACTAAAATAAATAAACTTTTAAATATTACTTTCATAACTCTCTCCTACTTTAAACTAAGTGTTAAACTACACTCTTTTTTATATTCACTACTCTCATTATAAACAACTGCCTTTGAGTGAATATTATTGCTTCCTGACAGTAAAATATTATTTGATAAAGTTGCATATATATTTACTATCACTTGTCTACTTGAATCAGTTGTGTCTTCACTACAGCTAATACTTGAAGCGCTAACTGTATTTACATAATCACCTTTAATTTTGTTGATTCCATCTGCTATATCACTATCACTAGAATTTAGTGCCACCATTCTTGCTGTATAATTTGCAATTGAATCTGAATTTTCACTAACTTTTAATGCATTTGAATAATCAATTATAAAAAATAAAATACTAACAAAAGATATAAAAATCACAATCCATAGAACAATCTGCTCTACAACTGCGTCTTTAAAGCTTGTGTTATTTTTTATTTCTTTTGTTTTCATCTTTGACCTGCTTTTTTAACTGCAAATGAGTAAGAAACTGGTTTTACAACCTTTTCACTTACAAAGTTACCATCACAAAGCTCATACCAACCATCAACTTTTTTAAGATAAGGAATTATTGTATTTTTTTCTAATATTGCTTTCTTAGTAGACTTTGTTGTAGGAGCCTTTCTTAAATAAAATCTATTTACATATCCTATTACCAACTTATCTGTTATTGAATTACAAATTTTTTGAGAATCTACTTTTATTTCAACACTTCTTGTTTTAGTTTTTGAATCATTTTTATCATTTGAGTAGTCAATTACAGCACTTTTTGTAATAGTATTTACTTTTGATTTATACCATTGATATTTATATACTTTTGGTTTATAAACCTTTTTAACTACATTTTGTTTTTTCTCATCTTTAAACTCTTTTACTTCTTCTTTTGTCATCTCATCTAAAGGTTTAATTTGAATAGACTCTTTTGTTTTTACCATCCATAATTGATTTCCTTTATTGAAATCTTTGATTAAAGAGATTAAAACATTTGGATTTATATCAAGTATTAACTCTTGAGCTTTTACATTTACTACTTCTTCAATTACTTTTTTCTTTACTACTTTTTTTACTTTTTCTTGTGTGATACTTGTAGATTGATTTACACCATCTTTGATAAAACCTAAAACCTTGATATTATCAGCCACATATTGAACATCAAAATCTAAATATTTACCTTTATTATTTGGTTCACCTTTTGGTAAAACAGAGATAATATTTATCAAATCACCTTGAACTAAAGTATAGTTTGGATTATCAAACATAGAAAACTTCATATTGTAACTACTATTTGAATAATCAAGTATCTTTGCTCTTTCTTTTTCTATTTTAGTAGTAAGCTTTTGCTTTAGGAACATCTCATTTTTATAGATTTTCTCACTAGTATATTTACCAATTATCTCTTCTTTTGTTAAAGGAGTATTTAATAAGAATTGTTTAGCTATACGAGTTTGTGCCATTTGATTTACAGTAACTAAAGTACCTTTGTTTATATCATCTTTAGCAATATAAATCGTGACAAGTTCATCTTTACTCTTTTGGGCTTGTTTATTCTTTTTGAAGAAATAAAAAGCAGCTCCTAATGCTGAAAATAGCAAAGAGGCTAAAATTAGTATTATAATTATTTGTTTGTTAACTTGCATGTTAAATCCTTATTAAATTTATATTCCTATTGTTAAAGTTCCACCCATAATAGGGAAAACAATAAATGCCCCAAATGCAGGTAAAACAAAAAGGAAAATAATCAGCATTAAATACATATTTAAAGTATTTACCTTCCCTTTAATTTTATAGAATTTCTCTTTTCTCATCTCATCTGATTGCATAGTAAATATATTTTTTACTCCAATACCTGTCTCTTCACTAAGTATTAAAAAATCAATAATCTTATCAAGCTGTCTACTATCTACTCTGTTTTTTAGATTTTCATATGCAACTTTAGTAGAATAGTTTGTCATTTCATACTCTAAAATTGAAATCTCTTTTAGTAACTCTTCATCGATTATTCCATGAGCCCTTTTAGATACTTCAAAAAAAGCATTTTTTAAACTTCCACCTGCTTCAAGTATTACATTTACTAAATCTAAAAATATTCCTAAGTCTCTATCTATTTTTTCAATTCTCTCAGCTTTTGCTATTGATAAATAAAATTTACCTCCAAAAGCAATACATAAAATACCAGCAACAACACTTATTACTGCTACCATTGTGGAGAAGAAAAAAGGAAGAACACCCATGATTATTATTCCAATTAAAGCAAAAAGCAATCTAGCTTCTGTATACTCTTTATAAGTAATTCCAGCTTGAATTAATTGCATATTCAAACTGGCATTACTTTTATTATCACCTTTATTCTGCTCTTCAATAATTGCTTTATTATCTAATTTTGAAAGAAGTACAATGTTTTTTTGTTGTTTTCTTCTTTGCATTATTAGCATAGTAGCAACTACTAATACTGCTATTAACATTGGCGCTAATATGAAAACTAAAAGTGCTCTATCCATTACTTTATCTTTGTTAATAAGCTATTTACAAATAATCCAAATGCAATCCATACAATAATAAAGAACATTTGGATTTTACCAATATCACTTCCAAAAAAGTGCGCATTTAAAGAGTTATTTAAAGCACTATTCATCATCATATAAGTGAAGATAATTAGCCCTATAATCATATAAGTACCCACTTTTATCTCTTTTGTAGAAGAAGTAATCTCTTGTTTTATCTCACCTTGGTCATGAAGTGTTTTTCTTAATTTTTCTAGTGTATTTGAGAACTTACCACCTGATTTTCTACCAATTGAAATTGTTAGATAAAAAATTCTAAGCTCTCTTGATTCAATGATTTTAAACATCTTTTCAAAACATTTATCCTCACCAATTACTGATTTTTCATTTATATAAATACCTAAAACTTTTTGTGCAAGTTTTGATTTTGAAGTAAGAATTGATTTTTTTAAAGCTTGTTCAAATCCAACACCACTTCTCATCATACTAGTAACTTTATCAATAATCTCTTTTAATGCAAAGTTAAACTCTTCTTGTCTAGCCTTTATAATATTCACTAAAATCAAGTATGGAAACCCCATGAATATTAGAAAAGTACAAATAAATATAATTTTAGAACCTGCAATTAAAAAGATAAAAAAACTAGCTAAAAGCCCAAATCCAATACAAATTAAGATAAATACATACTCAGCTCCCTGAGTAGAAAACCCCGCAAATCTAAGTTTTTTTCTTAAAAAATTTGCATCATCTTCAAATGTATTATCAGTTCTATTATTATCTAAGATTTTACTATTCGTATTTACTAAAGTATTAATTATTACTTTTTGTTGATTCATTTTTATATAAAATGAGTATAAGTAAAAACTAAAACTAATTAGTAGTACAGGTATTACTATAATAAAAAATAGAACTAAACTATCCATAATTTACTCTTCTTTCATCTTTAAGAAATGTGGCCATTTATGGAAAAGTTGAGGGTCTCTTTCAAGGAATACTTTTAAGAACTCATCTTTCCAACCACACATTACTGATGGTAAATCTGTCTCCAAAGCTTCAATTAGCATTGATTTTGGCATTTCAAAATTTGGATCAAAAACCCTTTTATCAATATCAACACCAAACATATTCATCTGATCAATTGTTCTTGTTGGCGTTGCTAATGTTTGAAACTCACCTTTTGTTCTTTTTAAATCACTTGTATCTCTTTTAAATTCAAATATATTATTTAAAGATACAACACCATTATCTTCCATTCTTCTCTCAATTTCTGAAATAGCAACAAGTTTTCTTGTACCATCAGGAAATCTAACTAACTGAATAATCAAATCAACAGCAGAAACAATTTGTGTCCTAATAAAGTTGATATTTGCACTAGGTCTAGCTTCTAAATACATATTCTCAATTCTAACAAGAGCCTCTTTTGTACTATCAGCATGAACAGTAGTCATTGAACCTGGATGTCCTGTATTCATGGCATTTAACATTACAACAATTTCAGGTCCCCTACACTCACCAACAATAATTCTTCTTGGACTTGATCTAAGAGCTGATCTTAATAAATACTCTAAAGGAATTGCACCTTTTCCTTCTTCATTTGCCATTCTTGATTCATACTGTCTAATAGAGTGACAAGGCATTTGAGGTTGCATTTCTCTTGTATCCTCAATAACCATTAGTTGTTCATTTCCATCTACAAATCGTGTCATTGCATTTAAGAAAGTTGTTTTACCACTTGATGTACCACCAGATACAATAATGTTACATTTTCCTTTTGAAACTTTTACTAGGAAATATGCCATTTTCATATCCATTTGACCTGCGTCTATTAACATTTCTAATAAAAGTGGTATTTCATTAAACTTTCTAATCGTTATACAACTTCCACCATTTGCAGCAATTGGAGGAATTTGAACTTCTACCCTTGAACCATCATTTAATTTACTTGAAATAATAGGATGAGCTTCATCAATTTTTCTATTATTTTCAGCAAGCATTTTATCAATAACTTTTCGAAGCTCTTCTTCACTTCTAAAAGTAAAAGGTGTTTGTTCAGTCTTACCTTTATAGATAATATCTACATAATCTTTTGTATTTACAATTACATCATTTAAACCATCTTTTGCCAGTTGGAAAATTGTTGAGATATGTCCGTACCCAACAATATTATTTATAATCATTTGTTTTATATCTTCTAAATGCTCTTTTGAAAGATGTCTTGTTTCATTGTTGTAAGACTGTATATAATCAGGTAAAACTTCTTCTAGGTTCTCTTCAGTGATTTTTTGGTCAGATTTAAGATTCATCATAAAGCTATCATTAATTCTTAAAGCTAAATCATATAACTCTTTATTAGTATAAATCTCTGGGAATTCAAGTACAGAATTAACAGCTTGTTTTTTTATTTTTGTGATTTTTTCTTTTGTATGTTTTACATCAATATCTTCTTCAAAAGATTTTTCTTCAATATCTTTATCTAAGCTAATGCTGTTTTTTTCTTGGTCTTCAATTAAATCTCTTAAACTTCTCATTATTTACTCTTTTTAAATAAAGATGAAAAAAAGCTTTGTGAAGATTTTTTATCTTCACCTTTATAAAACTCTTTTTTCTTTAAAATATCTTCAAGTTTTTCTATAAATATTGAGTCTTTTTCAGTACTACTTGCCAACTCACAATAGTTCCAACATTTACCTAAAGTTTTATAATCATTAGGTATTTTATAATCATCAAATTGGATTTTATCTCCACTTGTCATATTTAAGATTGAAGTTACATCATTTACTGAAATAGCATTTTGAGAATCATATCTATTTACAATAAATGATATTTTTTCTTTAAGTCCTGCTCTTTTCATTAAAGAATAGAAAGTTTTAACTTTTGAGATATGAGGAAGATTCATTTCTGTTAGAAGCCAAATCTCATTTACAATATCATAAATTGTAGTTTTTAAATTTGAGGCATCTGCTAAACCTAAATCAATAATAATAAAATTAAAATAATCACTTGAACTTGAGATATACTCTAAAAGCTTACTTATAAAAACATCTTTTTCTATATACTCTTTATCAATATGTTTTTGAATTCCTGTTATACAGTAGAAATTTTCTCTAATTTTACATAATCCATTTTGTAAGTTATTTTCTAAATGAAATTCACTAGTATTGATTAAATCAACTATAGTCTTATTTGGTAATGGGTTTTTTTGCAAAAATAGATTACTTACAGCTTTTGTAGTTGCTAAATCAATATATAAAATATTTTTTTCTGGAAGATTTTGAGATAATAAATCAGACATGTTCATACCAATTGTAGTAGTTCCAATACCACCAGTAATCCCACTTAAAGCAATGATTTTATTTCCATATTTATTTTTATTTAAAAGATTATTTCTTGTATCTAAGATTATTTCTTTAATAGACTCAGCTTTAAACTCATTTATTGAAATATAATTTTGAATACCAAGTTTTCCACAATACATTGATATTTTATGGTCATTTGGCCCTATTACAATAATAAGTTCATTTAAAGCTTTGATAACAGATTCATGTTTTTTTATATTTCTTTCATCATCTATTAAATAAACTATAATATGTTTTGTTTCTTTATCTTTGATTGATGAAATATGTTTTTCAATAGAACTATCAACAACAACATCAACATTAAATAATCCTTCAAGACCACCTTTTAGGTTTTGAGCTAACATATCTAATGTATCATCATGAAATAAATATATATTAAAAGAAACATCAGAACCTAAAAGTTTCTTCTCTAACTCTTTTTGTTTGTCAAGATATTTAATTAATTTTTTAAGGATTTTCTTTATAACAGATGAAGATTTAACTCTTTTATTTATACTTACATAACCATATACAAGCTTATCTTTTCTTAGAATAATTTTATATTTATGAGTGTCATTTTTTGCTTTTTCAAGTCTTTGCCCATCATTATCAATAGTAAATTGATGAAAAAAGTTATTATATTCATACTCATATTTATAATATGAAATCTCATCTAAGTTTGTAAGATCAGCAAATAATTCAAGTGCTTCTTCAATTTGAGTATCAAGAATAGCATACTCTTTATTGGATTCTAGTTTGTCTTTAAAATCATCTAATGTCATCGTATCTTCCTAATCTTTCAAACTTTAATATATTTTTATATAAATATATTAAAATAAGTCAATATCTCTACTATTATAACAGAAATAAACATAACTGGCACCATAGCAGCTACTCTTCTTCCTTTTATTTTTTGCATAAATAATAAAACAATGGTTTGTAAAACACCTGTAACTATTAAAAAAACAGCAAAAGGTTTAACTCCTAAAAAAAGAGCAACAACCATCATATATTTTATATCCCCACCACCTAATATCATTTGCCTATTAAGTAGCATAACAATAATAAAAAAGAAAAGAACCATTAAAGATAAAACAATAGAACTTATATATATTTTCGATTCCAAAGTACCAAATATTAAAAGCATTGCTGACATTGTAATAAGAATGTTATTGGGTACTAAAAATTTTTTAAAATCAGTATAAGATAAAAAAGCGGAAAATATATAAAAGATTATTGTAAACACAAGTATTTCTAATAAAAAGTAAAAGAGTAAACTCTTTTACTTTTCAAATTACTCTGAAGTTGAACCAGTTACTTCAGTAATTTTATTAGTAGCTGCAGTTTCTACTTTAGTTTTTTCTCCATCAACCCAAGTATTTAAACCAACAACAGCTCCAACACCTACAATTACTAACAATAAAGTTACAAGAATTTTATCCATTGCACCTTTTTCACTTTTTAATCTTCTTTTTAAGAAATCTAACATTTCGTTCTCCTTGTTTGATAAGTATTAAAATTATTTATGTTGAGTTTTACTGTAGTTGCAATATTAATTAATAATAAAAAAGAATGCAACCCGGCTATCTTCAACAAGACCCGTGGCTTTCCGTCCCTACCTCACGATAAGTTTGGCTATCACTAATATGTCGTTATTGTAATTGTTACACATATATTCTTAAGTATTACTTAAAAGTACTATAAATGTATCATTTACAAGATTATAAATAATTTCCATAACTTTATTATTTATTACTGTTAAAATTATTGTATGTTAGTTTCATTTAGAAGAATAAATAGTATTTAAAGCCCCTACAAACTCTTTTTTGATATAATCACTTTTATATATAACCAATAAGGAAAACTATGACAGTAGATGATAAACTAATTGAGAAATTATCAAGACTTTCTAGTTTAGAGATTGATGAGTCAAGAAAAGAGAACTTAAAATCTGAACTAGCTGATATTATCAACTTCGTTGAGAACTTAAATGAGATTGATGTATCAAAGATTGAAGCGACATTCAATACAGTTGAAGGTGGAACTCCTTTAAGAGAAGATGTTGCAAAACAAGATTTAGAGTTATCAAATCATATTTTAGAAAATGCTCCAAAATCTGAAGATGGATACTTTGTAGTTCCAAAGATTATTGAGTAATAAATAAAAGGAAAACAATGTTTAAGGTTTATGGAATAAAAACCTGAAACTCTGTTAGAAAAGCCTTAAGGTTTTTTAAGGACAACAATATAGAAGTAGAGTTTATTGATACAAAAAAAGAGACTCCTACTTCAACTTCTATCGAGTTTTGGATTGAAAAAGCAGGAATTGATTTAGTTTTTAATAGTAGAGGAACTAAATATAGAAGTTTAAAATTAAAAGAGCTTAATCTTGATGAACAAGGTAAGTTTGAGTGGCTATGCAAAGAGCCAATGCTTTTAAAAAGACCAATAGTTGAAATGAGTGACGATGTAGTTGTTGGTTTCAATGAAGAAGAATATAATCAAAAGTTTTTATAGTAAAAAACTAAAAAAGGGGAAGAAGTTTAACTTCTTCCCCTTTTTTTATTTAAGATATATTGATTAAACAATAATATCTTTTCTTGCTTCTTTTAGTGTATCAGCAATCATAAATGCCAACTCTAAAGCTTGGTCTGCATTTAGTCTTGGATCACACTGAGTATGATATCTACTTGCTAATCCTTCTTTAGTAATAGCAGAACTTGCACTTCCTGTACACTCTGTTACATTTTGTCCAGTCATTTCTAAGTGAATACCACCTGCATATGTACCTTCTGCTTTATGAATTTGGAAGAACTTTCTAACTTCACTTAAAATAGCTTCAAAATCTCTTGTTTTGTAACCATTATCAGTTTTGATAGTATTTCCATGCATTGGGTCTGATGACCATAATACATTTTTACCCTCTTTTTTAACTCTTGCAAGTAATTTAGGGAAATGGTCTTCTATTTTATTTGCACCCATTCTAACAATTAGGTTTAATCTTCCAGCTTCATTTTCTGGGTTTAAAGTATCAATTAATTGAATAAGTTCATCTTCTCTCATAGTAGGACCAACTTTACATCCAATTGGGTTTTTAATACCTTTAAAGTACTCAATATGAGCATCTTTTAAATCTCTTGTTCTATCACCAATCCATAACATATGAGCAGCACAGTTGAACCAATCACCAGTGATTGAATCTTTTCTAGTTAATGCTTCCTCATAGTTAAGTAATAATGCTTCATGTGAAGTATATAATGTAGTTTCACTTAATTGTGCAGTATTTGCACTTGTAATTCCACATGATTTCATAAAGTTTAATGCTTCAGAAATTCTATTTGAAACATCTTGATATCTTTCATCTAATTCATGGTCTTTTAAGAACCCTAGGTTCCATAAATGAACTTGATTTAAATCAGCCATACCACCTCTAGAGAATGCTCTTAAAAGGTTCATAGTTGCTGCACTTTGATTGTAAGCTTTTAATAATTTTTTAGCTTTTGGATTTCTAGCTTTCTCTGTAAATGCCATATCATTTACAATATCCCCTCTATATGAAGGTAGAGAAACTCCATCAATCTCTTCGAAATCTGCACTTCTTGGTTTTGCAAATTGACCAGCAACTCGTCCAACTTTTACAACAGGACATCCACCAGAGAAAGTTAAAACTACTGCCATTTGCATCATTACTTTAAATAAATCTTTAATATTGTTTGCATCAAATGCAGCAAATGATTCAGCACAATCTCCCCCTTGTAAAAGGAAAGCTTTTCCATTTACAACATCAGCTAACTTATTTTTTAGACTTAACGCTTCACCAGCAAAAATTAAAGGTGGATATGAACCTAGTTCATTCTCAACTTTTTTTAATTTTTCTAAGTCATTATATGTTGGTTGTTGTTTGATTGGAAAATCTCTCCAACTACTTGGATTCCAATTTTTCATTTCTTTGCCTTTATTTTTTATTTAATAATTAATGATTCTATCTAAAATATACTTAATAAGATAAGTTGTTATTGTTACTATTCTGTAACTATTTAAGGGGTTTTTAGGATAAAAAGACATATTAGAAACTCTAATATGTCTGTAAGATTAAGATACTAATTTAGATAGTAACTCTTTAAATGATACTTTAAATGCATCAAGTCCTTCAACTAAAAGTTTTTCATAGATGTCATTCATATTAACACCTTTTGACTCTAATAACTCAAAGTACTCATCACACTCTTTTTCAGTCATGATATCTGATTGCTCTTTTGAACCAACTTGTACCCAATCTTCAATAGTTGCTAAAGGAGCAGTATTTACAGAGTTTGGATAGATTAAGTTATCTACATAATATGAAGGTGCTAAATCATCACCTTTTACACCAGTACTTGCAAAAAGAGTTCTGATGTTTTTATTTTCAAATTTGTTAACTTCATGGTAACATTTTGTTGCATTAACAATTCCAAGTTTAGAAGTTTCTAAACCTTTTTGCATAAAATCACCATCACATAATCTATCAAATCTTGAAACAAATACAGAAATAACTGCTTTTATATCTTTATTTGATTCTTTAATTCCCTCATCTAAAGCTTGTGCACATTTAACAGCTTGGTCAACTGAGAAAATAAGTGTTGCATTTACATGAATACCTCTTGATGTTAACTCTCTCATTGCAATGTATCCAGCTTGTGTAGCAGGAACTTTAATCATCACATTATCAGCACCAATAGAGTTATGTAATCTAACACCCTCTTCTATAGTACCTTGAGCATCATCGCAAAGTGTTGGGTCAACTTCAATAGAAATAAATCCATCATCTGCATCATTTTTATGTAATTCATCAAGTAAACAAGCAGCTCTTTTAATATCAGTTAGAGCTAACTCTTCATAGATTGTTTTTGCATTATTTGCTTGTAACATATCAAGTTGTTGTTTGTATGCCACAGAGTTAGTAATAGATGATGCAAAAATCGCTGGATTTGAAGTAGCACCTTGTATTACCTCATCTTTGATAATCTCTTGAAATCTATTTTCTAAGAAATCTCTTTCAATAAAATCACACCATAAAGAGTAGTTAATATCTTCTTTTAAACTCATGTTTATTTCCCTTATAAATTATCTAAGATTTTTGTTAAATCTTTTGTGTCAACAATAATATTAGCTTCTTTCTTTAATACTTCTTTAGCACAAAATGCAACTCTAGTATCAGCATGAGCAAACATTGATAAGTCATTTGCTCCATCTCCACAAACTAAAGTATCAGCTTTTGAAACACCTAAAATATTTTGTAATCTTTGAATCATATCACCTTTTGAATATCCAAACATCATGTCTCCACCAACAAGTCCTGTTAAGATACCATCTCTTTCATGTAATACATTTGAGAAATCAGCATCAAGTCCAAGTTTATCTTTTGCAGGAGATGTTCCTATTCTAAATCCACCTGAGAAACATACAACTTTATATCCCATTTTTTTAAGTTCAGGAATAATCTCATATGCACCTGGCATTAATGGTAAGTCTTTACAAATCTCTACAGCTTTTGCATACTCTAAACCTTCAAGTAAAGATACTCTTTCAATTAAAGATTCAAAAAAGTCTAACTCTCCAGCCATTGCTTTTTCAGTGATTCCTGCAACTTTTTCCTCTAATCCTAAAGGTTTTGCAAGAAAGTCAATTGTTTCTCCATCCATAAGTGTTGAATCAAAATCAAATACAGCTAATTTCATTAATTTTCCCTAGTTTTATTCTTTAAAGGTTATAATAATATCTAAAATTAACTAAAGGAAACTGATTGAAACTAGCTTGTATTGATATAGGACTTAAAAGAATAGGAGTTGCAATCTGTCTTAGTTCAAACATAGTAACACCACAAGAAGCGATTCTGAGAAAAAATAGAAATCAAGCCTCAAACGATGTAAATGCTTTTTTAAAAGAGTGGGAAATTGAAAAATTAATAGTTGGGTTTCCTAGTGCAAGTGAAGATATGCAAAAAAGAATTAATCACTTTGTAAAACTACTAGAACTTGATATACCTTATGAATTCCAAGAAGAGAATATGAGCTCAATTGAAGCCGAAGATATGATGAAAGGTGAAATCAAATACAAAAGAGATGGAAGGGTTGACTCTCTTGCAGCAAAAATTATACTAGAGAGATATTTAGCAAAAAACTAATACTAAATATCTCTGCCTTTTCTTTAAGTAAAATCTATTTTTTAGTATTTTGAACCACGGCAATTGCTAAACCTTGGTCATGAGTTATTGATAAATAAGACTTTTTGATTTTATACTTTTTTCTTATTTCTTTTTTGTATTTTATTTTTGGAGCACCAAGCTTTGACTTTTTGATTTTAATATCATGAAATCCACACTCTTTACCAATACCAGTACCCAAAGCTTTTGAAGCAGCCTCTTTAGCAGCCCAAAAACCAGCAGCACTCTCAGGTCTTTTTATAAGCTCAATCTCTTCATCATCTAAAAATCTTTCATAAGCCTTTCGTCCAAACTTCTCATACATTCTTTTTATTCTATCCACAGAAGCTACATCTATACCTATCATTCTTTTTAACCTATTTATTAATTTAATAATTATAGCGTTGTTTCACATAAAATATATGCAAATTATTTCACACAATAATTAATTTTATTTTTGATACAATAAAATAATAAAATAACACAAGGAGACAAAATGATGTCAAAACTAAAAGTTGCTTTAATAGCTACATCTTTAATTACATTATTTAGTGGTTGTGCAACAGAAAGTTCACAATCTATAAAAGTACCAGAAAATAAAGTTGAAAGAACTCTATATAGTGGTGAAAAGATGATGGTTTCAATTGGTAGATTTGATAATAGATCTGCATACAACAATGGTATATTTTCAAATGGTCAAGATAGATTAGGAAACCAAGCACAAACAATTTTAACTACAAGTTTACAACAAAGTGGTCATTTCTTAGTACTTGATAGAACAAATCTAACTGCATTAAAACAAGAAAGTAATTTTTCAAAAGTAAATCAAAATATAAAAGGTGCTAAATATGTTATATCTGGTGATGTAGTAGAATTTGGTAGAAAAACAGTAGGTGATCACCAGTTTTTTGGAATACTTGGAAAAGGTAAAAAACAAGTAGCTTACGCAAAAGTTAATTTAAATGTTATTGATGTTAATACTACTGCTGTAGTATATTCTTCACAAGGTGCGGGAGAATTTGCATTATCAAATAGAGAGATTATAGGATTTGGTGGAACAGCTGGCTATGATGCAACTTTAAATGATAAAGTTTTAAGTCTAGCAATTAATGAAGCAGTAAATAACTTAACAAAAAAAGTTCATTAAGAAAGTAGTGTGAAGTGAAATATTTTATTAATACTCTTATAATAGGTAGTTTTGTAATTTTATTAACTGGTTGTGGTAGTAATGCTAATCAAACTATTTATCATTGGGATAGAGCTTATATTGATTCTGTATATGAATCATTAAATGAAGAAGGTGATATAAACACTCAAATCTCTAATTTAGAAAAAATCATTCAAGATAGTTATGCTAATAAGAAAAAAATTGCTCCTGGAATGTATGCACAATTAGGACTTTTATACTCTAAAATTGGGAATAATTCTAAATCAATAATGAATTTAGATAAAGAGATAGAAATGTTTCCTGAATCAAAACAGTATATTACTTTTTTAAAAAATAAAGGAGTGAAGTAATGAAAAATATTTTTATTACCCTATTTTCAATTACTATTATGATTTTCTTATCAGGTTGTGCTAAAAATCAAGAGTTATATGATTATAGTTCTTTTACTAAAAATAAACCTAAATCTATTTTAGTTGTATTACCAACAAATGAATCTTTAGATATAAAAGGTAGTTCGGCTACACTAGCTAACTCAATTTTACCTTTAAGTGAAGCTGGTTATTATGTTTTCCCTCCTGCTTTAGTAAATGAAACATTTAAACACAATGGAGTATATGAAGCAAAAGAAATTAGAAATGTTTCTTTAGAAAAATTAAAAGAGATTTTTGGAGCAGATTCAGTATTATATATAAATGTTAAAAAATACGGTAATAACTATGCTGTTTTATCTAGTAAAACGGAAATAGAATTAGAAGCTAAATTAGTAGATTTACATAGTGGAAAAATACTTTGGAATAAAGAAACTAAATTTATCAAATCTTCTGGTGATAGTGGTGGCGGATTAATTGGTATGTTAGTTACTGCTGTAGTTGCTCAGATTGTAAATGAATCAACTGATCAAGCATATGAAGCATCAATGATTGCTAATAATATCTTATTTAGAACAAATTGTAATGATTGTATTTTATATGGAAGTTACTCACCAAACTTTAATAAAGACCTACAACTAAAATAACCCATAATAACATCTAATCAAAATTATTAAGAGAGAAGTTAAAATACACTCTCTCTTAATAACTAATACTTAATACTTTTATCTTTTTTGATTATCTCAAAATCATCTTTTATTGAATATTCTATAATATTATTGAATTTTCAATATTATTAGTATAAAATATATCAAAAGGAACTAAAATGAAAGAGATATTAAGAGAGATAGGAATGATCTCTAGGTGTTTAGCCACTATTAGCGATATTGAGTTCAAAGATATACAACTAGGAAAAAATCAATACTTATATTTAGTAAGAGTTTATGAGAACCCAGGAATTATTCAAGAAAAACTCTCACAATTACTAAAAGTAGATAGAACAACTACCGCTAAGGCTGTAAAAAAACTAATAGAGCAAGGCTACCTTGAAAAAGTCCAAACACAAGACAACAAAAAAGAGTTCAAACTATTTTGTACTCAAAAAGGTAAAGATATTTACTCTTTTTTAGAAAAAGAAGAAAACCATAGTTCTAAAATCTCTTTGATAGATTTTGATAAAGAAGAAAAAAAAGAGTTATTAAAAATGCTTCATTCTATGAGAATACGTATAGAAAATGAGTGGCAAGAAATAAAAAAAGGGAAAAAAAGAGATTATTAAATGAAAATAGAAATAAAAAATTTTAATGAATTAACAAATACTGAGATTTATAATATTTTGAAAATTAGAGCAGAAGTTTTTGTTGTTGAACAAAACTGTATTTACAACGATATTGACGACAAAGACTTAGAAGCTATTCACATGTTTATAAAAGAAGACTCAAACATAGTTGCATATTTGCGAGTTTTAGAAAAAAGTGACGAGAAAATATCATTTGGTAGAGTTTTAGTAGAAAAAAACTCTAGAAAAAAAGGTTATGCTATTGAACTTATTTCAGAAGCTCTAAAACTAATAAATAAACAATGGCCTGAAAAAAATGTAATTATTGAAGCCCAGTCATATCTAAAAAAATTTTACGAAAGCTTTGGTTTTAAAGCAATAAAAAATGAACATATTGAAGATGGTATTCCTCATTATTGGATGGAAAAATCTTAAGATATAAATCACAGATAAAAAATGGTAGAATAGCCCAAAATAAAATGAAAAAGGTTAAAAACTAGATGCAACTATTATTAAAAAAGCTATTGTATTTATTAGTTATGCTTTTTATAATTAGTTTGATTTCATTTATAGCTATAAATGCAGCGCCAAACTCTTTTTTTGCAAGTGGGCAGTTAAACCCTAATATTACAGAAGAGTCAATTGCTCAACTAAAAGCTATTTATGGACTAGATAAGCCTTTATATGTACAGTATTTTTCATGGCTTATAGCTATGGTTCAACTTGATTTTGGTATTTCTTTTGCTAGTGGTTCACAAGTAAAAGAAGAGATATTAAGTAGAATTCCAATCACACTTACAATAAATATAATCTCAATGGTTTTTATCTTTTTTATTTCACTTTATCTTGGAATAAAAGCAGCATTAAATAAAAATAGTTTTTTTGATAGATTCACAGGACAGTTATCACTTCTTAGTTTTTCTATGCCATCTTTCTATTTAGCCTTGCTTTTAGTTTTAATTTTTGCTATAAACTTTGAAGTTTTACCAATAGCAGGTTTACACTCCGTACCAGATGATGGAAGTTTAACTTACTATTTAGATTTTGCATGGCACTTAATACTTCCTATTTCTATCATAATATTTAGTGGAATTGGAAGTTTGACTTTATATATTAGATCGCTTACTATTGAGATTTTAAAGTCTGATTATATTTTCTTTGCAAAAGCAAGAGGTTTAAATAACAAACAAATTCTAAGATACTATATCTTACCAAATCTATATCCACCAGTTATTACACTACTTGGATTATCACTTCCAGGAATTATTGGTGGTTCAGTAATACTTGAAACAATTTTTTCTATTGATGGAATGGGACTTTTATTTTTCCAAAGTGCTTTAGCTCATGACTATCCTGTAATTATGGGAATATTAATCATCGGAGCATTTTTAACACTTCTTGGAAATATCTTAGCAGACTTAGTTCTACTAAAACTAAACCCAAACTATGATGGAAAATAAGAAATTTAATTAAGGAAACATAATTGAAAGTTTTAAAAACTATTGAGCAGTTACAAGAAGTTAGAAAAAATATTAACTCAACAGTTGGTTTTGTACCAACAATGGGAGCTTTACATGATGGACATATCTCTTTAATCAAAAAAGCAAGAGAAGAAAATGAAATAGTTATAGTATCTATCTTTGTTAACCCTACGCAATTTCTTCCAGGAGAAGATTTAGACGCATACCCAAGAAAAGACGAAGCAGACAAAAAAATCTGTGAGATGTGTAAAGTTGACTATCTTTTCATGCCTGAAATTTCTACTATGTATGGAAGTGAAGAGATTTTAATAAAAGCTCCAAATAAAAGCTATATGTTAGAAGGCAAAACAAGACCAGGTCATTTTGATGGTGTTTTACAAGTAGTTTTAAAACTATTTGGATTAACTCAACCAACAAATGCATACTTTGGTAAAAAAGATGCACAACAACTATCGCTTATTCAACAAATGGTTAAAAACCTTTTCTTACCAATAAACATAGTACCTTGTGATATAGTGAGAGAAAAAGATGGACTTGCTATGAGTTCAAGAAATGTATATTTAGATGAAATTCAAAGAAAAGATGCATTACTTATTTCAAAGTCACTTTATAGTGCTGCTTCACTTATAGCAAAAGGTGAACTTGATGTAAAAAAAGTAAAAGAGAAAATCTATGAGGTTATGTCAAGTCTTGATGTGGAGTATGTAGCAATAGTTGATAGAGAATTTAATGAAATAGAAACTATTGAGCTTAAAAATACAGTAATTCTAGTAGTTGCTAGATTTGGGAATACAAGACTTCTTGATAATATTTGGTTATAAAACAAATATTTTACAAAAAAAAGCTTTTATGCTAAAATTGCGAAAAAATTAAGGTTTAAATATTAAATGAAATTTACTACTAAAAATCCTGATAAATCATTACATCTTGTTTCACTTGGTTGTACAAAAAACCTTGTTGACTCAGAAGTAATGCTTGGAAAATTAAAAGATTATACACTTACAAATGATTCTTCAACAGCAGATGTTATTATTGTAAATACATGTGGTTTTATTGACTCGGCAAAAGAAGAGAGTATTAATACGATTTTAAATTTACATGATGAAAGAAAAGAAGAATCAGTTCTAGTTATGGCTGGTTGTTTAAGTGAAAGATACAAAGAAGAGCTACAAAAAGAACTACCTGAAATCGATGTATTTACAGGAGTTGGTGACTATGATAGAATTGATGAACTTGTAAATGCTAAAAGATCAAACTTCACAAATGAAGTATTCTTAGCAAGTGAAACAAATGATAGAGTTATCACTGGTTCTAACTACCATGCTTACGTAAAATTAAGTGAAGGATGTAACCAAGCCTGTTCATTCTGTGCTATTCCTAGTTTCAAAGGAAAACTTCACTCAAGAACACTTGAATCACTAGTAAAAGAAGTAACATCTCTAGTTCAACAAGGATTTACTGACTTTTCTTTTGTATCTCAAGACTCATCTTCATTCTTAAGAGATTTAGGACACAAAGATGGTTTAGAGCAGTTAGTTGAAGCTGTTGAAAAAATAGAAGGGATAAAAACTGCTAGAATTTTATACCTTTACCCATCAACAACTACATTATCACTTATTGACAAAATTGCTGATTCTAAAGTATTTGTAAACTACTTTGATATGCCACTTCAACATATCACTCCTTCAATGTTAAAAATTATGAAAAGAGGAAAAGGTGTTGAAAAACTAATTGAGCTTATGGATCATATGAAATCAAAACCAAACTCTTTTGTAAGAACTACATTTATAGCTGGTCACCCAGGTGAAACACAAGAAGATTTTGAAGCTTTAGCAAAATATATTGAAGAGTATAAGTTTGATAGAGCAAATGTATTCTCTTACTCTGATGAAGAAGGAACAACAGCTTCAAAATCAGATGCAAAAGTTGAACAAGAAATCATAGATGAAAGAGCAGATATTTTAGGTGAAATCATTGCCCAAACAACTCAAGAATCACTTGAAAAAGAAGTAGGTCAAACTTTTGAAGTATATGTTGATGGTGAGAGTGAAGAGCATGAGTACTTATTAAGTGCTAGAAAAACTGTATGGGCTCCTGATATTGATGGAGAGATCTACATCAATGACAATGAATTAACAGATGAAAAAGGTGAACAAAAACAGTTAGAATTTGGAAAAATCTATACTGTAAAAATCACTGAACTTGTAGGTGATAAACTACTAGCAACTGTTATTAAATAACATGAACTTAAACTTTAGTGCAATAAAAGAGTCTAAAAACCTTCTTGCTTTTTCAGCAGGAGTAGACTCCAGTGCACTATTTTTCCTTCTTCTTGAAAACAATATCCCTTTTGATATAGCCATTGTTGATTATAATTTAAGAGAACAATCAAAAGAAGAAGTATCTTACGCAAAAGAACTCTCCCTTAAATATAATAAACAGATTTTTATAAAAGAAGTCTTTTTAGAGGGTTCTAACTTTGAAAAAAAAGCAAGAGATATAAGATATAACTTTTTTGAAGAGCTTATCAGAAAACACAGCTATACTACTTTAATTACTGCACATCAACTAAATGATAAGCTAGAATGGTTTATGATGCAACTTTCAAAAGGTGCAGGATTAAGTGAGCTAATAGGCTTTAATAGTTGGGAAGAAAAAGAGTTTTATAAAATATATAAACCTCTTCTAAATATCACAAAAGATGAACTTCAAGAGTATTTAATAGCAAATGATTTTAAATATTTTATTGATGAGACAAATAGTGATACAAAATACAAAAGAAACTATTTTAGACATAACTTTAGTGATAAATTTTTAAAAGAGTTTAAAGACGGAGTAATAAACTCTTTTGAATACTTACAAAAAGACATTAACTCTTTAAATAAAAATAGTGATTGCCTACAGAAATTAAAAGATTTAGAAGTTTTTAAAAATACAAATGATGATAATCTAAATATTAGAATTATAGATAAAAGTTTAAAAAGGAGAGGATATATTTTATCTAAAGCTTCAAGAAATGAGATTTTAAAACAAAAAGAGATTATTATATCCCATAAAGTTGCAATTAGCATTACAAATAACTATATTTTTATATGTCCAAATTTTAAAATAACTATGGATAAAAAGTTTAAAGAAAAGTGTAGAGTAAAAAAAATACCTAAAAATATTAGAGCTTATTTATATAAAGAAAAAATAGAAATTGAAAGCTTAATTATTTAAAAACTTTCTCATTTTTCTTGCTTCATCTAAATCTGTTTTTGCTTGTGATTTTTGTCTTTTTAAAAAGTTTATACTTTTGAAGAACAGTTCTTCCAACTGTTTTAATTGTTCAAGCTCTAAGTCAAAATCTTCTATGCTATTTTGACCTATATACTCTTCATACCAAGATACAAGAGCATCTGCTTTTTCATAAGAATCTAGGGAATCAATTCTGATTAATTCTTCTAAGGCCCTTACAGACCTGTCTCTTCTTTCCATGCTTCTATTAACCCTTGTGCTACTTTCATTACTTGATTTACAGCATTTATATTATCGTCAATACCAGCAGAAAAAAGTGTCTCAATTTGATAAAGATATAATCCATCTAAATAATAAGCAACATCACCACCATCAAAATCTAGTACATTTCTTAATTCATCAAAAATAGCAATTGTCTTATTTATATATGTAAACTTAGCTTCAATATCACCCTCTTCCATTGCATTTTTTACAAATGAAAGATATTTAATTATACCTTCGTATAATTTAAGTATCAGTACATAAGGATCATCTGAAACTGCATTTTGTTGATTATATATATCTAATCCCATAAAGTATCTCCGTTTTTCATCTAGTAATAAGTATATTATATATTAGCTTAATTTTAAACAAAAAGAGAAAAAATAATTTTCTCTTTTTATTATCCTGAAGTAGTAGATTGTTGGATCATCATTTTAAGTCCAGAGAAAGATGATTCAAATTGTGTAATAAGTGCAGTATATGCTGCAAATTGATTTGCTAATTGGCTGTATTTATCATCCAATGCCTCTACAGCTTTTTCTTTTTCTTTTTCAAGTGTTTCTTCTCTTGAATCAATACCTTTTTCATAAGTATCAAGTAATCCACCTGTAAAGTTCATTTCATCTAAAGCTGCTTTTAATTGTGTACCAAAACCTTCTTTAGCAGCAGTACCAACAAATAACTCTTTTAACTCTTCTGGATTGTTAGTTAGAACCTCATTAAAAGCAACAGTATCTAATGAAATTTTTCCTGTTTTATCTAACTCAAAACCATAGTTAAATAAAGATTTATCAGAATTTTCTCCATACTCTCCAAATAGTTTTTCCTTAACTTGAGAAAGTAGAGTTCTTAAAGATGATTTATCAGAGATTGAACTATCAGCACTATCTATTTCTTCATTAACTAAATCAACTAATTCATTGAATTTAGTGATAAAATCTTTGATCTGTGTTTCAATGTAAGAAGTATCTTTACTAACATTAATTGAAGATTCTCCAAGTTTTGTAGCTGTAATATCTAAACCATCAACAGTAATTTTATTTTCAGCTGAAGTATAAGCAACACCATCAACTTCTAAACTCATATCTTGTGCAGTTAATGTATGGTTAGCAGCATTTACAGTAGTTCCATCTGTTGTATAACCTAAAGCCTGACTAGCAGCTCCTGATATAGTTAAAGCATTAGCTAAACCAGACTCTTCACTTTTTAAAACCAATCTATATGAATCTGTACCTACTTGGTCTAAAGAAGCATGAATTCCAACTTTTTCATTAATTGCAGTTGCTAGTTCATCATAAGTTGCATAATCAACCGTATTAAAAGTATGAACAGTTCCATCAATCTCTATATTTAATGCTCCTATATCACCTAAAGCATCTTTTGTTGCTGCATCAATTGCATCTGATTGATAAACATCTTTTTGTGCTAAACTTTGTACATTTACAGTTGTAATACCTACATTTACATTTTTAGAATCTGTAGCATTAAATACTACTGAATCACCAGATGTTGTAGCAGATTTTTCTTCAAAAGCATTTGATCCACTAGTAACAAATAAGTCAAAAGGTTTTACTGTTTCTAGTAACTCATTTACTTTAGAATTAATAGTTGCGAAAGTCTCTTTCTCTTTTACAATATCTTCTAAATTTGTTTCTAAGGGTTCAACTCTAGCTTTTCTTTCTGCTGCTTTTAATTTATCAATTAAATCTTGATTTAATGCAGTAGATTGTCCTGTTCCTAGTCCTAAAATACCATCAGCCATAACTTACTCCTTATTACCTTTTAAGACCTAATAAAGTCTGTAACATTTCATCAATTATAGTTACAATTTTAGCATTAGCTGTGTAAGCTGCTTGAAACTTAACTAAATTAACCATCTCTTCGTCTTTATCAACTTTTACAAGTTCATTATATGAAGATGTTAAAGCTGCTTTAATATCTTTTTGAGTATCTAAAACAAAATCTGTACTCTCTTTATCCTCTGAAACAATTGCTCTAATCTCTTGAAAGAACTCTGAAAAAGAAGTTCTATCATTATGAGTTGGGTCTTGTGCTCCATCTGTAAAAGATAAATCTTTTTTCCATTGAAGCTCTGCTAAGTAATCTAAATCTTTTTGATCTAAATCATTAATAGCTGTTTCATTAAACTTCAATGTACTTACACTTGTACCTGAGAAAAGTCCTAGTTTTACTGTATCTCCTACAGTACTATCAAGTTCATCAATAGCTTTTTCACCAAACTTATAAGTATCAACACCTGTTCTTATATATTTATCTGTAACATCTGCAAGAACTTTTGCAAACTTATCAAGTTTTTCTTTATAAACCTCTAGTTTATTGTTTGGTGAATCAGAACTGATATTATCTGTTTGAACTTTTAAAACACCAGATTTTAAGTCAACTTCTTTATCATAGATTGCAACATAAGTTCTACTTACTGCTTCACTACTTTGAAGTTCATCTTTATAAAAACTATTTCTTACTTCATCTAAATTACCATCACCATCAACATCATTACTTTCAGTAATTGTAATTCTACCTTCAAATTTACCATTAACTCCTGGGCTATCTGATTCAATTAATAAGAATTTATCTTCACCATCAATATCAATTTTATTTCCATCATCATCAACTCTGTAGTTACCATTATATGCAGTAATTAATCCTTTTGTACTAGGATTGTCATTTATTGCATAAGCCAAAGCTCTTACATAATTGTCTGCATCAACAACATCAGGAGTTCCATCTTCATCAAAATCAATATCAACTGCATTTCCATCTTTATCAGTATATTGAGAACTACCAACTGTAATTGTCACTTCTTGGTCGTTATTAAGTTTATAAGTGATTTTATCACCTAACTCAGGAGTATTAGTTACAGCACCTGTTGTATTATCAATAAATGTTAAACTACTTCCTGTACCTGCATTATCTGCAAATCTATCTATTTGAGCTTTATGTTCTTCTTCAACACTAATATCTCTAACATTTGTGTTATATCTAACTGCTACGTTACCAGCAATTTTAAGCTCATATTCACCAAAAGATCTATCAACATTAATATCAACATACGAAGATAATTGTTCTTCTAGGTAATCTCTTCTATCTAATAAATCATTAGTAGCTTCACTTTGTTTACCTAGTTTTTCATTGATTTGACCAATCTCTTGTAAAATATCATTTACTTTATCTACATTAGATTGAAGCTCTTGCTCTTCTAACTCTTGCGCTCTTTCAATACCTGTATATAAATTTTGTAAAGACTCTACTAAAAGTTTACCTTCATTAATAAGTCCATTTTTATATACTTCAGAATTCGGATTAGATCTTAAATTTTCAACCGCTTGGAAATATCTATTTAAGTCTGAAGAAAAACCACTATTATCAGTCTCTTTAAAAGCTGTTTCAACACTTCCTAAAATACTTGAAAGCTTAGTATATCCTTGCTCTCTTGTATTTTCAGTCATAAGCCTATCAAACATATATTGGTTTGTAACCCTATATGCATTGTCAGCACCAACACCACGACCTGTAAATCTAGTGTCAGTCTGCTCAAGCTCTTTTATATCAACAACTCTTTTTTTATAACCAGGAGTATTCTCATTAGCTATATTATTAGAAACATTCTCAACAGCTATTTTAGCAGCTGTTAAACCAGTTTGTGAAACATTTAATGTATTAAGCATAGAGACTCCTTTGTAGTATATTGTCTAATTATTGCATTACATTTCTTAAAATTAGATTAAAAAGGCCATATCGCTCTCATAAGCTTAATACCCCATGGAGTTTCCATAATATCAGCTTCCGTACCCTCTTTATCGTACATTAGTTTTAAATTAGCTATTTGATTTGAGCTAATCGAATTTTCTGAACTAATATCATATGGTCTTATCACACCTGTAATTATTATAACTTGTTTTTGTCCATCAATCAACAACTCTTTAGAGCCTTTAATATAATAGTTCCCATTTTGATAAGTTTGTTGAATTATTGCAGAAATCGACGTAGAAAAACTCTCAGCAAAACTTGTTTTAACCTCACCTGAGTCTGAGTTAGTACTTTGAGTAGAGAAATCAACTCCTAAATTTCTATTAAATTTATTAGCTAATTTACCAGCAGTAGCACCTAAAGTATTTGTTCCTGTTCCTGCTAATATTCCTCCACCTAAACTACTATTTCTATCATTAGAAAGTTCTCTTTTATTGTTAGTATTTGATGTTAAATTTTCATCAATATTTATTTGTATAATATCCCCAACTTGAAGGTCTTTTTTATCAGCAAACAAAGAAGTTCCTTCCATAGAATAAAGTGAGCCTTTATTCTTTTTAGGTTCAGGCTGTGGTTTTGGTACTTGTATTTTTGGTTCTTCAAATTTTATTTCAGGTTCACTTGTACTACAAGCATTAAAAAGAAAGGCAATTAATACTGGATAAATAAATTTATGCATTTAATCTACTCTTCAAAATATATTGTATATCAATTGCAATAATTACTTCATTTAAAGTATTTTTAACTAAAGCCATAGTTCCGTATCTAACCATTAAAGGTTCAAGATTTGTATTTAGTTCACAGATTAAGATAAGTCTATTTTCAATAATCTTAACATGTCTTACATTTTCTTGACCTATTAAACTTACTGCTTTTTCAACTTCATTGAAAATAATGCCTTCTACTTTTTTCTTTTCATTCTCTTTAGCTTTTTCTTCTTGTAAAGCTGCTTGTTTTGCTTTTAATTCAGCTTCTTGCTGTTTTTGCATTTCATTGCTCATATGTAAATAGTAGCCTGCGAACATTAAAACTACGACTACTATTGATAAAAGCTTTATAAGCTTTTGTTTTCTATTTCTCTTTACAGCAACTATCATTGTTTTTACTTAATTACAAAAGTCGTAAATAAAATCTGTTTAATATGATTTGCTTTAATATCTTCATTTGAAGAAGTTACTTCATTTAATACAGAATTAATCTCTTCAATTAACTCTTCTTTTAATAAAGCTTTTCCACCAACAGTTAATAATTCTTCTGAACTTCTAGCACTTATTTGTCTAATCACAACATCAATGATTTCTGCTCTATAGTTCTCTACTAATGCTGCTATACTAGGTTCTACACTCTTAATTGCAAAAGATAATTTCATTAGTTTTTCTCTACCTTTTGAATTAGTAATATTTAAAACTAAATCATTAATTTCAGCTTTGAATGTCTCTTTAGAATCACCTGCTTCCTCTTTTTTTGCAGTAGTTTCTTCTTGAGCTTGAGGATCTTTAGGAGATAATACTCCTTGAGAATATAGAAAATATGCTCCACCAACAACAGCAAGAAGTAATACAACTACAAGTGCTATAAGCACAATCATTAATCCTTTTCCACCACCTGAACTTTTTGATTGGTCTTCTGTTTCTTCTGCCATTACTCTCCCTTTTCTTCTTTTATATTAAAATTTTCTAGCTTTTCTGTTAATTGTGCTGCATTTTGAACACTTAATGATTTAAATAATAGTGTAATATTTTTTTCTTTTAGTCTAATGATTATATCAAAAACATCTTCAAGTTTTCCCTCAGCAATCATTTCATCAAAGATTTGTGCTGCAATTTTTGGTTTCATTTTATTAAATATTTTAGTTGTTTTACTCTCAACTGTTTGATTAATATCTCTTAATGTTTGTTCATTTTTATTGTAAAGATCTTGAATTGCTTTTTTTTCAGATTCAATCTTTGCTAAAATAGTTTCTAACTCTTTTTTTCTTTCTTGATACTCTTTTTCTTTTTGATTATAAAAAAGATTTAGTTCTTTCTTTAACTCTTTTATTTCTAATTTTTGTTTAGTTAAAGAACTACTATCATTTGCTTGTTGGGCATTTAATGTTAAAAAAGAAAACATTAATACTATAAAAAATCTAATCAAAAACACTCCTAACCTGTTATGTATTTACTTTGAATATACTCTTCTGAAGCTTCTTGCTCTGCTAAAAGTAATTTTCTTAAAGCTTCTCTTTTTTCTTCTTCTAAGATGTAGGCAAACTGTTCAGTCTCTTTTTGAAGTTCAATAACTTCTTCTACAACTTGTTCCATTATTTGCTCTAACTCTTTTTTCTCTTCTTCAAGTTTTGAAATATGTTGTCTCATAGTATTTTTATGCATTGCTAAAACTGTAAAGTCTGAGATTGAACCAAATTTGTGAAGAGTTGCTGTATCAATTTTATTTTGTGTGAACATTATTTCAGCTTGAAGGGTATCAATCTTAACTTGTAATTGACCCTTTTCCATTAGTTTTTGATCTGTTTGAGTTTGCTTTAAATTATATAATTTATCTATCATAATCTAATTCCCAAAAATAAGCATTAGATCCCACAAGTCTTTAGTATAAGTGAAGATATGATCTCCAACCCATGGTAATGTAACTAAAATAAAAGCTGAAACAAAAATCATTTTAGGAACAAATGATAAAGAAGCATCACTTACTTGAGTAACTGCTTGAAATACAGAAATAATAAGACCAATAATCATACTAACAATTAATGAAGGCATTCCTAAAATTAGAATGATTTTTACAGTATTTTCTGCAATTAGCATTAAATCCATATTTAATCTTTTATTTTAATTGTAATCTCTAATGTTTTATTATTTAATAGTTTAGTAATCAGTTGAGCAATATCTTGTGCACTTGAACTATTAACTTCAATACTTTCTTCATTTTTACTAATTGAAGAAGATGAAAGATCTTTTTCAATACTTTTACTCTCAAAAGGTTTAATATCATCTAAGTTCTCAATTGCACTTAGAATATCATTTTCATTTAATGAATCTAATTCTGAGAATTCATCACTCATCTTCTCTCCTTTTATTGGTTCATCTAAAGATATACTATCAAATTCACTTGTATCAAAACTTTCAAAACTCTCATCATTAAGTAGTTCATCTAAGTTTTCATGATCCTCTTCAATATCTTCTTCTATTGGCTCAAAGTCCAATTCATTATCTAATTGATTTATTATATCATCATTTTCTAAATCGTTAATAAGTGAATCTATTTCATTTTCATCACTATCAAAATCTTTTTCAAAATCAACCATATCATCAGTTTGTTTATTTGATTCTTCATCATAGTCAAAAGAACTATTATTTAATCCCATATCATCTTCAAAATTCATAAGACTTTCAAGCTCTTTTTCCGACATCAAGTTATCATCATTTAAATCAAACTCATCTTCTACTTCTAACTCTAAACTTGGTTCTTCTTCAATAATTTCAACATCTGAAGATTCATCTCTTTCAAGCAAGGATGCTAATTCAGCATCTAACTCAAAACTATCTGAAAAATCTATATCATCTTTCTCATTTTTTTCTTCATTGATTTGCATGTCAATATTATTGTTTTCTTCTTTGCTATAAGCATCATCAACAATATTTGCTATTGAATTTTGAATATCTTCTGTTACATAAGTTTTTTGCTGTTCATGTTTTTGAATGATATATTTAGGAATCTCTTTTAAAGAATCGACTGACAAGTCTGCAATTCCATTATCTAAAAGAAACTCCTCTTCTATTCCATCTTTAGGGGTTAAAAATTTTAGTTTTTTTGTTAATCCATCTTTTTTAATGATTTTTTCATCATCAATCAAATATATATCATTAGGATTATGTTGTATTATATTTTTTAATTCATCTAAACTATTAATATCTTTTATGACACTATCTGCATCAAGTTTAAATTTAATATTAGCATGTTCTAAAGTCTCATGAATTTCTTTTTTAAACCCGCTGTTGCCATAAATATATACATTCAAACTAAAACCCTATAATACAATCATTTTTATTGTATAGATTATACCTTTTTTTATTAAATTTTTGATAAAATAATTATACTTAATTAGAGGGTGTTTATTTTGAAGTATTTTTTTTTAGTAGTATTATTTATCTCATCGTTATATTCGCAAACTATTAAAGATATATCAAATATAATTGGAATTAGAGAAAACCAACTTATTGGGTATGGTTTAGTTGTTGGACTTGCAGGAACTGGTGACAAGTCAAAATTCACCATGCAAAGTTTACAAAACCTACTTAGAAACTCATATATAAAAATCCCTGCTGGATCAATCAACTCTAAAAATATAGCAGCAGTAATGGTTACTGGAAAACTTCCTCCATTTTCAAGACAAGGTGATAAAATAAAAGTTAAAGTATCTACAATTGGTGATGCAAAATCAGTTGATAAAGGTGAACTTCTTATTACACAACTAAAAGGTGTTGATGGTAAGGTTTATGCCCTTGCACAAGGAACTATTGTTGCAGATTCTCAAAATGAAACAACTGGTTTTATTTATGATGGAGCAACTGTTGAAAATGAAGTTGATTTTAGTTTAAAAGATGAAGATTCAATTAGATTGAGTCTTTTAAAAAGTTCAGCCAAAAATGCAGATTTAATACAAACAAAAATCAATAAAAGATTTGGAAGAAAGATTGCATCAGCAATTGATACAAGAACTATTGATGTTATAAAACCACCTGAAATGTCTATTGTTAAATTTATTGCAATTGTTGAAGGAATAGAACTTGATTCAAGCTTCAAGAAAAAAATAATCATTGATATGAATAGACAATCTGTTATTACAGGAGGAGATATTGTAATTGACCCAGTTACTATTGCAAGAGATTCATTTACAATTAGAATCAAACAAACTCCTTTAAATGACAATCAATGGAGAGATGAAAAACTAAATAAAGGTGTTGATGTTGGTGATGGTGTAAAAATCGTTGATAAGCCTGTTGTAGATATTAACAATGCAAGAATTGACACTAGAAAGCAACCAACAGTTTCTGATTTAGTAAGAGCTATGAAGGTTATGAAACTACCAATGACAGAAATAATTGATACCTTAAAAATGATAAAAGAGCTTGGTGCAATTGATGTTGAATTTGAGATAAGAGGATAGTATGGCTGAATTTTTAAGTCAAGATGAAATTGATGCGCTTTTAGATATTGCCGAGCAAGGGGAAGATATTGATAATGCTACTCCTTCCGATAAAGTTGTATCAAAAGAAAAGAACTACTCAATTTACGATTTCAAGAAACCAAATAGGATTTCACCAGAGCAATTTAAAGCCTTCTCAACAATGCATGATAAAATGCTTAGGGACTTTATTACTGATTTATCAGCGATGCTGCGAAAAATTGTAGATATTAAACTTTATTCAATTGAACAAATGACATATGGAGAGTTTATTTTATCTATTCCTCAAATTACGTCTTTAAACACTCTTTCTATTAAACCAATGGAAGGAAGAATTGTAATAGAGTCAAACCCTGGTATTTCACATAAAATAATCGCTGAGCTATTAGGTTCAGGTGCTGTAAATACTAGTGATAACTTAGATAGAGAATTAACTGAAATAGAAGTTGAAATACTTGATCATTTCTATGAATTAGTAATAAAAAATCTATACAAGACTTGGGATGATGTATCAACATTAAACTTCAAAGTTGAATCAAAAGATACAAATGCAAATGCAATCCAGATTATTTCTGACCATGAAATTGTATTACTTGTTGTACTTGAAGTTACTATTGATGAAGAGTCAGGTTTCTTATCTATTTGTTACCCTATTTCATATATTGAGCCTCTATTAGGTAAAGTTGTTGAGAAAGTATTCTCTGAGGGTAAAAATAGAAAATCAAGTAGAAAAAGAGATATTACAACTCTTATTTCTGGTGCTAAAATGAAGATTGAAGCTATTATGGCAGAAACAGAATTAACAGCAGAAGAGATTTTAAATTTAAAAGAAAATGATGTTATTGTATTTAATAAAAATGCAACATCAGCCTCAACAAAAGTTTATATCAATAAAAAAGAGAAGTTTTTAACTGTATCTGGTATCTCAAATAATAGAAAAGCTATTCAAATACAAACAAACCTTGATAAAGAAAAACAAGAAACACTTGATATATTAAGATCAATGAGAGAAGAAAGAATCACAAAAGCTCAAGAAACTGCTGAGAACATCAGAAGACTTCTTAAAGAAAAAGAGGATGAGAAAAAAAGAGGGAAATATTAACCCTTCTTTTTTACTCTTCAATACTCCAAGCTAAAGTTTCACCTGCATACATTGGTACAACATTTTCATTTTTGTACTCATAAATTTCAGGTACAACAAAATCTTTTTTAACTAATTTTATTTTTTTAGTTAATGGTTTAAAGTTATAAATCTTTTGTGCATTTAAAGATACAAAAGCATTTAAATTATCTAAAGCTTGATATTTATCAAATAACTCAGTTAAAACTTGTAATGCAATAGGTGAAGTAAATACACCAGCTGCACAACCACAACACTCTTTCTTATGTTTTGGGTGTGGTGCAGAATCTGAACCAAACATAAGTTTTGGATGTGCTTTTAAAGCTGCATCTAATAATGCATTTTTATCTTCATATCTTTTTGCAATAGGTTTACAGAAAAGATGTGGTTGTAACATTCCACCTGCTACATCATCAAGTGTAATTAATAAGTGATGAAGTGTTACAGTTGCATATAAATTATCATACTTATCCATTAGTTCAACAGCATCTTTTGTAGTAATATGCTCCATAATAATAGTTAAATCAGGGAATGCACTTGCAATTGACTCATAGATTGGCATAAACTCTTTTTCTCTATCCATAACAAAACCATTTGTTTCACCATGAACACATAAAGGAATCCCAAGCTTACTCATTGATTCAAGTGTAGGTCTTAATACTTCTACATCCATAGATGAAACACCTGTTTCTGAGTTTGTAGTAATTCCTGCAGGGTAAAGTTTAATTCCAATAATATCATCTTTAATATCTTCTAAGAATTCATATGAATAATCATTTTGAAAGAAAAGAGTACAGTAAGGTTCAAAAGTATCACCTTCACATGCTTCTTTAATTCTTTGTTTATAAGCTAATAATGCTTCTTTAGTAGTTACTGGTGGTACTAAGTTAGGCATTATTAAAGCTCCACTAAACGTGTTAGATGTTAGTGGACCTACTAGCTTTAGCATATCACCATCACGTAAGTGAAGGTGCATATCTAAAGGTTCATTAATTTCAAAAGTAGTAACACTACTCATTAAATTGCTTCCTCATCTTCTTCACCAGTTCTAATTCTTACGATTTTTTCAATTGGTGAAACGAAGATTTTACCATCTCCGATTTTTCCAGTTTTTGCAGCTTCAGTAATAACAGAAATTGTTGAATCAACATCTTCTTCTGAAACAATTAGTTCTAGTTTAATTTTTGGTAAAAAGTCAACAACATATTCAGCACCTCTATAAAGTTCTGAATGACCTTGTTGTCTACCATAACCTTTTACATCAGAAACAGTCATACCAGTAATTCCTGCCTCAGTTAAAGCATCTTTTACATCTTCTAATTTAAACGGTTTAATTACAGCTTCAATTTTTTTCACTATTAATCCTTTTTTAAGTTCGTATATTTTAACAAAATTTTTTTAAATTTAAATTATCTAGTCTTTTTTATGACTTTTAATAACAAAATCAAACTAAATTTTAGAATAGTTTACACTATTCTAAAATGCTCTTTTAAACTCTGGATATGCTTCAACACCACACTCTTCAACATCAAGACCTTGTACTTCTTCATCTTTGTGTGCTCTTAGTGGCATTACTTTATTTATTACATATAAAATTACATATGAAACTACAAAGGCAAAGATTGCAACAACAATTACACCTTTTAATTGTCCCATAAATGTTATATCATCTCCATTTGAAGCGAAAATACCAACTGCTAGTGTTCCCCAAATACCATTTACTAAGTGAACAGATAAAGCACCAACAGGATCATCAATTCTGATTTTATCAAAGAAAGATACACCAAATACAACTAATGCTCCACCAATAGCACCAATTAAAATTGGAGTATAAATATCATATAAATCAGGCCCTGCTGTAATAGCAACTAATCCACCTAAAGCACCATTTAGAATCATTGTTAAATCAAGTTTACCATATCTAATTTGCATAATAATCGCAACCATAATTGCACCAGCAAGACCAGCAGTATTTGTGTTCATAATAGTTAAAGCTACAGCATCAGCCCCTTCTTTTGAAGCAATTGATCCAACAGAACCACCATTAAATCCGAACCATCCAATCCATAGTAAAAATGCACCTAAAGTTACTAAAGGAATATTTGAAGCTGGAATTACTCTAATCCCACCACTTTCTGTATATCTTCCTTTTCTTGCACCTATAATTAGAATAGCTGCTAATAATGCCCATCCACCAGTTGAATGAATTACAGTTGAACCAGCTAAGTCATACATAGATAAAGCTAAAGCAGTACCTTCTAATATGTTTGCTCCCCAAGTTACATTTACAACTAAAGGGTAAATAACTGATGCCATAATAATTGTAAATAATGCTAATGGAATAATTTTTGCTCTTTCACTAACCCCACCACTCATAATATTTACAACTTTTCCAACAAATGCCATTTGGAATAAAAATGCTGCCCATTTACTCATAGAATCACTTCCAAAATCACCGAAAGCAATTGAATAACCAATCAGTAAGAATGCTAATGAAGCAATAGCATAAATCAGAGTATTAATAGTTAATACAGCCGTAACGTTTTTTGTTCTAACAATACCAGCTTCTAACATTGCGAACCCTGGTACCATGAAAATAATTAAAGTCATTGCGAAGATTGCATATAGCGTGTCAATCACGTAAGATACTTCTACACCCATAAAAGATTCCTTTGTTTGTTTTCTTTTATTATATAGGTATAAAAAATATTTGTACAGAAGGTTTATGTATAAAAAATATACAATCCAAGAAAAAATATGTATCTTGGATTGTATTGTATAGTTTCTAATCTATTATTAGATAGCGTCAGCGCCTCTTTCTTCAGTTCTGATTCTAACAACATCATCAAGTGAAGAAACGAAGATTTTACCATCTCCAATTTTTCCAGTTTTAGCAGATTCAGTGATTGCTTTAATTGCTACATCAACCATATCTTCTGCTACAACCATTTCGATTTTAATCTTTGGTAAAAAGTCTACCACATACTCAGCCCCTCTGTATAATTCAGAGTGACCTTGTTGTCTACCGTAACCTTTTACATCAGTTACAGTCATACCTGTAATTCCTGCTTCAACTAAAGCATCTTTTACATCTTCTAATTTAAACGGTTTTATAATTACATCAATCTTTTTCATCTATAATACTCCTTAAGCTCTTTTGAACTCTGGGTAAGCTTCAAGTCCTGTTTCATGAATATCAAGACCATTAACTTCAGTCTCTTCATCAACTCTAAGTCCAATTGTAATGTCTAAGATTTTCCATACAATGAATGAAGTTATGAATACAAATGCACCAATTACAACAATACCTTTAAGTTGTGCTAAGATAGTCACATCTGGATTAAAGATACCAACAGCAATTGTTCCCCAGATACCTGCTACTAAGTGAACAGATAAAGCACCAACAGGATCATCAATTCTTAACTTGTCAAAGAAAGGAACAGCAAATACTACTAAAGCACCACCAACAATACCTTCAACAAATGAAACTAACATACCTAAATCAGGACCAGCAGTTACAGAAACAAGTCCTGCTAAAGCACCATTTAAAACCATAGTTAAATCAACTTTTTTGTAAATTAGTTGAGTTAAAAGTGCCGCAGCAATAGCACCAGCACAAGCAGCCATATTTGTATCAGCTACAACCATTGCAATTCCATCAATATCAGCTTTAGAACCTAATGCTAATTGAGAACCACCGTTGAATCCGAACCATCCCATCCATAAAATGAATGTACCTAAAGTTGCTAATGTTAAGTTTGAACCAGGGATTGGTCTTACTTGACCGTTTTTACCATATTTACCTTTTCTCGCACCAAGAATTAAAACACCAGCTAATGCAGCCCATCCACCAACAGAGTGAACAATTGTAGAACCAGCGAAGTCAGAGAAACCAGCAATTAAACCACCTAATTCAGTTCCTCCCCATGTCCAGTGACCTTGAATTGGGTAAATTAAAGATGATAACACAACAACAAAGATTAAGAATGGCCATAACTTCATTCTCTCAGCTACTGTACCTGAAATTACTGATGCAGCAGTAGCAACGAACATTACTTGGAAGAAAAAGTCTGAAAATGCAGGATATGCTGCATCAGGTGCATTTTCACCACTAAACATTGAGATAGAACCAATAAATGCGTTTCCATCACCATACATTGCATTGTAACCTACAAAGTAGAACATAATACAAGATATTGCAAATAACCCAATATTTTTTGTTAAAACAGTAACGTTATTTTTTGTTCTTGTTAAACCAGCTTCTAACATGGCAAAACCAGCTGCCATCCACATTACTAGAACTCCTGAGAATACAAACAGGAAACCATCTAGTATATACTTTACATCAGTAAAATTTTCCATAAGACTCCTTTGTCAATTTATCTACAGTCATTATAAAACAAACCGACAAAAGTGTAAACATATATGCTGTATATTTTATATACATTTATGCAAATATTTATTCAACAGTATAATTTATAAGAATTATAAAACTATATCTATACATAAAATATAGTTTTCATTTGATAATGTAAATCTCTTTGCAAAAGTCTTACAAAGGCTTCCTGTAGCGTAAGAGATGTACTTTTGACTTAGGAATATACCTTGCTTTGATTCTAAAGTTATATAGTAATACTCTTTTAAATAGTGTTCAAAACCATCTTTTGTTGCTTTAAACCTATCATTTATATTTTTTAAAATTACTGTGTCATATATCTGTTTTGAGTTTTTTGCATCTATTAAATATACAGCCTCTATATTTTCATAAGCTGATGCGTGATTTTTTATACTCTCATAAAAATTATCTATGGAATCAATTTTATCTATAATATCTTTAGCCATCTTATTGTAAGTATCAATTGCTTCTCTTTTTTGATTTAGTGAATTAATATTATTTTGTTTAAAGACTTTTGCTATTTCGCCTATTTTATTTTCAATCAAACTAATTGATACATCATCAATTTCATATTTTGGTTTTGAAAAGAAATATCCTTGATATAGATTTATTGAAGCTCTTAATGAACTACAAATTGTTTCTTCATCTTCAACCCCTTCTGCTAAAACCCTAATTCCTAAATTATGACTCATTTTTGAGATAGCTTTTACTATCTCTTTATTTATTTGATTTTCATGGTCAACAAATAGCGACCTATCAATTTTTATGATATCAGGCTTTATAATATTTATTCTATGAAATGTAGAACTTCCTGTTCCAAAATCATCTAATGCAATTAAAAAGCCTAAATCTTTATACATTTTGCAAAACTTATTTAACACTTCAATATTTGAGATTTCATCTTCTTTTATTTCTAAAACAAAGTTTCTAAAAGGTATTTTTAAATCAATTATATCTTCTAAAAAACTATTTATTTTTTCAAAAGATTCTAAGTCATTTAATAAAGAAGATTCAAAATTCAAGAATAAAATTAAGTCATTATTCTTTTTATAATATTCCAAAAATTTTTCAATTGCCTTCTTTCTAGCTAAAATATCTAACTCTAAAAGTAAATCATTTTGTTTAGCAAGTTTAAATAATAAATCAGGAGGTATTACTTGATCATTATATGAACATCTACACAAAGCTTCAAAGGCAAAAATAGACTTTGTTCTAATAGATACAATTGGCTGAAAATGTATCTGAATAAGTCTATTCTCTATTATTTTATCAATCATATTAAACTCTCCTTGTTTAACGTAGCCTCTTACTATAACATAATATAATTATTTAATAAAAATTGATTTTGTATATATTTTATATAGTTGTACATATTTTTTTCTTAATATATATTTTCTGTTCATTATAAATTTTATAAATAATCTCAAAATTTAAACAGCTGTATAAAAGCTATACATATAAATTTAGATTATTTATTTTAAAATTGTATAATAAAAGAAAAATTATATTTAGGATTTTTAGATGAAAGAGTTTATTGAAACCTATAAGCAACATAAAGATGATATTGAATTTTTTATTCAAGAAAGTATTAGAAACCTTGGACATGTAAAAAGTTTAGAAAAAGATAACTTTAAACAATTATTCACACTTTTTCCTTCTCTTGAACTAGTTTATATCACAAATAAACAAACTAAAATCCAAACCTCTGCAAATATTTACAGAGATAAAGTTGATACAAGTGCAAAAGACAAAGATAGGTCATCAATTATTTCTAAACTTGAATTCAAAGAGAATAATATGGCATTTTCTACACCTTATATAAGTAGTGCAACAAGAAGCAACTGTATGACTGTTACTGTTAAAGAAGGTGATGAAATAATCTTCTTAGATTTTAGAATTGATATTTTACTTGAGAAATTAAATCTTTTAGAACTAAATAAACCTTTTCATGCTTTAACAAAAGGTTTTTACATCTTCGCTGGTTTCTCAATGGCAATACTTGCGATGATTACAATAGGATTTTCTTTATTTGATTTTCTTTATTATTTATTTGTAAAAACTGAAATCTCTTTAGAAGTTATGTTTAAACCAATAATTGCATTAACTTTAGGTATCGCTATTTTTGACTTAGCAAAAACAATTTTAGAACAAGAAGTATTTTTTAAATCCTATTCTAAAAACTCCAGAGTTGAGACAAAACTTTTAGTAAAATTCTTAAGTACGATTATTATTGCATTATCTATAGAAGCTTTAATTGTGGTATTTAAAATAGCCTTAAACGGTTATGATGAGATGATAAATGCATTCTACTTAATAGCAGGAATTGCATTAATTTTAATCTCTCTTACAATTTTCGTATACTTTTCAAATAAAAAAAGTAAGTAATCCTCTTTATAGAGGTATGCTTACTTTAAATCTAGCACCCTTACAATCTATATTTTTATAAATAAACTCATCATTAAAAACTTCTATCTTTCCATGCATGTGTTTACATATTATCTCTTCACACATAAATAATCCTATGCCAGTACCTTGAGATTTATGTTTAGTTGTAAAATATGGTTCAAAGATTCTATCAATGATTTCTTCACTTATTCCACCAGCATTATCTTTTATACTAATAGTAAGATTCTTTTCTTCTAAAAATAAATCAACAAAAACAAATCTTTCTTTTATGCTATTTCTTAAGATAAGCTCATCTCTAGAGTTATTTAAAAGATTAATTAGCACTTGTAAAAGTTCATTCTCATAAGTGTAAATCTCTATATCTTCAATATTAGTAATAATTTTTATATCTTTATTTTGGAAATTGCTTTTTATTAAACTAAATACTCTATTTATCAAATCTTGTGATTTAAATCTGTTTTTATCTTTATTAGGAGAAAAGAAGTTTCTAAAATCATCAATTGTATTAGATAGATAGTTTGCAGAATTCACTATCATATCAAGTGACTTTTTATGCTCTTCATCACTTAAAATACCAACTTCTTTTTGCATTTTTATTCCAGTTGCTGCAGTTGTAATAACTGATAAAGGTTGCCTCCATTGATGGGCTATATTTCCAATCATCTCTCCCATTGCTGCCATTTTACTTTGCTGGAAGAGTATCTTATTTTTTTCATAATTTTTAGAAACCTCTTCTTCTACTGTTTTTTGTAAAGAACTATTTAAATTATGTAATTTATCTTGATTTTCATTTAATCTTATATATAATTTTTTCAACTCTTTTGAATATAAGTAATGACTTGCACTATAAAGTATTAAACCAAGAAGGATAATAAAAAAGCTTAAATATAAAAAAGCATTTTGTTTATACTCTTCAATATAATAAGTATCAATTTTGTCCAAACTTTTAAAACTTAAAAATGTTGCTAATTTATTATTTTCATATATTATAGGCGTACTTATTATCAAATAATTATCTTTAACCATATAACCTTTTATATCTAAAAAGCTTTGAACTTTGTTAGTCTGCAAGTAACTTAAAATCTCTTTTTTTGCTGATAAATTTGCCACATAGTGATTATCAACAAATATTTTAGTAAAGGCATTTTTTCTTAATTGTTCAGTATATTTTTTCTCTACAACTATTACAGGTTCAAATAAGTCACTTTTTCTAATTGCTCTTGAAATTGAATTAAAATGTGTGATTGACTCGATAATACCTTCAAGTTTTCCATCCTTATAAATAGGCACCATAGCCTTAAAAGTTATATCATATTTTCCAACACTAATAGTACTTTTTATTTTAGGTTCTTTAAGCATTTGTTTTAAATCAGTTCTAACTTTTGAAATATTATCCCCTTTTTTATCAGACCAAGAACGATATAAAGAGATGCCATTTTTATCTATTAGTTGAAACCAAACATTTTTAAAATCAGTCTCTTTTCTTAATAATAAAGAGAGATTATTTAAACTATTTTTACTATATTGTTTATTATTAATAAGATCTGAAACCTCAGCATTATTTGCCAATGTTATTGTCAAGGCTAAAGTTGCATTTTTCTTTTTTTGAATTAATGAATATATTTTGTCATCTAAACTATTACTGATTGTATTATATTTTTTATGTAAAAGTTTATTTTCTTTCTCAAAAATATAGTTAGTTGTTATAGTAAAAGCTACTATAGACACAAGAAAATAGATTAAAATCGTAAATAATCTGTAAGAATTTTTTTTCATTAAAGAAGCTCTTTTATTTAGCATTATTTTATTATTATATCATATTTTAGCTATTTATTATAGAGCTTATTTATGTAAATTATTTATCAAACTGTTTAATTATTAGACAGTTTTTATTAAATTAGAGTAAAAATATACAGTATAATAGACTTAATAGACAAATTTTGTATAATATCTCTATTATTGATAAGGTTAAATAATATGCAAGAATATATAGCACAAGATGAAATCTCAAAAGAGATTCTAAATTCCGCCAAGTTACTACAAGCTGTTAATGTAAATGCTCTAATTATAGGTTCTAATGGGGTAGGGAAAAAATCCCTCGCTAAATACATACTTCCTAAATCAGAAATCTATGATGCAAAAGCTCTACAACAAGATATTATTGATGATGTTATTACTATAAAAAATGATGCCATTATAATAGATAAAATCCAAGATGTTACAAATGTAAGTCTACTTTTAAAATGGATTGAAGATAATTCTATCAGAGTTATTGCTATTTCTAACAGTGATGTATTAAATCAAAAACTAAAAGATATTTTTTCTATTAACCTTGAAATACCAGACTTATCAAAAAGAGAAAATGATACAAAATTATTAGTACAAAAATTCTCAAAAGAGGCTAGTACTACTTTAGATATGCAAACAATTGCTACTTCGAAACTAATTGTAAATACTTCAAACAATGCTCATAGTTTAAGAAAATCTATCTATTTTTCTTACCTTTTTGAGACAATTGGAGAAGAAGAAATACTTATGTTTTTAGAGAGATATTTAAGTGAACACTTAGAGGGTGACAATGTATATAAAGACTTAATTTACCTTTTTGAAGTGCCTTTGATAAAAGCCTCTACAAAAAAATATAAATCACAAGTTCAAGTAGCTAAAAACCTTGGATTAAATAGAATTACTCTGAGGAAAAAAATCGATACACACAAAGAGTTATTATGAGTGAATTAAATATACAAATTGAAGAGTTAATCTCAAATGGTGCTAGTGATTTTGAGATTTCAAAAGTTTTTAAAACCTATTTCAAAACCTATGTAAACTCAATTGATACTACCTTTGAAAGTACTGGTGGTAAAGACTTTTTTATTAAACACACAAAACACACTGACAAATTTTTAATCCAACTTTATAAATATATTCTAAGAAAAAACTTTGGTTCGTATCAACCTATGAGTACTTCTGTACCTATTTCATTAATAGCTCTAGGCTCATATGGAAGAGAAGAATTATGTATCTATTCTGATATTGATATTATGATTTTATATGAGGATATTAAAGGTTATAACTTAAGAGAAATTATGGAAGAGTTTGTAACCTTAGCATGGGATTGTGGACTAAAACTAGGTTCAAGAGTTCATGAACTTTCAGAGATAGAAGATAGTGTAAAAGAAGATATTACTATTAAAAGTTCAATAATAGAATCAAGATTAATTTATGGTTCAAAATATCTTTGGTTCTCATATGAAAAAGTACTTACTAAAGTTAGAAAAACAAATCAAAAAGAGTTTATCTTAGAAAAACTAGAAGAGCATAAAGAAAGACTTTTAAAATATCCTTTAAAAATGCAACCAAATATCAAAGATGGCTTTGGAGGTGTTAGAGAATCTAATATGATGTTTTGGATGTCAAATGTTTTATATGGTGTTAATAATACTAAACACTTAATTGATATTGAATATACAGAAGATGAATATAAAAAATATAGACAAGCCTTAGAGTTTGTTTTTAGAGTAAGAAATGCTTTACATAATATTGCAAGAAAAAAACAAGACCAAGTAACTTTTGATATTTTACCTGATTTAAGTTCTAAACTTGGATTTGAAAATAAGCCAAGATATACAAAAGAGAGACAATGTATGTCAAAACTATTAAATAGTTTGCATACAATACATAGTTTCTCTGCAACAATGGTAAAAAAGTTTACAAGAGCTACTATTTTCAAAAAAGAGAATATTGCAAAACTAAAAGAGTGTAGATTTAAAAAAAATCTTTATATTGTAGGTAATACTTTATATACTTCATTTAGTGCAAAGCCTAAAACTTTAAATGGACTAATCAAAGAGTTAATCTCACTACCTGATGAAGTTACTAGATTTGATAGATCTTATATTTACTATGCAAGTAAAACAAAACTACCAAAGACTCAATCTAAAGAGTTAAAAAAGAATATCAAAACTATTTTGTTTAAACCAAGCCTTTATCCAGTTATGAAACTTCTATATAATGCTGGACTTTTTGAAGTTGTTATTCCTTGGACAAAAACAATAATTGACCAACCACAATTTGATGGTTATCATCAACATCCAACAGATGTTCACTCACTAAAAACTTTAAAGTTTGCACATAATATTGAAGATAAATATATAAAATCAATTTTTAATTCACTTAGTGCTGCTCAAAAAGCTATTGTAAGACTTGTTGCACTATTTCATGATATAGGAAAAGGTAGAACGCAAGATCATCATATAGTAGGTGAAAGAATTTTTAAAGAGATGGGACAAGAGTTTGGTTTTGATGATAAGTTAACTCAGTTAGGAGCAAGACTAGTTAGATACCATAATATGATGTCATTTGTAGCTACACATGAAGATATCTATTCAGAAAAGACTATCTTAAACTTTACAGGTTTAGTAAAAACAGAAGTTGCACTAAAGATGTTATATGTAGTTACATACTGTGATATTTCAGCTGTTGGTAAAAATATTTTCAATAACTCAACATCATCTTTGTTAAAACAATTATATTTACAATCTTTACCAGCTTTTGAAAATGAAGATTTATTAAATGAAGGGGCAAGAAGAGTTGCTAAATTAAATACAATTAAAAAGCTTGATAGATATAAAAATCTTCCAAATATGAAGAAAAAGAAAATCAACTATATCTCTTCAAACCAAATGTTCTTAAGACTAAAAGCTGAAGATATTTTAGATATTGCTCTACATGCTTTAAATGTAAAAGATTATACGTATAAAGTAGTAAATAAACCAACACATCTAACGATTAGGATTATTAGGAAAGTGCCTTTAAATCTAGGTTATTTACTTGGTAAATTAGAGTTTTTAAATATTGCATCAATGAATATCTTTAAACTTTTTGATGATAAAAAAGCTTTCTATATTTCATTTAGTGAAAGAGTTGATGATGAGGATATTCCATATATAGAAAAAATCATAGAAGACTCTTTTGATATGTCTAAAACAACTAAGCTTTTAACTCCTGTTATTAAAAAAGATGATGTTACAGTAAACTGTAATCATACAGCTTATTTAGCCTCTATGCAACTAATTGCAAAAGACCAAAAAGGACTTTTCGCATATATTGCTAAAATCTTTGACGATTTTGGTATTGATATTGAGAGTGCAAAAATTCATACTCACAAAAACCTTGCTAGGGATTTAATTCTTATTGAAAAAAATGGAAATTTTTGTTCTCAACAAGATGAGATTTTAAATCTTATGTGTATAAAAGAATAAAGCAGAAATCTGCTTTATTCTAAACTAAACTTTTTGCTAAACTCTTAGCCTTTTTAAAGTCTTTTTTCCCTGTTCCTAGTTTTGGAATATCATCAACTATTTTAATCACACTTGGAACCATAAGTTTATTATCAAAAGAGCTATTTATTTTTTGTTTTAACTCATTTACAAACTCTTCATCTACATCTGAGATAAGTAAAACAATCTTCTCACCCTTTTTCTCATCTTCAATAGATGTTGCAATATAGTCAACTAAACTATCTTCAGGTAAATCAATAATAGAAGATATACCCTCTTCTATTGCACCCATACTTACCATCTCTCCACCAAGCTTTGCAAATCTTGAGTATCTATCCACAATAGTTAAGAAACCATGTTCATCAAGTCTTCCTTTATCTCCTGTAACATAGTATGTTCTTTTTCCAATTTTTATTAAAACTTCTGAAGTTTTCTTTTCATCTTTTAAGTAACCTTTCATTACTTGAATACCAGAAATTACAATCATTCCTTCACTTCCAACTTCAAGTTCAGCATAGGTATCAGGGTCAACTATTTTTATACTAGTCCCAGGAATTGGCATACCAACACTTCCAGTTTTTTGACCAACTTGAACACTATAATCAGGAGCTAAAACATTTGGTAAATTACAAGAAGCAACAGGTGTTGTTTCAGTAACTCCATACCCTTCTAAAATATCTTTTCCAAACTTCTTCTTAAAATCTTCTCTAACATCAGCTCTTAACTTCTCAGCACCTGCAACAACTAATCTTAGACTATTAAACATCAAAGGATGAACCTTTGTATTCTTTGTATATAATCTAAAAAATGTAGATGTTCCTGTCATAATTGTTGCATTATATTTAGATACAAGTTTTCCTATACCTAAACCATCTGTTGGATCTGGATGGGCAACACATTTAATTCCCTCAATCAATGGTAAAAATGTAGTAACGGTAATACCAAAAGCATGGAAAATTGGAAGAGAACCAACTATAATATCTTCTTCATCTGAATTTAAAATTGATGCAATTTGTTGTGAATTTCCTAAAATATTATCACTTGTAAGTTCAATTCCTTTTGGCTCTCCTTCACTTCCAGAAGAGAATAATATAACTACAGTATCATCTTTTTTTATCTTTTTTACATGTAAAGCTTTTAAAATAAAGCTTGGTAAAAACTTCACACTAAGAAGAGTACTCAGTGCTTTTACTTTTGAGATTTGAGGTTTTAAATCTTCCACGTAAATCACTTCTACTTGCTCTAAAAGCTCTTTTAAATCTATACCTTTTCCTTCAAGTTTTTCCACAAACTTCTTTGAAGCAACAACAGTTTTAACTTCTGCTTTTAAAACAGCTTTTTTAAGTGAGTCTATTTGAGCTGTATAGTTTAAATTTACAGCTGTTTTACCCATCATTAAAATTGATGTATTTATAAAAGCACCTGCTGCTGTTGAAGGAAGTAAAAGACCTATATTTTGTTCTTTAAGTCTTGGTTTTAGTAAATCTTTAAATAAAATAGATACAGTCAAAAACTTATTACCGCTTAACTCTAAACCAGTTGAATCAGCAAAAATAAAATCACTTCCAACTTGTTTTAATCTATCAAAAATAGTTTCACTAATAGTATCTAGGTTTTGGATATGTTCATCCCATGCTTTTGTAGATAAAGCTATTACTTCATTTTTTATTCTTATTACATTTGCTTTATCTTTTTTTATTGGTTTTGAAAAAGATACCGTCACACTCTTTGTTTTATATGACTTCTTATATTTTTTACTAGCTCTGCTGAACATAGACTCCCAAAGACCTCTAATGTAAAAAGAGATTACATTTACATCACTTTGAGTCATTTCTAAGATTTTTTCAAAACCTTTTTTAAACTCTCCTAAGTGACCATTTCTAGTAATAGCTCCTTCTGGAAATAAAACAACAACATGTCCTTCATCTAACTGTTTTGCAATTTCTTGCATTGTAGATTTACTAGAAGCATTTGAAATTGGGATTGCATTAAATATTTTAAGTAACCAGTTTAGATACCACTTATCATATATTGGTTTGTGCATTACAAATCTAACTTCCCTTGGTGCTGACATTAAAATAACAGCCCAATCAATCCATGAAACATGGTTTCCAAGAAGTAATACTCCACCATTTGAAGGGATGTTTTTAACCCCATTTACTTCAAGTTTATATTTTAAACCAACCACACCTTTTACAAATAAAAGAAGCATTGATTGTGGTAACTTAACTACAGTATATACAGTTCCTATAATTGTTATTAAAAGAATTAAAAAGATTGTATTTAAAGGGTCTAAATCATATAAAGATACAACAGTTGTTAAACAAAGCATTAAGAACATTGCAACTGAATGAAACCAGTTATTACCTGCTAATATAGTTCCTAAAACTCTTTTTCTTGCGTTAAATTGAATCAAGGCATTTAAAGGAACTACAAACATACCACCAAAAATACCAAATACTAAAAATGCCATACTTAACATAAAAGGTGATTCAACAATAGTTGAAATATAAATCATAAAAGCCATACCAAAGGCAGCTAGAGGAATAGTCCCAACTTCAATATAATGCTTTGATATTTTTGAGTAAACAATTGACCCAATTGCTATACCAATTCCTGATGCTGCTAAAACTCCATTTATTACAAACACATCTGTTACATCTAAATACTGTTTAGCATATGAAGGGAAAACTGCCATTAAAGCTTGTGAAACTCCCCAAAAAACTGATAGTCCAATTACTGATAAAAAGATTACTTTATTTGATGTAATTGCTTTTATATTTTTTGCTAAAAGTTTTCCTTTTAAAAGTTCTGTTTTATCTAAAGTTAAACTCTCATTACTTTTATGAGAAGTGTTTAATCTTCTTAAAATTAGTAAAGATACAAGCATTTCTAAAAATGCCACAGGAGCTATATAATAAGTAAGAGTCAATGTAGCTCTTAAAAGCTCTTCTTTTGTTTGTAAAGTATCTAAGGCATTACTTACATAATATGATTCAAAAACATATGAGCCACTTGCAATTGCAAATAAAATAGCAATAATTGAAACTGCTTGTAATGCTGAGTTTCCACGTGCTAGGTTCTTTTTACCCCAAATATCAATAATAATTCCAAATTTTGCAGGAGAATAAATAGCACTTTGTGCAGCTAATAAAACTAGATTTACCATAGCTAAATAAAAGTTACCGCTAAGATAAGAAAAAATCATAAGAACAGATAAAGTAAAAGATGAAATAGCCCCATAAATTAGGATATTTTTCTTATTATACTTATCAGATAAAAAACCACTTACTGTAAATAAAAGTAAAAAAGGTATTAAAATTAAAGCATTAATAATTGAAATCCAAACAACTTGTAAACTTCCATCAAATATCTTAAAAGCAATATTTTGAAGTAGAACTTTATGAGAAACATCAACAATTACATTGCCAAAAACCACGAATAAAAAAGCAAATTTAATCAGTATTAAATTGCTAATTCCTTTTGATAAATTTGCCATTATGCATCCTTTTTAAACTCTTCAATAGTTGACCTATTGAAGATATATGGTTTAAATGAATTTAAAATATCCAAAACTAAAATCTCAGGTAAAAACCCAGTTTTCTCTAAAACCTTAGAACTAAGTTCTCTTTCTAGTAGTGCAAGTTTTTTGCTTGTAGTTACATACTCATTTATAAGCTGAGTTGAAATATCATATTTTCTTAACTCATTAAAAGTCTTGATTACTTCAACTTCTGTTTTAAAATAAATATCTTTTTTATCTACTAAATCTAAAGCTATCGCTTCTTCTAAACTAAACTCTTCTAAGTCTTTTTGTGAAACTGGATTTTTTATCTCACTTGAAATCATTTGAATAGATTGAAGTATTAAATCTGCTCTATCATCAAAGTTTATATTATAGTAATCAAATAGCTCTTTTATATAATCTATTGAAAAGCTAAGGTTATCTTTGAAATATTTAATCATATTTAAAACTGTAATTGTGATTTCTGGATAATACTTCATATTTTTAGAAGTATTTAAAGTATTTGGAAGTAAACCCTTTTTGTGATAAAAAGAGATTGTGTGATTACTTAAACCTGTTTGGTTTACAAGTTCACTCATTTTATAGTAGTTTTTATCATCTATAACTTTCATTTTTATTCCTTAAAGTAAAGAGTTAAACTCTGCACTTTTAATTTTATTTTGAAAGTATAGATAAATCAAATCAAAAAGTCAAGAGTACAACTCTTTACTTTTTGATTTTTATAAGATTTTCTAAGTCTTGTGTACTTGTAATTTCCTCTTTAACCCAAGGAATTAGAACTGTTTTATTTGAGAGTTCATTTTTAATCTTATTTATATAAGTTAATTCATTTAAACCTTTTTGACAAATAAGATTATTTGAACTGTTTGTTAGACTAAAACATCTATTTACAAGCCAAGCATAAGGTTTTATTTGGGCTCTTTGTAAATCCTCTTGTAAATCTTGTGCTTCATGTGTTGGTGTAGCTTCTGCTAAACTTGTTAGTAAAATCTTAGTAAACTTTTCATCTTTTATTCTAGGAAGTAGATTTTTAAGAGCGTCACTCATATCATCTTTTGTGTTTTTTAGTACTTCTTGATGATAAGCTTTTGAAGCATCTAATAAAAGTAAAGTATGTCCAGTAGGTGCTGTATCTAAAACAATAAATCTATCTTTTGCCCTATCAACTGTATTTGCAAAGGCTTCAAACACTGCAATCTCTTCAATACAAGGCGAGCTTAACTCTTCTTTTAAAAGATTCATATCATCATCGCTTAAAATACCTTCATTTTTAGCTATTACATTATCAACATGCCTTTTTATTTCAACTTTTGGATCAATCCTCTCAATTTTAAGATTTTCATTTTCTTGGTTTATATACTCTAAGTGAGCTGCTGGGTCTGTTGTAGATAAAGTTACTTTATGCCCTCTTTTAGCTAGTTGAGAAGCTATTAATGAAGCCATTGTAGTTTTTCCAACTCCACCTTTACCCATAGTCATAATTAAACCTTTTTTATCAGCCTCAATATTTTCTAAAAGCTCATTAAACTCTAAAGTATTATCAAGTGTTGTTTTTAAGTGTTCATTTAACTCTTTACATGTGTTTTCAAACTCTTTTGCTACTTCATTTTGACCTATTGCTTTTAAGCTTTGTATTCCAACTACACCATTTGGGTAAAAACCTATTTGTGTTTTTTCTAAATTTTTAAGATTAGTTGGTAAAGACTCTAAAGCTTTTTTAGATTTTTCCTCAAAAGCCTTTGCAATCTCATCATTATCATTTGAAGTAAACACTCCATTTATGATTAGATGTTGATTTGTTAAGCCTTGATTTTTTAGCTCAACACTTGCATTTGAAGCCTCAATAAAAGATAATCTCTCAGCTCTTGAAACTAAAATAAGTAGAGTTTTACTCTCATCTTTTAGATTTTCAACCACACTATCATATAAATCTTTATAATCACTAAGACCAGAAACAGGACCTAAACAAGAACTACCACTACTATTATGCTCAATAAAATCATTCCAAGCACTTGGAAGTTCTAAAAGTCTTAAAGTATGTCCTGTTGGTGCTGTATCTAAAACTATATGGTCGTACTCATTTATAATACTTTCATCTCCAACATATTTAGAAAACTCATTAAAGCCTGCAATCTCAACAGTACAAGCACCACTTAACTGCTCTTCCATTTGCTGTATTGCTTCTTTTGGTAAAATTCCTCTATAAGGTCCTACGATTTTCTCTTTATACTCTTTTGCAGCAATTACTGGGTTTATGTTCATAGCATAAAGATTTTCAATACTTTTTACTTTTGTAGCACTTGAGTTTAAAGGTGTTTCTAAAACCTCATCAAGATTTGATGCAGGGTCAGTTGAGATTAAAAGTACTTTTTTTCCCTTAAGAGCTAAACTAACACTAATAGTACAAGACATTGAAGTTTTACCAACCCCTCCTTTTCCTGTAAAGAAAAGGAATTTTGGTATTTTATTTATTAATTTTTCCATTTTTGACTATCTTAGAATTTTGCTACAAAAGAAGCAAGGCCTAGTTTTGAACTTAGTTCTGGAATTTGTGGATACTCACCTTTGAAAACTAATTCATCATCAATAAAAAATAAAGGCAACTTATCAACACCCTCTTCATTTAGAATTCTAGCAACTTCTTTATTGCTTACATATTCTGCTGGTTCAGTTGTTAACCCATACCTTTGTACATCAAATTTTGATTTATCAAGTGATTTTAAAAAATTTGCTAGTTGAACTAACTTTGTATCCACATCAGTACCACAAACTCCTGTAGGACAACACATAGCAGGGTCGTATATTTTTAATGTTTTCATTATTTTAAAGCCTCAACAACTTTTGGTAATAGCACTTTCTCAATTTCAGCATATGTATCTTCAAATGCGTCAAAACCTTTTCCATCTGGGTCTTCAAATCCAACATGAATAACTTTAGTAGCCTTTGGGAACATTGGACAAGTCTCATTTGCATGGTCACAAACAGTTACTACTAAATCATAATCATTGTCAATTACTTTATCAATAGTTTTTGAGTGATACTCATCTTTCCAAATTCCTTTTTGAGTTAATAACTCTTGTGCATTTGGGTTTACTCTTCCACTTGCTCTTACACCACTTGAATCAGAACTAATACCATCTAACTTTGCGTTAATTAATGCTTCTGCAATAATACTTCTACACGAATTTCCTGTACATAAAATTAAAACTTTTTTTTCCATAATATTTATCTTCCTTTATATTAAAATTTAAAAAATAGCTAGTGCTAATAATACTATCAATAACACAGGTGGTGTTATGATTAGACCAAACTTACTATATTGAGCAAACGAGATATTCACACCTTTTTTAGCTAAAACATGAAGCCAAAGAAGAGTTGCTAGTGAACCAAAAGGTGTCATTTTAGGCCCTAAGTTACAACCAATAATATTTGCATAAGCTAAAGCATGATTAACATTTTCACCCATGTTATCTAAAGCTATATCCATAATCATAACTGTTGGCATATTGTTCATAATAGCACTTAAAAATGCTGATAAAAACCCTGTTGATACAATAGCAAAAGTATCACCTCTTGTGGCAAAGTCATGAAGAAGAACTGTTAAATAGTCAGTTAAACCTTCATTTTTAAGTCCATAAACAACAATATATAAACCTATACTAAACCATACAACTTGCCAAGGCGCTTCTTTAATAATATGTTTTGGCTCTACTGATTTTAAAGCAGTTGCTATAAGTAAAAATATAACTCCCCCACCAAGAGCAAAAACAGCCACTGGTAAATCATAAGCATCTCCTATAAAATATCCAACTAAAAGTAAAGCTAAAAATACCCATGAAAGTTTAAACATTCTTTCATCTTTTATAGCAGAACTAGGTTCTTTTAAAAGTGAAATATCAACTTGCTTTGGAATATCTTTTCTTAAAATCAACCATAAAAATAAAATTGAAGCAATAATACTTACAATATAAGGAATAATCATATTTGCCATATAATCAGCAAAACCTATATCAAAATAGTTTGCAGTTACGATATTTGTAAGGTTTGAGAAAACAAGAGGTAAAGAAGCACTATCAGAAATAAATCCACCTGCTAATAAAAATGCAATAATTGATTTCATATTTAACTGCAAAATTCTCATCTTAGCTAATAAAATAGGAGTTAAAATAAGTGCCGCCCCATCATTTGCAAAAAGTGCTGAAACAAAAGCTCCAAGTAAAATAGAATAAACAAACATCTTTATTCCACTACCATTTGAGAACTTTGCCATTTTTAATGCACACCATTCAAAGAAACCAATCTCATCTAAAACCATAGATAAAATAATAATACCAATAAAAGATAAAGTTGCATCCCAAACTATATCAGTTACAACCCAAACATCAGAGAGTGAAACAACACCTAATAAAAGTGCAACTATTGCACCAATAACAGCAGTTGTTCCAATTTGAAGATTTTTTGGTTGCCATATTACAAAAATAAGTGTAATTATAAATATACTACTTGCTAAAAACATATAAATCCTAAACTATTTACTTTCATATATCAAGATATATTGATATATTATTCTATAAAAAAAGAGTAACACCTTGGTTACTCTTCCATTTCCTCAACTTCTGGTTTTAAAGTATAGATGTAAGTATCTACTTCTAACTCATCATATCTTTCAACCGTTACTTCTTTTCTTAAAAACTCATCACCTTCAAACTCATCTAAATAATCCCAATTATCTATTAGATTATCTGAGTAAAATAAGTATCCATGAATAGTATCATTTCCAGCTTCTAAATTAATTCCTGGATAACCCATTGATGCTGACCAACCTGCATCTATTAGTTTTCCTTTTACAGTTGCTGGAACAAATTTACCTACTATATTTTCTAAAACATGACCATTTGGACAGTTTGGCATAAGTGTTCCATAAACAAAAAGTGTTTCTTTCATTAACTACAAGCCTTTACTAAATTTGGTAATTGAATATCTAAAGTCATAATCTCTTTTATTGCATGTTTTCTAAATTCATCTAAAGGTGTTCGAACTGAATAATAAGCCCATCTACCTTTTCTATCAACCCTTAAAAAACCTGCCTCTTTTAAAATTTTTAAATGCCTAGATAATCTTGATTGAATCATATCAAAAGAGTGTTCTAAGTCACATACACAGCAAGAACCATGAATATTTATAAACTTAATTAATTTAACTCTTGTTTCATCATTTAATGCTGAAACAGATTTTAAAAAAACATCCATTTTCTCTCCTTTGATTTTTGAAACTATAACATTTTTTTCTTAACATATCAATATATCTTGATATGTCATTTATAATTATATGAAATTTAAGTAACGATTTACTAAAATATAATAAAATTAAGGAAAGCAACAAAAGTGAAAAAACTTCGAAACTTACTAATTATATTTCTTACATTTTTTACATTTGCTTATGCTAATAACCTAACATTATTAAAAAACAATACAAAAGAAAATATTGATACTCTTGCTTATCAACTAAATTTTTTAACTTCAAATTATCAAAAAAATGAAAATCAGATTAAAGATTTATTTAAACTATATTTTGAAAACTATGAAAATATTGTTGCCTTTGAAATAAAACAAGATAGAAGATATCTTTATAGTTCATATAAAAAAAATGAACAGATGTATTTGTTAAAAAATAGCCCTTTATCAAATCATATTCAACCAACTAAACAATACTATAAAAAAGATATTTTAGATGTAAACAATAAAAAAACTGGTGAATTAATTGTATATTTTAAAGAAGATATTAGTTTTACAAAAGAAGAACTAGCCTATTTACAAAATAAAAAAGTTTTAAAAGTTCAAAACGATTCAAATCTTCCTCCATACAATTTTAATGAAAATGGATTAGAAAAAGGTTTTTCTATTGATTATATGAATTTAATTGCTAATAAGCTTGCAATTGAAATTCAATATGTTCAAGGAAATTGGGACAACTTTTTAAATATGCTTGAAAATAATGAACTTGATTTAATGCTAAATGTTCTAAAATCAAAAAAAAGAGAAGAAAGATTTCTTTTTACTTCAAATCCTTATGCTAGTTCACCACTTGCTATGGTTACAAGGTTAGATCATAAAGAAGTACATACTTTCAAAGAGCTTGAAGGTGAAACTATGGCTTTGGTTAAAGGCTACCATAGTTACGATAGAGTAAAAAACAACTATCCTAAAATCAATATTTACCCTACAACTAATACTTATAGTATGATTGAAGCAGTTGCCATGAAAAAAGCTGATGCTTCATATGGTTTAAAAACTGTACTTGATTACAATATAAATAGACACCTATTTACAAACTTAAAAACTATGGAAAATCATGATGATAAAGAGCTTAGTTTTTATATAACTGTAAATAAAGAAAATGATATTTTAAAAAGTATTATTGAAAAAGTTCAAAAACAAATTCCTCCTGAAGAGATAGAGAAACTAGAAAAAAAATGGTTTAAAAAAGCAAAACTAGAGAAGATAAAAAGTAAAGGCTATTTATTTACACAAGAAGAAATTGCTTATTTAAATAAAAAAGAAAAAATTAAAATGTGTGTTGATCCTAACTATTTACCATATGAATATATAGACCATAATGGTAAATTTGTTGGAATCATTGCAAACTTCTTAGATGAACTTTCAAAAAATAGTGGAATTAGTTTTGAACTAGTTGAAACTTCATCATGGAGTGAGTCTTTAAGTTTTATACAAAAAGGGCAATGTGATATTATCCCAAATACTGTTCAAACAAAAAGTAGAGATAAATATCTTATCTTTACACAAGAGTATTTTGAGTTTTCAAATGTAATTGCAACAAAACAGAATGAAATGTTTATTGATTCTATTGAGTCATTAAATGGTAAAACTGTTGCTGTAATAAAAGAACACTCTATTTGGGAATTAATAAGATATAGATACCCACAAATTAAACTAGTTCAAGTAAATACTAGTTTAGAAGGAATTGAAAAAGTTAAGAGTGACAAAGTTTATGCTTTTATAGACTCTTTTCCAGCTCTTGCTTATAATCTTCAAAATTCAGGAATAAATGATGTAAAAATCTCTGGAAAAATAAGCCTTACAAGTAATTCAAGAATTGCAATTAGAAAAGGTGAGCCACATTTACAAACTATTTTAAATAAAGCTATAAACTCTGTAAAACCACATGAAAAAGAGGCTTTATTAAATAGATGGCTAACTATTATTAAAGAAGATAAATTAAACATGCAACTATTAGTAAAAATTGTTTTATATGTTGTTGCCGTTGCTTTAATAATAATCCTTCTAATCATATATAGAGCTAATATGAAATTAAAAAATATGAATAAAAGGCTTGAAAAAATTTCTCAAACAGACAAATTAACTTCTTTATATAATAGAACAAAACTAGATATGATTTTAGATATGGAGTTTAAAAATAAAAAGAGATATAAAAAACCTTTATCTTTAATTTTAATTGATATAGACTTCTTTAAAAAGATAAATGACACTCATGGTCACTTATGTGGAGATGAGATACTTAAAGAGTTCTCACAGCTACTTAAAACCAATATAAGAGAGACTGACTTTATTGGAAGATGGGGTGGTGAAGAGTTCTTAGTAATTGTTCCTTTTACTTCGGAAGAAGAAGCAGTTGTTTTAGCTGAGAAATTAAGAGAAAAAATAGAAAATCATAAATTCCACAATGACATCAAAGTTACTTCAAGTTTTGGTATTTATGAAGTAAAAAATGACTCAATCAATAAATCCTTATCATATGTTGATAACGCTTTATATGAAGCAAAAGAATCAGGAAGAAACTGTGTTAAGATAGCAAGTAAAGAGTAAGAGTTTACTCTTTATCTTTCTGATAATTTTCTAAACCATGCTCTTTATTTTTATACCTTTTTTCTAATGCTTTTTTATAAGATGAAGATAATTCTTCACACTCTAAAATATCTTTTATATTTTCTTGATTCTCTTTTGTATTATAATAACACTTATTTACAAACTCAATATTCATATTTTCGTGTTTTCTACTAACTAGTTTGAACTCATCATTTTTATTTATTTCGCCCTCTTTTATTACTCTTAAATAAAAACCTGTTCGTCCTTCTTTTGCAATTAAAGCTGTTAACTCTTTTATTCCTAAAATATGTGATATTTTCCAACAAGGCTCTCTTGGTTGAGTAATCTCAAAAATAGCCTCACCACAAGAGAATCTATCACCAATACAAAAATCTTTATCTTCACAATCAAATAGGGTAATATTCTCTCCCAAAGCACATGTACTTAAAGCAATATTATACTTTTCTTTAAAGAAATCATAAGAACCTTGGGTGAAAATACACAAAGCCTTATCTTGGCCACCATGACTTTGCTTATCACTTTGCATATCATCTTCTAATCCCAAAATATTTACATAAGTACTATTAAATATTGGTTCTTTTTCATACGAACTTTTATATGTTTTATTTTTTCTTTTATACTCTTTTTCACAGCCTATATAAATATCTTTTATTTTTAAGTTCAACATAATTTATCCCTTTAAGAACTGAATTATAAGTGGTAAAAATACTGCTGTGAATATTCCACTTAACCCCATCGCTAAAGCTGAGAAGGCTGCTGCTTTTTGGCTTATCTCAACTGCTCTTGCAGTTCCTATTCCATGAGATACAACTCCAAGAGCAAAACCTTTTGAAGTATCATGTTTTATCTTTATAATCTTAAAAATAAAAGTTCCTAAAAGTGCTCCTATAATTCCTGTAATAATCACAAAGCCAACAGCAAGTGATGGAATAGCACCTATTTGTTCACTTGTAATAATAGCAATTGGTGCTGTAATTGACTTAGTTGTCATTGATAAAATAGTTGGCATATTTGCATCTAATACCCACAATAATAAAACAGCAATTAATATTGAAAAAACACCTGCTACTATAAGTGTTATCATAATTGGTAAAAACAAAGACTTTATATATTTTAAATTATTATATAAAGGTAAAGCTAAAGCAACAGTTGCTGGTCCTAAAAAGAAGTGAATTATCTCAACACCTCTAAAATACTCTTCATATGAAACGCCAGTTATAAATAAAACACTCATAATAACAATATACGAAATAATTATTGGTTGAAGTAAAGTGTGTTTATTAAACTTTTCATAGATAATAATTCCTAATTTAAAAGACCCAAGTGTTAAAATCAACCAAATAAGCGTTGAGTTTGAAATATATTCTATTAAAGCATCTATATTCATTTTTTACTCTCTTGTCTGATTGTTAAATAATCCATTAGCTTAGCACAAAATGCTAATGCTATAATTGTTCCTAAAAATAGTGCAATACTAATAGCCCAAAACTCTTTTGAAATAATATCAATCTGAGTTATGATACCCATAGCAGCAGGTATAAAAAGCATTGGTAAGTATCTTAAATGAATAAAAACAGCATTATCTAAACTAGGAAAACTGCTTTTTCTTATAATTAAAAAAATAAGTAATAAAACCATTCCTATAACAGGTCCTGGTACTAATAAATCAAATAACTTTGCAATACACTCACCTAAAAATTGAAAAACTAATAGTGTAATAATTCCTTTTAACATTATAATTCCTTAAAAAATGAAATTATACTTTATTGTAGACACTTTGTCAATTTAAATTACAATATAGACACTTTGTATTTTAAACATCTTTATAGTATTATAATTTTATGAATAAAATTTTAGAGACATTTACCCCTTTATGTGATTCAATTGGAAAGCTTTTTTATCCAAATGTAGAAGTTGTACTTCATGATTTAGAAACTCAAAAATTAGTACATATTGTAAACCCTTTTTCAAAAAGAGAAATTGGTGATAATATGCTAAATGATGTAAAAGATTTTGAGTGTATAAAAGAAGATATTGTGGGACCATATAATAAAACAAATATTGATGGAACAAAATTAAAAAGTGTCTCAACTTTACTAAGGGACATAAACAATAAACCAATAGGTATAATTTGTATAAACTTTAAAGTAGAAGTTTTTGAAAAAATGTATGACTCGTTAAAAATGCTTCTAAATATAGAAGATAAAAATACTCAACCTCAAGCTATTTTTTCACAAGACTGGAAAGAACACACTCACAATACAATCAACAAGTTTTTAAAAAAGTATGATTTGCAACTTAGTGATTTAAAAATAAAAGAGAAAAAAGAGTTGATTATCTATTTAAATAAAGAAGGTATTTTCTCTATTAGAAATGTAGTAAGCTACCTTTGTGAAGTTTTAGATATTTCAAGAGCTACAATTTATAAGTGGCTAAAAGAAGATAAATAGTAAAGCTTAGGCTTTACTATTATGATTTAAAAAGTTGATAGATTGAAGAGAAATCTTCATCACCTTTACCCATCATTTTCATTTTTGAAAATAACTCTTTTGGCATAGCTGCACTATAAAGTGGTTTTTTCATTGAGTATGCTAAATCTTGTAATAAATGTAAATCTTTATTTATAGCATCATTTGAGAAATGTGCTGAAAAATCTTCATCTATTAATTTTTGTTTTTTAGCATTTAAAACAAGTGATGTTCCACCACCTACACCTAAAATATCTAAAGCTTTTGATTTATCTATATCACAATCCTGAGCTAAAGATGTACACTCAGCAATTGTTGCCATAAACGAACCTAAACAAAGGTTATTAATAAGTTTCATTTTTGTAGCAGCTGCTGGTTTACCTAAAAAGAAAATCTCTTTTCCAAACTTTTCTAAAAGTGGTTTTACTTCATTAAACACTTCTTCTTTTCCTGAAGCTACTAAAGTTAAAGCTCCTGCAAGTGCTGGTGCTACACTTCCAAATACTGGATTTTCAAGATATTTTCCACCTGCATTTTGTACATCATCATGAAATTTTAGAACATCTTCATAGTGATTTGTTGATAAATCAATAATTGTTTTACCTTTTACTTCATCACATAAAAGTCCATTTTCTCCATTTAAAATATTATCAACAGCAGGAGAATCAAAAAGACATAAAAAAACTACATCACATTTTTTTAAAATATCTTTTGGAGTATCAACTACTTCATATCCTAAATCTTCAACTTTTGATTTTGTTCTATTATAAACTACAAGTTCTTCACCCATTTGCGTAAGTCTTGTAGCAATTGCTTGACCTAAATTACCAAGTCCTATAAATCCTATTGCCATTAATATCCCTTATTTTTTTAGATGATTATATAAAAATATAGACTTTTAGTCAATATATAGACATTTTGTATTTTATTAATCCTGTGTTAAACTAAAATTTAAACACTATTAAAAAAGCTACTTTATAATCATTTTTAAAAGGAGCATAAATGAAAACCCATAAGAAAAGAGAATTAGCAACATCTTTTACAACTTTTTTGTTTTTAGTAATAGGAACAACAGGTGTAATGATGTATTTTCATATTTTAGATAACTACACAAAATCAATGCATGAAATTTTAGGATTAGTTTTTGTAGCCATTGTATTTTTTCATGTTTTATTTAACTGGAAATCTATGAAAAACTATTTTTCAAATAAAGTTTTTTTTACAGTAGGTGGAATTATTTCTATAATTGTTTTAGGATTTATTCTTACAACATCAAATGAGCCAAGCCCAAAAAGAATAGTATTTGATTCTGTCTTTAATAAACCAATAGAAAAAACTTCTGTACTATTTACAAATAACTTTGAGAGTGCGAAAAAGAAATTAGAGGATGCTAGTATAAATTATGAAGCTAATAAGTCTATAAAAGAGTTAGCTTTAAAAAATAAAATATCACCTTTTGAAATAATAAATATCTTATCAAAAGAGCAGTAATGCTCTTTTAAACTAAGGGGTCTTCTCCACTCTCCCAAGAAGCTAAAAACTTTTCAACTAAATGAAAATCTTCCCCTTTATGTTCAGTAAAAGTGATGTACTGATTTTTTGTATCTACTTGAAAGTTTACTTTAACAATCTCCATAAATCGAAGAGCTAGTTCCCTTCTTTGCTCTATTGTTCGACCTTCTCTTATATCTAAATTCATCAAACAAATATCATCTTTTGGATTTGCTCTTCCTATTGTTAAAGCGTATTTTTCATACTCTCTTAAAGAAATAGCAATATGGTCTTGCCCTGTATCCATAACATCACTAAAAGTATCTCTTATTTGCTGGGCAAACTCTTCTTTTGTTTCTTTACAAACTTTTTTGTTGATTTCAAACTGTAAATGAGGCATGAAAAATCCTTTTGTAAAATTTCATATATTTTACAAGTAATATCTAGCAATAAAATAACAATAATAAAAAAGGGAAGTTTAAAGAAAGTAAGATGGGCATTCTGCCCATCTTATAAAATTAGTTTTTAAAGTCAGCTACGATGTTAGCTTTTAGTTTGTCAATTGTAAATCCAAACTCTTCGAATAAGTCACCAGCAGGTCCTGATGCACCGAATGTATCCATTCCAAATACAACATCAGCAAATCTGTAGTACTCTAATCCTCTTGCAGCTTCAACAGCATATACTTTAGTATTTTTATCAATAACTTGATCAATATACTCTTTATCTTGCTCTACAAATAAGTCATAACAAGGAACAGAAACAACATTTGCAAAAATTCCTTCTTCTTCTAATTTACAAGCAGTTTGTAATGCTAACATAACCTCAGAACCAGAAGCCATGATTGTAATGTTTGCATTATCTCTTTTCTTAAGTAAGTAAGCACCATTTGAAACTTCACCAAATGCTTTCTCGTCTTTTAATACTCTTAATCCTTGTCTTGAACAAACAAATGCAGTTGGAGCTGACATTTTTAAAGCTGTTTTCCAAGCATCTACATTTTCAGTTGCATCAGCAGGTCTGAATGTATAGAAGTTAGGTAATGCTCTAAACTGTGATAAATGCTCAATTGGTTGGTGAGTTGGTCCATCTTCACCTACTCCAATAGAGTCATGTGTCCAAATAAAGTGTTGAGGAATACCAGCTAATGCTGCAATTCTTGCACTTGGTTTTAAGTAATCTGAGAATACAAAGAATGTTGCAGAGTAAACTCTAAATAATCCGTATAAATTCATAGCATTTGAAATTGCTGCCATTGCATGCTCTCTAATACCAAAGTGAATGTTTCTACCCATTGGGAAATCACCCATATCTTTTAATTCAGTTTTATTTGATGGTCCTAAGTCTGCTGAACCACCTAAGAATCCTGGAACTGCTTTTGCAATTGCATTTAAGATTTTACCATTTGAATCTCTTGTAGCAACACTTGAGTCAGCTTCAAAAGTTGGGTATTCAACTGCATCAAAATTAGGGTTTTGTAATTCTTCAATTTTAGCTTTTGCTTCAGCAGATAAAGAGTCATTCCACTCATTCTCAGCAATAGAACCTTTAATTAATTTATCAAATGCACCTTTTACATCAGCAGGAACAAAGAATGTCTCTTCTGGATCAAACCCAGCTTTTTCTTTTGATGCTTTAATATCATCATGACCTAATGGAGCTCCATGAGAATGGTGTGAACCTTCCATAGTTGCAGATCCCTTAGCAATTGCAGTTTTAGCAATAACTAATACAGGTTTAGTAGCATCTTTTGCAGTAACTAAAGCTTTATCGATTTGATCAAAGTTATGTCCATCAATCTCGATTACTTCAAAATCAATACCTTGGAATCTCTTTTTAACATTTTCAGACCAAGCAATAGAAGTATCACCTTCAATTGTAATTGAGTTTGAATCATAAATGATTACTAAGTTATCTAAGTTTAAGTGACCTGCAGTTGAACACGCTTCGTAAGAAATACCTTCTTGTAAATCTCCATCTCCACATAAACAGTAAACTTTATGATTAATTACTTCTTTTCCTAAAGTGTTTTGTGCATATTTAGCAGCCATTGCAAAACCAACAGCATTTGCAATACCTTGACCTAAAGGACCAGTTGTAATTTCAACACCATGAGTGTGACCATACTCTGGGTGACCAGGTGTTTTAGAGTGAGTTTGTCTGAAGTTTTTCATATCATTTACAGATACATCAAATCCCCATAAATGTAATAAAGAGTATACTAATCCAGTTGCGTGACCACCAGAGAATACTAATCTATCTCTGTTTAACCATTTTTCGTTCGCTGGATTTAAATTTAAGTGATTACTTAAAACTGTAGCAATATCAGCTAGACCCATTGGTGCACCTGGGTGTCCTGAGTTTGCTTTTTGAACCATATCAGCAGCTAAGAATCTAATCGTATCAGCTTGTTTTTGCAATAGTTGTTTTGACATAATTATCCTATTTTGTAAAATGAAGTTTTCTTGTAAGTCGTGATTATATCTAAATTTATTTAAATAGAATTTGAAGCAATATTTCTATAGCTTTGGAATGGAAATAATAAACAAAGCCCCATCTTTTTTATTTTCAACTTCTAACTTTCCATTCATGTTATTTTCGATTATAAGTTTAGACATAAAAAGCCCTATTCCAGAGCCATTTGTCTTTTCATAAGTAAAAAAAGGATCAAATACTTTTTCAATTGGTCTTACATTTATTCCACCGGCATTATCATGAATTGAAGTAACTACAAGACCTTCTTTTTCTTCTATAATAATATCAATTTTTGGATTTTTAATTTTTCTTTGAACTAAAGCATCTTTTGCATTATTTATTATATTTATTAAAGCTTGTGAATACTCATTTTTATATGCAAGTATAGTTGGGTTCTTTTTAATAATAATATCAAGATTTATATTATGTGATTTAAGTCCACCATTTATTATATTTATAGTTGAGTTGATTTGTTGAAGTATCTCAAACTTCATTTTTTCTTTATCTTTTGAGAAAAAGTTTTTAAAATCATCGATAGTTGATGACATATATTTTGTTATTTCATTTAGTTGTGTTATTGAGTGTTGAAGTTCTTTATTATCAATTGGCAAATTCATTTTTAATTTTGCTTCTAATGGTATAAATAAAGAAGATATTTCCATAAGAGGTTGTCTCCATTGATGAGAAATATTAGCTAACATCTCTCCCATAGAAGCCATTTTTGCTTGCCTAAAAAGTAGTTCATCTTTTTTTCTATTTTTTTCAAGTTCTACTTTTATTCTTTTTTCAAGCTCTTTATTGTGTTCTTCTAATTCTAAAAAATCTTCTAGCTTTGTTTGTCTCATTTTACTTCTTTAATGATAATTTTTAAGATAATTTAGAATATCCTAATATTAATAAATAAAAAATATATTTTAAAGACTTCACATGAAAATATCCAACTATTCAATAATAAAACAGATTGCTAAAGGTGCCTTTAGTGATGTGTATCTTGTAAAAAAAGATGAAAAACTTTATGCAATAAAAAAGATATCAAGATATATCGAAAATTTTAATAAAATCAAAAATGAAATAGAGTCTTTAAAAATTATGAATAATTATAAAAATGCTATCAAATTCTATGAAGCAAAAAAAGAGAAGGAGTATATTTATTTTGTTTTTGATTATATAGAAAATCCTGATTTAAACTACCAAGTTTTAAACAATAGAATTTTTTCAGAAGAAGAAATTAAGAAATTTCTATTAAATATTTTAGATCAAATAGAGTTTATGTATAAAAACAATCGTCTTCATAATGATATCACTCCTTTTAATATACTTGAAAAGGATAAAAACTTTTTTTTAATTGACTGGGGAATAAGTAATAATTTATCATTAAATAGTTCTGTAGTTCACAAGGGGCACAAAATCTATACTGCCCCTGAAGTTTATAAAGGATTAAGAGGTTTATACTCTGAGATATACTCTTTAGCTTGTTGTTTATATTTTGTTCTTACAAAACAAAATATTTTTAATCTCAAAAATGAGGATAGTTTAATAAGAAAGATTTACTGTCATGAATTTGTTTTCCCAAATATTTCTAATGTTAAAAATACTAAATATAAATATCTAATTTTACGTATGCTTGAAAAAGACTATCAAAAAAGAGCTACTATTAACGAAATAAAAACTATTCTATCAGATGATTTTAAAGTACCTAACGATTATAAATATGTTTGCAAATACTTTACTATAAACAATAAAGAGATAAATGATTTTAAGCTCTGTTTTGAACTATCTTCCATGAACTATTATGCAAATGAAACATTAGCTCTTTTTTATGAAGATGGAGTTTTAACAAAACAAGATATGGTTAAATCATATTTAACCTATAAAAAAACTGCAACAAAAAAATATGCTCCATCAATTTCTAGTTTAGGTGTTTTATACTTTAAAGGAAAAGGTGTTAGACAAAACTACAAAAAAGCATACGAACTATTTATTCAATCAAAAGATTATCCCAAATCTCAATATTTTATAGCACTTATGATTGAAAAAAAATTATGTGAAAACGAAAATGATTATATATATTGGTATAAACAAGCCGCTTTTAATGGCTTTGAACTAGCAGTAAAAAAATTTATTGATTTAAAAATAGATATAAAATTTGAAGGTTTTTATTTAAAAGATTAAAGGAAAAGCATTTCTGCTTTTCCTTTATTTTCTATAAATCAGGTTCAATAGAAACATCTTCATCAATTAGAACTTTGATATTAGATGTAGATGTACTTGTACCTTTGTACACACTATATTTCTCTCCATCAATCTCTTTAGTTCCTTCATTTGACCATAATTCATCACTATTTTCAAGAGATATACTATTATCACCTTCTTTAAAGATTTTTAATTCTTCACTTGCACTTTCAATTACTTCATCAATGTCAATATCTACATCATTGATATTTGAAGAGATTTCATTATCAGAGTTATCTCCTACTGGTACTAAAACTTCTAAATCAATATCTTGACCTAATAATTCTGTATTTGAAGCTATATTAAATTCATTTAACTCTTCAACAGTAATTAAATTATCTTCTCCAATTACAGATGTTTCAACAGTTGCTAATACTTCTCCATCTTTAATAAATGTAATATCATCTTCTTCATTGAATACAAACTCACCTTTATCATTTGTCATACCTTTGATTCCTGATGTAGTAACATACTCTATATTGCTTAAAGGTTTATTTCCAAGAACTGCAAGTGTTAAATCATCTGAAATATGTTCTTCAAACTCTTCCTCTGTTAAATCAGTATATTCAACAAGCATATCTTTTACGTGTTGCATTGCATCTTTTTCACTTACATACTCTTTTCCAACAGATTCAACTAATGCTTTTACTTCTTCTTCAGAAGCTGTTCTTAAATCAATAGAAACATTTTCTAAAGCAGTTCTAATTTCTTCTGTAATTACAATACCATCATAAGCATCAGCATTTACATCTAATGACTGTAAGAAAGTTGCTAAATTTTCTAAGTACTCATCATTTAAATCAGTTCTTTCAACATCTGCAATGTCTTGTAAGAAAGTTTTTCCACTTGCTACATCTTCGGCTGTTGCTACACCTAAGATAACACCACCAATTTTAAATGTGATTGAATCACCTTCTTTATAACTGAAGTTACCATCTTTATCAGTGATACCTTTCACTCCTGATGAAGTTTCATATTCAACTCCCTCAACCACACCATCAATTAATTGTGCTGTTTTATTAGCAAATCTATCAACAGTAATTGTCATATCTTCACCATCAATAGAACCTCTGTAAATTCCATCATTCGTCTCATGAGCAGTAACAGATGCTCTAATAGAGTTAAATTCATAAGTTGATGGAACTCTATTTATAAGTCCATAAACATCTACATTATTTGGAACAGTATATGTTCCATCTGCATTTGGATGAATTTGAACATTATTTATATAAAGATTCATTCCATTTGGAATATTTGATAATGTTACTTGTGAAAGTGTTTCACTTCCATCAGTATCATTTAATGAACTCTGAACTGATATTTTATATTTGTATGTATTATAACAATATCCAGTGTTTCCACCCCATGAGAAGTAACCTCCACCATAACTATCATCACCATATGAATAACTACCACTATTATAAGAGTCATCTCCATACCAAGAACCATCACTACTGTATGATCCCATTACATAGTATCCTGAAGAATTTGAACCATATTTAATAGTCTCTACATAACAAACTTGCATTGAAAGATTTGGACTATCAGCTTCATCATCAACTCCTACAACATCAACTAAAGCAGTTGCACTATCATAACCGCCATTTCCATCTGTAATTTGATAGTTAATTTCTATAGTTTCTCTTTCATCTTTTACTAAATCAAAGTTTTGGTTTGGAGTAAATCTTACTTTATCTACGCCATTTATAGTTACAATTTCTGCTGTTCCTACAACTTTTCCATTTAACATTACATTTGAGTCAACATTTGTAATTCTTAATGTATCTCCATCTGCATCAGTATCATTTGCTAACACATCAATATTTGTTGCTATACTCTCCCATACAGCTAATCTATCATCAACTGCATCTGGTATTGTATTTGAAGATTGCGTTCCACTGATATTTATTTTAACACTACTTGTTGAAGTATCTCCATCTTTGTCAGTTATTGTATATGTAAACTCTTCAACTATATTTTGGTTAGCAGCAATATTATCTTTTGTATTTTGGTTAACAACAAATTTATAATTTCCATTTGCATCTACAGTCATAGTACCATATTGACTTGTTAAATCTCCCCAAGTAATTGACTCTAATCCATCTGCACCTGCTGCATAATTTATAGTTCCTGATACTTCTGGAAGAGCTGTAGCAGGCTTAATACTTGCATAAATTTCAAAATTATTACTTGCTGCTTCATTTGTGTAAATCTCTTTTACATACTCACCATTTGAGTTTCTAAACCCTTCTACAGTAAAGGCAAAATCTTTTCCATCTACATTTACATGAATATCACCATCTGGTAGTGTAATAATATCTCTTGATGCCATTACATCATTTGAATTTGGTGTTTCTGTATGTTCAAGTAAAACATCAAAGCTAACTGAAACTGATTTACCATTTATTATTACATCCATACTCATAGTAACTGTTGTTTTATCTAAAGTAGATGAATTTGCATAAATAGCCCAATTTTCATGTGAAAAGTCTGCAAGTTTAAAGATACCATTTGTATCTACTTGAGAACCTGTACTTGATGTATATAAACTATTATCTACTAAAGTATAACCTGACTTTTGAGAACCATTAACTGGACTACCCCAATACATAGAGTCTACATAGTTATCAGAATCTGTATTATGTGTTGAAACTTGACTTGTTCCATTATGGAATTGTGAATTTACAAATCCTGCATCTAAATTTTTAATAAATACAGTGTCTTTTTCAACAATAATAGTTTGTTCTGACATATTTGCAACACCTGAATCATCTTCAATATCAACTCTTAAATTTCCTGTTGTAGTTAAAGAACCATCAGTTACATCAACTTTAAAGTTTAATGATAATACATCTTCAACATTTTGTACAGGGTGTTTAACATTCTCAAATAACTCTACTTTATAGTTACCAGCATCATCAATAGTAACTTTTAGGACATCTTGAGTTCCTACTTTTCCAATTAATGTATTCGTACCTTCACCATACCAAGAAATAGCCTGTCCATTTGTTGCTTTTAATACTTCAATTGGTGCTCTTAATGTAAGACTTAAACTATCTTCAATATTTACATCATTTACAGAAAGTTTTCCAGTATAAACTTTTGAATTTGTACTATCTGGATTTCCTTGTGTATCTTTAATTCCATCAACTAATGCCTCTTCAGAAACTACTGCATACCCATTTGTAATAGTTGGTGCTTCATTAACTTTATTTACTGTAAGTGTTACTGTTGCAGTATCAGTTGCACCATGTTCATCAACAATAGTATATGTGAAACTATCATTTCCTACATAATCAGCTGTTGGTGTATATTTAACTGTTCCATCACTATTAATTACAACTGTTCCATAAGCTGGCTGAGTAACTGATGTTACTGTTAAAACATCACCATCTACATCTGTATCATTACTTAATACATTTATATTAATTGCACTATTTTCATTTAATGACTTCGTATCATCAACTGCATCTGGAGCAATATTTTTTAAAGTACAAGCTTTTGTATTCATATCAAATGTTACAGTTGCTTCATTTGATTCAACTCCATTAGAATCAATTGCTATATAATCAAATGAATCATCTACTTTATAGTCTACATTCATATATTGTACAGAGAAATTAGAATTTACATTTGCTATTGTTGTAAATTCAATAGAATCAAACTCTACTTTTACTTCAAATGAATTAGTTGTAGGATTTGAATCATCAGTACTTTGTTTTACATAACCTTCATCTACTTTTACACCATTTTTATATGCAATCCAATGAGCTTTAGCATCTGCTGAATCACCTGGTGCAAAATTATTTCCTAAACTTGCTAATCCAAACTCAGCATTTGTAACTGTTTCTTTAAACTCAATTACTAACTTTTCATTTCCATTTAATTCTATTTGATCATTATCAGTTGAACCAACAACACCTAAACCTAAACCATCATGGTGGTAATTATTATTTTGACTTGCAAAACCAACTTCACTTAAAATACCATCACTGTAAGCTTTAATTACCGCATTTCCATCATCTGTTGTAAGAACACCATTACTAATAGTTCCCCACTCATCTAATGTTCCACTATTTGCTGTCGTACCATAAAGTGTATCCTCTTGATTAGCATTTGGAGTATAAACTATTTGAGCTGTTTCGTCATAAATATCTCCAATTTCTACTGCATTTCCATTTACAGTTAATACACCATCTTCAGGTAAAGAAACAATTTTAATTTTTACAGTAGTAGAGTTTGCATCATCTTCAATATCTGAAACAAAATCTTCTAATGTAAACTCAACTGTTTGAGCAGTAGGAGTTGTACTTTGTTCTGTAAATAACATAGATGAATCAAGAATCTCATATGTAGTTCCACCATCTGAAGAAATTTCAGGTTTAAATACATATTCTCCACCTTGATCCCACCAGAACATTTCAATATCATGGTAACCTGACTCTGAAATTGTAAATTCTCCATGTACTCTTTCTTGAGGTGGTTGATTAACATCATAAGTAGCAACACTTTGACCATTTATTATAATATCATAACCATCATCACCTAGTACTTTAAAGTTATAAGTTCCTGCTTCTAAATAAACTTTTCCTGCCATGAAAATACCACCATCAGATGTATTTCCTGGATCATTACTTAAAGATGAAGCATCAGATTTCAAGAACTCTTGTAAATTAGTACCTTGACTAACACTTCCTGAACCTTGACCATAATTAATAGTCGTTGCTGTAAATGTTGCATCTGGATTATTTGAAGATACAATTGATTTAAATTGTTCTAAATTACTAATTTGTACATTAACTCCATAATATTCTGACTCTAAACCACTTGAATATGTTTTATTATTACATTCAATTTCAATATGTCTATCATCAGCTTCAGGAGGTGTGTTTCCATCAACTATTGTTCCTGTAACTGTTTGATTACTTACGTTTAATTTACTTTCTATTTCACTACTAGAAGAAGTAACATTAGATACTGATACAGTATATGATTCACTACCTTCATATGAGTTATCTGTTAATGTATCATTAAATACATAAGTTCCACTAGTTCCACCATAAATTCTAACAGTATTTTGAGAAGTGTAATCTACATCTTCAACTGCTCCATTTGAACCACTTGCAGTATAAGTTAATGTTACTTCTACATATTCACCCTCTGGAACTGCAACTTCATTACCATTTGCATCATATAACTTAACTCTATGAGCTAAAGTTTCACCTTCTAATACACTATCACTATCAAGTAATTTTACAGTAATTGAATCTGGTAATTCAGGTGTTTTATTTTCTACTGATATATTAATATTAGTAGTTACACTATCACCGTCACCATCTGTTATTTTTACAGGAACTGAAATATCTCCAATTGTAGTTGGTTTTAACTGTTGAACAAAATACTCACCATTTGAACTATTCATCCAAACTTTTAATGAACCATCATCTTTTATTAAAGTTGATTTATCAGAACTTAATGTCCACCCAGTTTTAGAAGCTAATTCATATGAACCTTTTCCATCTGCTCCAAAGTTTACCTCTAAACCAGAGTTATCTGAAAGGCTTCCTGTATAATGAATAGATGTTGCTGACATTTGAATATCATCTAAAGCCATACCCCAGTTATCATTACCTTCACCTATTTCTTTAAACTCTAATCTATTAGAGTTATCGCCTGAACCACCAACTACTTGAAGATTCATAGTTTCCCAAGAACTATTATCTCCATCAATTGTAGCAATTACTTCACCATTCCAAATAACTTGCATTTTTCCAGAATCAGCTTCATTTGCTTGAGTAAATGCTTTATCTCTAAATGCAAAACTTAAATCATAAGTTACACCATCTTGTACACCACTTATAATTTGACCAATATGAGTGTTTTCTACATCTGAATCGTTAGAGTTTGTTTCACCTAAATCCATATAATTTTCACCATCATCAGCACCTATACTTGCGTGAGCTTGTTCATGTGGTTCCATCCACATCGATGATTTACTTAATAACTCCCATCCTTCCATAGCTTGAAGACCAATCCATGAACCACTTGATAAGTCTTTATTTTCTACAAAAGCATCACTTCCAGAAGTTTTAAATCCTGTAATATTTTCGAAACTTCCATTTATAATCATATTTGTAAACTGTGAATTATCAATACTTACAGTTTCTGCATTTGTATTATCAACAGTTACAATATCATCTGCAATATCAATGTTTAAAGTAGCTTCAACATTTCCAACTACAGTTGTTCCTTCAAGTAAAACAGATAAAGTTTCTAAATCTTCACTTGTAATATCTCCATGATCAATTACATCTTTTAGCATAACTGTATATTCATTATTTGCTTCATCTAATGTAATCTCGAAGATTTCTCTTGTTCCTGATTTTCCAACTAATGTGTTTTTATCGGCTGATAACTCAAGAGTTATAACTTCACCTTTAGATGTTAAGTTTGTTGTTTGTCCTGCTTTAAATGCAACATCAACATCAAGGTTTGTATTAAAATTATAAGAACCAGTAAACGTCTTAACAGTATTATAACCATCATTATCACTTGTATTTACAAGAGCATCTTCATCAACTAATGCTCTATCTATATTCATACTTAATGTCTCATCATCAATAATCTCTGTAGTTACAGGAGTATTATTAATATCAAACTGCTCATAATCTTCTGTATTACTAATAGATAAGATACTTACTTTAAATACTTCATTTCCTTCAAATAAAGTATCAGCAATAGTTTGAATATCAAACTCCACACTACTTGAATCTTTTGGTATAGTAACTGTAGCAATTTCAGTAATATCTTCATTTGTAGTTGTATCTACATATGTGTATTCTAAAGTTACCACCATGTCTTCTTTTGCAATTACTGGATTGTCATTTTCATCTTTTAACTCAACTTTGTAAGAAGACTTTTCACCTTCATTTACTGACGAGTCCCCTGTAATACTTGCAGTTACAACATCAGTATTATCTACTATTGTTCCTGTCACACTATTATTTGCTGAGTCAATCCCAATATTACCTAAACCATTTACATTAGTATTAACAGATTTTATACTAAGAGTATAAGACTCAGTTCCTTCTTTAAATAAGTCGTTTACTACTTCATTGATAACTTGTACACTATTAGCACCGTCAACCGTACCAACTATTTCAACTTGCACTGTTTTTGCAGCTGTAAAGTCTTCATCACTAGTTGAATCATTTGTATATTCTAACTCTACAGTTACTTTTTGCCCTTCTCTTAATTTAATAGGGTCACCATTTTGGTCTACTAACTCTAAATTATGCACTAACTGTGCACCATTTGCTTCTGTAGCAGATGAATCACCAGTTAATTTAATAAAGGCTTGGAAATTTGCATCAATGTCGATATTTAAACATCCAGTTGCACCATCTCCATCTCCATCTACTACATGGAATGGAACTTCAAGTTTATTAATCCCTGTATTTGGAACAAATTGTGTTACTTCATATGTTGGGTTATCACTGTTTACATTATTTGCTTCAAGTTTTACTAAAATTTCACCTGTATTAACATCTTTTCCTAATAAAACTTTCCCATTATTATAAACAAGCCATTCTATATTTGGTCCTGTTCCATCATTGTTATTAACAACCACACCAGTGCCATCACTTAAATCACCATCTCCCCAAGTAAATGAGATTTTTCCTCCATCTAGTTTAGGTCCATTTCCATCTGCTGCGCCATCTGCACCAAAACTAAAGTTAAGTTCATTTCCACCATTATTGATAACTAGTACACCATTGATATTTACAATAGTTGCTAACATCTCATCTGTTAAGTCATTTACATTCTCAACAATGAAAGTATCATGACCATTTGCTACATCTGCAATTTGATCTAAACTACCTCTATAGTTTCCATCTAAATCAACATTTGTTCCAATACCTATAGAGTATACATCATCAAAGTTTGACTCAGCAAAATTTTTCCACTCAGGAATTAATCCAGAGATATCATCATCACCATTTGCATCACCTCTTGTTGGGTTACCATCTGATAACATATAGAAAATATCTTGATCAGATGATGGTTTTGGATCAGATGAAGTATCATATGTATCTATAGTATCTCTTAAAGTATCTTCATAGTTTGTATATCCACCTGAAGTTAATGCTGAAAGAGCATTTTTAGCTGCTGTTGAACTTGTATACCATGTTGATGCATCTGCTTGACCATTGAATGAAACAATCTTAACATTTACATCACCCATCATTTCATATTTTTCAATAAGTTTGATAGCAGCTTCTTTTGCAAGTTCCATTTTACTTCCAGCACCACTTCCCATACTTCCTGAATTGTCAATTGCAATAACTAAATTCGTCTCTGTCTCTTTATATTGTGAATCAGCATCAATTATTGTACAACTTGCAGTTGGTACATCATCTGCTATACTAACATTAATATCAGCAGCTGTTAAATGTCCAAACTGTGTTTCAGCAATAACTCTGAAATTTAAATCATTAATTAAATCTTCAGAAGTAAAATCAGGATGATCAACAACATCTTTTAATTTGAATGTATATGTTCCATCTGTTTGATTTAATGATACTTCAAAAATTTCTCTTCCATCATCTGAAATACCTTTAATTATTTCATTGTTTGATGAATATTCTAAACTAATATTCTCACCTTGTGATGTTAAAGAAGTATTTTGCCCTCCTGCAAATACTAAATCTACATCTAACTCAGTGTTTAAAGTTAAACTTCCTGTAAACTCTTTAATATCTGGATCATAAGAATCTAAATCACTTGTACCTAATAAAGCATCTTCATCAACTGTTACTTTTTCTATATTCATATATAAATTATCGTTGTCTGTAATTGTTGTTTCAACTGCATCTTTTGTAGTGTCTACTCTTACATCTTCTAATCCACCAACTGCTCCTAGTTTTGTAGAGTCAATTGATACTGTAAAGTTCTCACTTCCTTCTGCTAAGTTATCATCCAGTGTTGCAATTGTAAATGTTGCTGATGTATCACCTGCTTTAATAATTACACTTGATACTCCTGTGAAGTCTGTTCCATCTTCTGCTACACCTGTGTATGTAAAGAATACTTCTAAATCAGTCTCTGGAGCTTGTGTAATACTTACTGTATATGGAGTTGTTACATCACCCTCAGTTACATTTGATGGTCCTTCTATACTTACTAATGCTGTTTGATCATCTGGGTTAGTTGGTACACTCTCATCTGTAATTGTTGTTTCAACTGCATCTTTTGTAGTGTCTACTCTTACATCTTCTAATCCACCAACTGCTCCTAGTTTTGTAGAGTCAATTGATACTGTAAAGTTCTCACTTCCTTCTGCTAAGTTATCATCCAGTGTTGCAATTGTAAATGTTGCTGATGTATCACCTGCTTTAATAATTACACTTGATACTCCTGTGAAGTCTGTTCCATCTTCTGCTACACCTGTGTATGTAAAGAATACTTCTAAATCAGTCTCTGGAGCTTGTGTAATACTTACTGTATATGGAGTTGTTACATCACCCTCAGTTACATTTGATGGTCCTTCTATACTTACTAATGCTGTTTGATCATCTGGGTTAGTTGGTACACTCTCATCTGTAATTGTTGTTTCAACTGCATCTT